>NZ_JAMQQG010000151.1 GCF_023716925.1 Frankia sp. R82
ACGATCTCCCTCTCCCCACCCGCCCAGGTCACAAGATGATAACCATCACCTGACTCACCTCATCTTGACGGGTAGGGGTCAGCCGGTCGGCCTGGGTCGTAGCCGAAGGAGAACACCGCCGGCGTCGTCGACGTCGAACAGTTCCCCGCGTCACTACCCCCCGCATCCGGATAGCTCGACAGACTGCTGCGGTTGGATTCGATGCCGTAGAAATATAATTTTGTTGGGTCAGTTGATGCCGGTCGCAGACACGGAAAGCGTTACGGCGGTCCGGTCCCCTACACCACCCGTGTACAACAGACGGGTGGCCCGGGAGATTTTCTCCTCCGGGCCACCCGTCCGGCAGAGTCCGGGGCGGCTCCCTCGAACGGAGCGACCTGAACAGTCATCCGCCGAGATGATCGCACCTACTCCTTCAGGGCAGATAATGCAAGATTACTCCGAGGAGACCTATCAAGAAGAAGAAGGCGACGGCCGTTCGTTCCGGCGGCTTGACCCGCGTGACAACCCTTCCGCCAGGACACCTCGCTATTCGGTCTCGACGGATCTCCTCGAGCTCGACAGCAATCACCTGATTCCTGGCCTCCTTCCGGAGGCGACTAATATTCGCCTGCTCGAGACCCATCACCTTATAGTCACGATCGGCCGTTTCCACTACCAGATACTTTCCATTCCCATCGAAGCATGTGACCTCCGACCAGGGAATCCTTGTTTCGGTAACCGGATTTCGAATGATGACGTCACATCCACCTGTCGCCAGTTCGGGCCTGACAAAAAATAACCAGGAGGGGACAGAGAATGGAAATGCCGCAAGAAATGGAAGCAGCATCCCCGGCGATCCACCTGAATCAGGAAATGCAGTCAAGAAAAGGTATACGATCGAGCTGAATAACACAATGAAGTAGCCGCTGATGCGATTAGTGCGACCGAACCACCTACGCTCCATCCAGCTCTGCGAATTCTCTTTCTCGGTCCATGTCACGTCGCTATGGCCGCCTTGACGGGCAGGATCGGGTGGTCTGACAGCACGCCACGCCCCGCTGCGCCTGAGACGCCCAGCCGCCCCACGCCTGGCGGCGTGCATGGGCAGAGTAGCCGGCGAACCGGTCCCACAACGTTCGTGTCGAGCGCTTGGATGCCTTGAAACCCCAGCTACCCATGGCAGTTTTACCCAGCCGCCAACCAAGAATCCCCCCGGCCGTGTTGACCGCTGCGTTCGTTACATAACTCTTTGCCCAGGCTCCCTTGGAACCTGACCGTCCATTGGATGCAGTCGCGGAAACGGCTGCTGCTGCTAGGCCAGCGCCGATGCAGACGCCAGCGGAACCGACGACGCAGACACCGAACGATACCCATCCACCAAGCCATGCAGCATTTTTCCAGGAAAGCACCTTCGGTCGTTTGAAGTGGAACCGATCGCCGTTGAGGTCGTAGGTGTTGTAGGGGTCTTGGTGGGCGTAGTCGTAGGGGTTGTCGGAGCCGCCGGGTTCGGGATCGGTCT
>NZ_JAMQQG010000152.1 GCF_023716925.1 Frankia sp. R82
AATCGGGCACCAGCGCACCTTCCCCTTGGCCGGCAATCTCACTTCACCGATAGTGGCAAACATACGTCAGTGACACAGCACCGAACGTCCGCCGGCCGGGGACGTGGTGGCGCCGCCGGTAAGCGGGCCGGCTCGGAGCGCGCGGGGCGTCGTCCAGCCGCCGTCGGTCGACGCCCTACCCGTCACGGTGCGCACCGACGATGCCGGCCCGGCCCGGGTCGGGCCCGGTGGGCCAGGTCAGCCGGTGGACCTTCCGGTGTCATCGGGTGCCGCATTGCCGGCCCCGATGACACCGGCCGCCCAACCCGCGGCAGCTCCGACCCAGCCCCAGCCCCAGCCCCAGGCACCCGCGGCAGCGCAACCGGCGCAGCCCGTCGGGCTGTCGTTCGCCGACCTGGCGACCGGGCTGTGTCTGGACAGCAACGGTGGGCAGCTCGCGTACACCAGCGACTGCAACGGTTCCGACCATGAGCGGTGGCGGGTGTTCGGCTACGGCACGGTCGTGCTGACGAACATCGCGACCGGGTACTGCCTGGACAGCAACGCGGCGGGGCAGGCATACACCCGGGTGTGCCAGAACAAGGTCAACCAGCAGTGGCGGACAGTCGACACCGGTGATGGCACGGTGACCCTGACGGACGTCGGCACCCGGCGTTGCCTGGACAGCAACGGCGCGGGCGAGTTGTACACCTCGCCGTGCAAGACCAACCGATACCAGCGGTGGTCGGCCCGAGGTTGAACTCCGTCGAGCGGATCGGCGCTCCGTCGAGCGGATCGGCGCCTCGGGTCCCGCGGCGCGGGTGACCTGGGCAGAAAGTCGACATGAACGATTGATGACGGACTCGACTGGATCGGGCGCTTTCGGTAACCTCTGTTTCCGGATAACTAGCCTAAAAGTGCACCTAAGGCACATTGGGGACGCATCTGGCCGCGCATGGGAACGGCGAGGCAGCGACCACTTCGGAGGCGGTGACCACTTCGTTGGATCCGGCCGGGACGGAGCTCATGGCCTCGCCGAACGCGGCACCGTCAGGCCGCTGCGAGCGGGCACCGGACGTGGATGCCGTGGGTGACGTCGCCGACGGCAGGCCCGGGTCGGCGACCTCTGCGCAGGACTATCTCGCGGCCTGGGCCAGGGCTGCACGCGGTGGGCGGCCCCGTGCCCGGATGAGGGGCCGGTCCTGGGGTGCGCTTGCCGCCCTGACCGGGTTCGCGCTGGTCGTGGTCGTTACGGTTGTCCTGGGGATGGCCGGGCTGCCTGGTGGTCACGAGACGGTGAGCGCGGACGCGGCGGCCGTGGTCGTCTCGCCGACCCTGGCGGCCAGTACTGCGACCCACGGGTCGTCGACTCCCGGACGGACCGCGTCCGACGTCGCGTCGTCGCCGACCACGCCCGTGCCCTCCACGCCGGTGCCGGCCGTGGAGGCCGCGCCGACGGTCGACGTGCGCCCGGCTCCGCCGGCGGCTGCCGGGTTCCGGTC
>NZ_JAMQQG010000153.1 GCF_023716925.1 Frankia sp. R82
GGTCCGGCGCGACGGCGCCCGCGCCAGCCGCTCCCGCTCCCGCGGTGGCCGCCGCGGCAGGGGACCCCTTTGCCGCCGCCCGCCTGTTCGTCGACCCGGACGGCGCGGCTGCCCGGGCGGTGAGCACCCTGCGGGCGAGTGACCCGGGAAGTGCCCAGACGTTGTCCCGGCTGGCCGGTCAGGCCCATGCCGACTGGTTCGGCGATCCGAATCCGAACACGGTGCGAACCCAGGTCGCGGCGCGGGCCCAGGTTGTGCGGGCTGCGGGCGCGCTCCCGGTGTTCGTCGCCTATGCGATTCCGCAACGTGACTGCGGCGGCGGGCAGTCCGCCGGTGGGGTAGGTGACCAGGCGGCCTACCGGGCCTGGATCGCCGCCTTCGCCGCCGGGCTCGGGCGTGGCGCCGCGGCGGTCATCGTCGAACCGGACGCCCTCGCCCAGATCGACTGCCTGTCCTCGGCGGCGACCGCGGCCCGCTACGCAATGCTGAACTACGCCGTCGACACTCTCGCCGCCACCGGCGCCGACATCTACCTCGACGCCGGTCACGCGGACTGGCACTCCGCCGCCGAGATGGCCACCCGGCTGCGCCTGGCCGGCGTGGACCGGGCCCGCGGGTTCGCGCTCAACGTGTCCAACTTCGACGAGACGGCGGACGAGACCGCCTATGGCGATGCTGTCGTCGCGGCGCTCGGCGGCCAGGCTCACTACGTGGTCGACACCTCCCGTAACGGTCGCGGCCCTGCGGCCGACGACACCTGGTGCAACCCGCCCGGACGCGGTCTCGGCGTGGCGCCGACCGCAGCCACCGGCAACCCCCGCGTGGACGCGTATCTGTGGATCAAGGTTCCCGGTGAGTCCGACGGGGCCTGCAACGGTGGGCCGGGTGCAGGCCAGTGGTGGCTCGACTATGCCCTGGGGCTGGCGAGCCGGGCCGCCTGACGGCCGGGTGCGTGGGGTACCCACCTCGCACATCACCTGCTCGATGCTGTTCGCCGTGCCGGGCAGATCTCGACCTTTTCGCCGAGTTTCCCAGCCGGATACCGGTTATGTTTCGCGTCGACGAGGAAATGCTCCGTACCCGCTTGGATGGTCGGGTGGTCGGGTCGTCCACGGGGTGCCGCCGACGGTTATCCACAGATTTTTTCGACCTCTGGATCGACGGCGCCCGGTGTTGGATTCTGCAGTCATGACCTTCTCGCCCTCGGCCCAGACCTCGCCGACCCGACCCGTCATCCTCTCCTATCCCGGTCTTGATCCGGCCCTGGAACTGGCTCGCCGCCAGGGCGGAATGATCACTTTTCGGCAGGCGATCGATGCCGGTCTCACCCGCGGCCAGCTGCGCCGGCTGGTGCGATCCGGGCAGTGGAACCATCCCGTGCGGGGCGCCTTCGTCGTCCCGTCGGCGGCTGTGGGCCCCCGCCGCCCCCCGGCCCCCGGGCCCCCCCCCCCCCCCCCCCCCCCCCCGCGCCCGGC
>NZ_JAMQQG010000154.1 GCF_023716925.1 Frankia sp. R82
GCATAGCCGCCTACACCGCCACACTCGACCGCGCTGACATCGTCGTCGAACCGATCTGAGACGCTCCTCGCGATCCCGGGCTGACGCTCCGTCGTTGCGAACGGTCGAACGGCGGCCTTGATCGGCGCGGCGAGCCGGCGGCAAGATCGGTGTCATGAGCAGCCTCCGCATCCGGCCCACGGCCACCGATGATCTTCCTGTGCTGACGACCGGATGATTTTCTAGTCGCCGCCTGGCGGTATGACCCCGTCATCGGCGGCGAGCCGGCAGGATGTCAGAAGTCCAAACATGCCCGTACCGTCCTTGCGCCGGAAGAAGTCCACCATCTCGGTGTTGAACTCCTGGCGGCGTGCGGCCGGGACGCTGATGGCATCCATCCCCTGGGACATGAGGTGACCGTTCATCATGTAGCGGGCAGTGCGCTTGTTGCCGTCGTAGTAGAACTGCTGAAGGGAGCCGAAGAGAAAATAGGCGATTGCCTGCTCGAACTCGGCGTCGATTTCGGTGGACAGGAATTCCAGGCCCCGCGAGAGGATGCGACGCAGGTTCTCGCCGCCGCGCTCGGTAGCGGGCGGCAGGTAGCGACCATGCTGCCCGAGGCTGACACCAGGAGTGAGAGTCTCCTTGCCCTCACCGCGGAAGTGGCCTGACTCCAGTGCCTCCTCCCGGGCGAGCAGGAACTGGAGCCTGTCGGAGATCTCTTTGGAGAGCCGGAACTCGCCCGTCCTGACGAGCCGGGCGAGCTCGTTCGCCGCCTCGGCGAGGTTCAGGATCTGACGTTCATCGCTGATCTTCCGCCCGCCAACGGTGATCCCGTCCAGGAGCGTCTGGACCTCGGGGTACGTGAACGGGTTACCCTCGAGCACCGCAGCGTCCCACACGTACTCCGGCAGCGACTGGTGAAATCGCCAGACGGCGCGCTCGACCGAGAACCGTGGAATGTTCCGCCGTACGGCGGACCGGTCCCAGGTGAACCCCAGGGCACCCAGCATCGCCTCGGTCGTCGCCACGATCGCACCTCCTCGGGACCGCGCGCGGCCGGCACGTGCCGCCAGCCATGTCCGTGATCCAACGATACGGGGACCGCGGCATGCCAGGTCGGGGACAGTACTGGCAGAGTCGCGTGTTCGACCGACTTGTTGATCAGGTGATGCGGGCGGGTTCTGCGCCGGGACTGGCTGCGCGGGCGGCTCGTGCGAGGGCCGCGATGGCTGATGACGTGCTGTGGGCGGGCCAGGCAGCAGCAGGGTGGGGGGCTGGGCGTCGGTCACCGGCACGCTGACGAGGTCGTGGAGCAGGGGCGTGGTCACGAACCGTGGGACCATGGCGATGGTCTGGCCCAGCGCGACGAGTTGGAGCAGTGCGGTGAGGCTGCGGGCTTCGGGACCGGTAGACCGGTAGTTGTCAAGTCAACTGGGACAGTGGGTCGTCGCTCGGTTGGCTTGGAATGGGCTGGTTGATCCACACTGTG
>NZ_JAMQQG010000155.1 GCF_023716925.1 Frankia sp. R82
CGGAATCCGTCAAGCTGTTTGAGGCAGTGTTGTTCGAAAACTAGCTACTTGTCGGTTCCGGGTCTGGCTGCTCCTCGTTGGGTGGCCGGTTGATCCAGGCGGGTGCCGGGAGCTTCGGTGGGGTCGGGGGGCGGCGGATGAACCGTTCCGGGTGGGCGGCGTAGGCGGCGTCGAGGACCTGGGCGCGGGCCTGACGGACGCTGTCGGCCTGGCCGTGGTGGACGACTGTCGGGGTGAGCATCCCGATCCCGGAATGGCGGTGATGGTTGTTGTAGTGGTCGAAGAAGCGCCGGCACCAGGCGCGGGCCGCCTGCAGGTTCTCGAACGACCCGGGATAGCCAGGCCGATATTTGAGTGTTTTGAACTGGGCCTCGCTGTACGGGTTGTCGTTCGACACCCGCGGCCGGGAATGGGAACGGGTGACACCGAGGTCCGCGAGGAGCAACGCGACGGATTTCGAGGTCATGGACGTGCCGCGGTCGGCGTGGATCGTCAGCCGCTCCGGAGACACCTGCTGTTTCGCGCAGGTGGCCGTGATGAGATCCTCCGCGAGTGCGGCGGATTCCCTTTCGGCGACCATCCAGCCGACCACATAACGGCTGTACACGTCGAGGATGACATACAGATGGTAGTAGGTCCATTTCTTCGGCCCGTGGAGCTTTGTGATATCCCATGACCAGACCGAGTTCGGTGTGTCCGCGGCGAGTTCGGGTTTGACGTGGGCGGGGTGGGTGGCTTGGCGGCGGCGTTCCCCGGTCTCGCCGTGCTCGGCGAGCAGCCGGTACATCGTGCGCGGCGACGCCAGATAGACCCCCTCGTCCAGCAGCGCCGCCCACACCTGGTCCGGGGAGGCGTCCACGAACCGCTGCGAGCGCAGCACCTCCAACACGCGGGCCCGCTCGGCGGCCGTCAGGGCCGCCGGCTGCCGGCGCTGCTTGTGCGGGATCGGTTCCCGTCGCGGCGGGGCCGGGCTTTTCCGATGCCGCCGATAATGCGTCGCCCGCGACCGGCCCACCGCCCGACACGCCGCGACGGCCCCGACCTTCGGAATCAGCTTGTCGAGGGCTTCCTCGGTCAGCCGTTCGGCGTGTTCGGCGACGTCGGTTTCCCCTCGGGAGCGCCCTCGGAGAGTTTCTCCAAGAGCGCGGCAAGTTTTCCCTGCACATCGATCACGAACTGGGCCTTCGCCAGTTCCTTCTCCAGTTTCGCGTTCTGGGCCCGGAGCTTCTCCAGCTCCTTGTCCCGATCATCGACCGGCGGGCGGCCCTTCGGTTTCGACAGGCCCGCCAACGCACCCGCCTCCCGGGCTTTACGCCACTCCACGATATGCGCCGAGTACAGACTCTCCCGCCGCAGGACCGCGCCTTTCTGCCCATCCGGGGCCGCCTCGTACTCGGTCAGGATCCGCAACTTGTACGCCGCCGAAAACGACCGCCGCCG
>NZ_JAMQQG010000156.1 GCF_023716925.1 Frankia sp. R82
AAAGGCGAGATCGGTCAGGACGGGATAGATTCCGCGTCCCAGGGAAAAGGCGAGGTCACGGCTCACGCGCCAACGCCGCCGCTTCGAGCCGGCGGCGGAGCAGCTCACGCCTGCGCTGCGCGGAGTCGGGACTGGCCACGGGATACGTCCTTCCGAGATGTGCGGGCGGGCCGGCGGGATGTCCGGGGCATGGCTGCTGGCCCGGGCGCGGAACCGCCCCGGGCATGGCAGCCAGCCCGGGGCGGTCGCCGGCCGGGTGACGAAGGTGAGGTGGTGGGGTTCGGCCCGGGGGGCAGGGAGCCGGGCGGCGGGGGAACGGGGCGGCGCGGCAGGCGGCTAGTCGAGTCGGCGGCACAGCTCGCGTTTGTCGATCTTTCCGACGGCGGTGAATGGCAACTCGTCCACGACCGTGAGCAGATCGGGATGCATGAACCGGGCCAGGCCGCGATCGCGCAGGTATGCCCTGAGGACGCGCAGTCCGATCGACTCGCCGGGGGCGAGCACGACCACGGCCCGCACGCGCTCGCCGACCTGCTCGTCGGCGGTCGCGACGACAGCGGCCTGGACGATCGCGGGATGGGCGAGCAGATGCTCCTCGAGTTCGGTGGCGGAGATGTTCTCCCCACCCCGGTTGATCACGTCCTTGATCCGCCCCTCGACGACCAGGTTGCCCTCGGGGGTGCGCCGCACCAGGTCGCCGGTGCGGTAGAAGCCCTCCGAGGTGAACGCGGTCGCGTTGTGCTCGGCGGCGCGGTAGTAGCCGCGGATGGTGTAGGGCCCGCGGGTCCACAGTTCACCGGTCGCACCGGCGGGGACGTCCACCCCGTGCTCGTCGACGACGCGGACCTCGTCGGCCTCGGCGAGGGGACGGCCCTGTGTGGTGCAGGCGATCTCGTCGCCGTCGTCCGGCCGGGTGTAGTTGAGCAGCCCCTCGGCCATGCCGAACACCTGCTGGACGCCGGCGCCGAGCACCGGGCGGACCTGGCGGGCCAGCTCCGCGTCCAGCTTCGCGCCGCCCACCTGCAGCAGGCGCAGGCTGGTCGTGTCGGGACCCTCCCAGCCCGCGGCCGTCACCCAGATCCGGGCGAGGGCCGGGACGAGGGCGGTGACCGTGACCCGTTCCCGGGCGATGAGCTCGAAGGCGATCTCCGGGCTCGGCACGGGCGCCAGCACCACCCTCGCCCCCACCCCGAACGCGCCGAGCAGCCCCGGACAGGCCAGCGGGAAGTTGTGCGCGGCCGGCAGCGCGACCAGGTAGACGTCGTCGCCGGTGAGCCCGCACAGCCGGGCGCTGGCCGCGGCGTTGTACGCGTAGTCCCAGTGGGTGCGCGCGATGAGCTTCGGCCTGCCGGTGGTGCCGCCCGAGACGAGCAGCACCGCGACACCGGCCGGGTCGATCGGTTCGGCCGGGGTCACCGGCGTGCCGGCGCGGGCCGCGGC
>NZ_JAMQQG010000157.1 GCF_023716925.1 Frankia sp. R82
GGGACTGTACGAGTAACGGTGTGACCCTGATCAGGGAGAACACCCGATGACGATCATGACTGACATGGCGGACACTGCCGAGGTGTCTACCCAGGAGCCTGTCGACCGGTCCCGTATCTCGAAGGCGACACCGGCGGGACTGGACCCCGCTCTCGTCACGCAGCTGGTGGCCCAGGCCCGCGAGCAGGGCGTGCAGCTCTCCGGCGAGGGCGGGCTGCTCGCACAGCTCACGAAGATCGTGCTGGAGTCCGCGCTCGACGGAGAACTCACCGAGCACCTCGGCTACGACCGGCACGATCCGGCCGGAGCGAACAGCGGGAACTCCCGCAACGGCACCCGGTCCAAGACCGTGCTCACCGACGTGGGACCGGTCGAGATCGATGTGCCGCGGGACCGGGCGGGGTCGTTCGAGCCGGCCATCGTGCGTAAGCGGCAGCGGCGGCTGTCCGGGGTCGAGGACCTGGTGCTGTCCCTGTCCGCCAAGGGGCTGACGACCGGGGAGATCTCCGCGCATCTGGCCGAGGTGTACGGCGCGCAGGTCTCGAAGCAGACGATCTCCACGATCACCGAGAAGGTGATGGATGGCATGATCGAGTGGCAGAACCGGCCTCTGGACTCGGTGTATCCGGTGGTGTTCCTCGACGCGATCAACGTCAAGATCCGGGACGGGAAGGTCGCGAACCGGCCGGTCTACGTCGCCCTGGCCGTGACCGCCGAGGGTACCCGCGACATCCTCGGCCTGTGGGTCGGGGACGGCGGCGAGGGAGCGAAGTTCTGGTTGCAGGTCTGCACCGAGCTGCGCAACCGCGGCGTCGAGGACGTGCTCATGGCCGTCTGCGACGGGCTGAAGGGCCTGCCCGACGCGATCGAGCAGGTCTGGCCCCGCACCGTGGTGCAAACCTGCGTGATCCACCTGCTGCGTAACAGTTTCCGCTACGCCGCCCGGCAGGACTGGGACGCGGTCGCGAAGGCTCTGCGGCCGGTCTACACCGCCCCGACCGAGGCCGCCGCGACCGAACGGTGGCTGGAGTTCGCCGAGGCCTGGGGCACCAGGTACCCGGCGATTGTGCGGTTGTGGGAGAACGCCTGGGCGGAGTTCACCCCGTTCCTGGCCTTCGACGCGGAGATCCGCCGGGTGATCTGCTCGACCAACGCCATCGAGAGCGTCAACGCCCGGATCCGCCGCGCCGTCCGCGCCCGCGGACACTTCCCGAACGAGACCGCCGCGCTGAAGTGCATCTACCTGGCGGTCATGAGCCTCGACCCCACCGGGCAGGGCCGCAAGCGCTGGGTCATCCGCTGGAAGGGCGCTCTGAACGCCTTCGACGTCGCCTTCGACGGGCGACTCACCGCTGGCCGCAAGTAGTCCGATTCACCACAGTTACACCATTACCTGGACAGACCCG
>NZ_JAMQQG010000158.1 GCF_023716925.1 Frankia sp. R82
GGCGGTCCGTGACGTAGAGCGACCACCGCGTGATCCTTTTCGAGGACCGCCAAGAACTCGATGAGGAGATACGCGATGGCCGTGCGTCCGACTGTGACCGATGCCGAGGGGTTCGGCAAGGAGTTGATGGCAGCGAGTCCGGACCTGCTGGGGTCGATGGTGAAGGCGTTCGCGGAGGCGTTGATGGGCGCCGAGGTGGACGGGATCTGCAACGCGGAATATGGGGAGATTTCCCCCGAGCGGGTGAATCGGCGGAACGGGTACCGGGCGCGGGAGTGGGATACCCGTGCCGGGACGATCGAGCTGGCCGTGCCGAAACTGCGTCAGGGATCCTATTTTCCGGAATGGTTGCTGACCCGGCGCCGCCGCGCCGAGCAGGCACTGATCTCGGTGGTCGCCACCTCGTATCTGCTCGGAGTATCTACCCGGCGGGTCGACAAGCTTGTCGAACAGCTCGGGGTCGCGCATATCTCGACGTCGCAGGTGTCGGTGCTGGCGAAGCATCTGGACACTCAGGTCGAGGCGTTCCGATCCCGGCCGTTGGACGCCGGTCCGTACCGGTTCGTGCAGGCCGACGCGTTGACGATGAAGGTCCGTGAGGACGGCCGTGTGATCAACGTGCACTGCCTGCTTGCCGTAGGGGTCAACGGCGACGGGCACCGGGAGATCCTCGGCCTCGACGTCGTGAGCAGCGAGGACGGCGCCGGCTGGCTGGCGTTCTTCCGCGGCCTGGTCGCCCGCGGCCTGTCCGGGGTACGGCTGGTGACTTCCGATGCCCACCGGGGACTGGTCAACGCGATCGGCTCCACACTGCCCGGTGCGTCGTGGCAGAGATGTCGGACTCATTACCTTCGGGACTTGCTCACGATGACACCAAAGTCATCGCAGCCGTGGGTCGCCACGCTCGTGAGAACTGTCTTCGACCAGGCCGACGCGAACGAGGTCGGCGGGCAGTTCGACCGGGTCGTCGAAGCACTATCCGAGAAACTCCCGAAGGCCGCCGACCATCTCTCCGGCGCAAAATCTGACCTACTCGCTTTCACCACCTACCCGCGGGAGGTCTGGCGGCAGATCTGGTCGTCGAACCCGCAGGAAAGACTGAACAAAGAAATTCGCCGCCGCACCGACGTCGTCGGCATCTTCCCCGACCGCGACGCTATCATACGTCTCGTCGGCGCGGTCCTCGCCGAACAACACGACGAGTGGATCGAAACCCACCGCTACTTCGGCCTGGAAATCCTCGCGAAAGTCGACGCCACGAACAATCCCTCCGACACACCCGAGATCAGCGTGACACCCGAAGCCCTCACCGCATAACCTTCAACCAGGATCACGCGGCATCACTGTCCGTACACCACCACCGTGGGCATGACC
>NZ_JAMQQG010000285.1 GCF_023716925.1 Frankia sp. R82
GACGGTGCGGCGGCGGCGCTCGGGGTGGCCCGGCGGCGCCCGGAGCCGGCCGGCGCGGCCAGCGTGATCTACACCTCGGGGTCGACCGGACGGCCGAAGGCGGTCGTCGGTACCCACCGTGGTCTGGCCAACCTGTTCGGTTCGCATGCCGTCGACCTCGTCGCCCCGGCGCTGCGCGCCGCCGGGCCAGAGCGGGACGCCCTGCGAGTCCTGCACGCGGCCTCGTTCAGCTTCGACGGCTCGTGGGAGCCGCTGCTGTGGCTGCTCGCCGGGCACGAGGTACACGTCGTGGACGAGCGGACCGCCCGCGACGCCGCCGCCCTCGTCGCCCACCTCGAGCGGATCCGCGTCGACGTGCTCGACCTGACCCCGACCTACCTGCAGGAACTGATGAAGAACGGCTTCCTGCGCCCGGACGGCCACCGGCCCGGCGTGCTGCTCGTCGGTGGCGAGGCGACTCCGCCACCGCTGTGGGAGCAGCTGCGCGCGATCCCCGGGATGGCCGTGCACGACCTGTACGGCCCGACCGAGTACTCCGTGGACGCCTACGGCTGGCACAGCACCGGCGACGCAGCCGGTACAGCCGGCGCCGGGGCAGCCGGGACGGCCTGGGCGGCGCCGATCGCCAACACGCACGCCTACCTGCTGGATCCGGCGCTCGAACCGGTCGCCGACGGAGTGCCCGGTGAGCTGTACCTGGCCGGGCCGGGCCTGGCCCGTGGCTATCTCGGCCGGCCGGAGCTGAGTGCGGGCCGGTTCGTCGCCGACCCGTTCGGCGCCGCGGGTGAGCGGATGTACCGCACCGGGGACCTCGCCCGCCGCCGTCCGGACGGCTCGCTCGCGTTCCTCGGCCGCGGCGACGACCAGATCAAGCTGCGAGGCCTGCGCATCGAACTCGGCGAGATCGAGCGGGCGCTGGAGGCGGCGCCGGACGTCCGCCAGGCCGCGGTCTGCCACCGGCCGGACGCCCCACCCGCGCTGCAGCTGGTCGGCTATGTCGTACCCGCCGAGGTCGTAGCCGCCGAGGTCGTACCCGCCGAGACGGCGACCGCCGTGGCCACGGCATTGGGCGAGACGGCCCGGGACCATGTCAGCCGCGTGCTGCCCGGCTACATGGTGCCGCAGGCGGTCGTCGTCCTGGACCGGCTGCCCCGCACGACCAACGGCAAGCTGGACCGTGCGGCGCTGCCCGAACCGGTCGCCACCGCGTCCACCGCCGGCCGCCGGCCGCGGGACGCGCGCGAGGGGCTGCTCGCCGAGCGGTTCGCCGCCGTCCTCGGCGTCGACCGGGTCGGCGTCGACGACGACTTCTTCACCCTCGGCGGCCACTCGCTGCTGGTGATGCGGCTGTGCGCGGCGATCCGGGCCACCTTCGGCGTGGAGATCACCCCCCGGGCGGTCTTCGAGGCCCCGACGGTCGCCCGCCTGGCCCGTCGGATGGACACCGCCGGCGCCGCCCGGCCGGCGGTGGGTCGCCGCATCCGCCCGCAGCAGCTGCCGCTGTCCCACGCCCAGCAGCGGATGTGGGTGCTCGGCCAGCTGGAGGGGCCGAGCCCCACCTACAACATCCCGCTCACCTGGCGACTGACCGGCCCGCTTGACCTCGCCGTCCTGCGCACCGCCGTGGACGATGTGGTGGCCCGGCACGAGGCGCTGCGCACCGTGTTCCCCGCCCTCGCCCCGGAGGGCGAACCGGTCCAGCGCATCCTCGATCCGGCGCAGGTACACGTCCCGTTCGAGGTGATCGACCGGACGGCGCCGGCTCAGCCCGGGCCGCAGGATTCGGAGCTCGCGGACCTGCTGGTGGCAGCGGCGGCCCACCCGTTCGACCTCGAACGGGAGGTACCGATCCGGGTGACCGTCGTGCGCCGCACGCCGACGCTGCACCTCGCCCAGCTGCTCATCCACCACATCGCCGCGGACGAGGGCTCCGACCTGCCGCTCTCGCGTGACCTGTCGACGGCCTACCGGGCCCGGGCTGCCGGCGGCGCCCCGGACTGGGCGCCGCTGCCCGTCCAGTACGCCGACTACGCGCTGTGGCAGCGTGACCTGCTCGGAGACGAGTCCGACCCGACCAGCCCGGCGGCGGTGTCCCGGCGGTTCTGGCGGGCCACGCTGGCCGGCCTGCCCGTCGAGCTTGCGCTGCCCACCGACCGGCCGCGCCCCGACGAGCCGACCCACGCCGGCGGGATCGTCACGGCATCCATCGACGCGGACCTGGTCACGGCGCTGCGTGCCCTCGGCCGGGAGCATGACGCGAGCCTGTTCATGGTCGTGCGCAGCGCGGTCGCGACGCTGCTGCACCGGCTGGGCGCGGGCGTCGACGTGCCGATCGGCACACCCGTCTCCGGCCGGGTCGACGCCGCCCTGGACGACCTGGTCGGGTTCTTCCTCAACACCCTGGTGCTGCGCACGGACCTGTCCGGCGACCCGTCGTTCGCCGACCTGCTCGGCCGGGTCCGGGCCGCTGACCTGGCCGCCCTCGACCACCAGGACCTGCCGTTCGACCGGGTGGTGGATGCGGTCAACCCGCCGCGGCTGCTGGCCCGGCACCCCCTGTTCCAGGTGATGATCGTCTATCTGGCGGCGTCCGACGTCGCGGACGGGCTGGACCTCGCCGCCGCGATCGGCCAGCCCGAGCCGGTGCGCCGGGCCACCGCGAAGTTCGACCTGTCCTTCGACGTCGTCGAGCGGCACCCGGACGCCGGTGGCGGCCTGACCATCGGCGTCGCCTACAGCGACGACCTGTTCGACCGCGCCACCGCCGAGCGGCTCGCCGCCTGCCTGCGCCACCTGCTCGCCGCACTGGCCGACGCCCCCACCGCACCGATCGGTGCCCTCGAGGTCACCGACGATGCCGGCCACCCGGTGGTCTTCCCCACCCGGCAGCTCGCCGCACCGATGCTCGAGCGTCCCATCGACACCGCTGGGACCGCTGCGGCAGAGACCGAGGCCAGGATCGGTGCCGAGGCCGGTGTCGGCGTCGAGGGACCGCCGAGCCGGCGGGCGGCGGCGAACGAGATCGAGTCGGTCCTGGTCACGACGTTCGCGTCGGTGCTTGGGGTCGACGAGGTCGGCGTCGACGATGACTTCTTCGCCCTCGGCGGCGACAGCATCGTCGCGATGCGGCTGGTCACCCGCATCCGCGCCGCCGGGTTCACCGTGACCCCGCGGCAGCTGTTCGGCCATCGCACCCCGGCGACCCTCGCCACCGTCACCCGTCGCCGCGCCGTCCGTCCGGCGCGTCCCGCTCCTCCCGCCGCGGAACGCGCCGCCCACCCGGACACGTTCGCAGCCGGCACCTCCGCCAACGGCACCTCCGCCGGCACCGGGTCTGCTGGCGCCGGGACGGGCGGTGAGCAGGTGCTGCCGCCGACGCCGGCGTTGCAGTCCGCGCGGGGACGCGACGAGCGGACCGGGTCGCGGCCGGCGTTCGCGTCGTTCACCTCACCGGTGCTGCTGCGCACGCCGGCCAGGCTGGACCTCGACACCCTGGTCGCGGGGCTCGCCACGGTCATCGACCGGCACGAGGTCCTGCGGGCCCGGCTGGTGCGGGTGGCCGGGGCGGGGGCCGACGGCGGCCCGGCCTGGTCGCTGGCGATCGCCGCACCCGGCAGCGTGGACGTGCCCAGCCTGGTCCGCCGGGTCGACGCGACCGAGTTCGCCGCAACCGTCGGCCACGATGCCGGCCACGATGCCGGTTTCGGCAGCCGCAGCGGGCTGGCGATGCTGGCGGGGCTCGCCGCGACGACCAACGCCGAGATCGACCCGGACCGCGGCCGGATGCTGCGTGCCGTCTGGCTGGACGCGGGCACCGCGGCGCCCGGTCGGCTGCTGCTGATCATCCACCATGCCCTGATCGACGGGGTGTCCTGGCCGGTCGTGCTCGAGGATCTGGCCACGGCGGTCACCGCGCTGCGCGCCGGGGCGTCCCCGGATCTCGCGCCCGTCGCCGTCGCGTTCGGTGACTGGGCCCGCCGTCTCGACGCCCGGGCCCACGATCCGCGCACCGAGGAACGCCTGCCGTTCTGGCAGGACCTGCTCGCCGGTGCCACCCCGGTCACCTGGTCGTCCGCCGTGCCCGCGGCGCCGGACCCACCGCCGGCTGGGTCGGCTGGGTGGTCCGGGTCGTCCGGGTCGTCCGGGTCGGCTGGGCCGTCCGAAGGAGCAGTGGCAGTGAGCGTGCCGCCGGCACGGGCCACGGCGCTGCTGTCCACGGTGCCGGCCGCGCTCGGTATCGGCGTGGACGAGCTGCTGCTCGCGGCGCTGTCGCTGGCCGTCGCCGAGCAGACCCGGCCGGACGCCACCGGCCGGTCGGGGCTCGTCGTCGCGATGCAGGCACACGGCCGCCAGGAGCATCTCGTTGACGACGCCGATCTGACCCGGACGGTCGGCTGGCTCGCCGAGATCCACCCGTTCCTGCTTGAACGGTCCGGTGCCGACGACGGCGACGAGAACCTCGACGGGACGGTCGCGCGGGTGCGGGCGCTCATGGCGCAGATCCCCGACGGCGGGACCGACTACAGCATGCTGCGCTACCTCAACCCGCGCACGGCGCCCCAGCTCGCGACCGCGGCGGCTCCCACGATCTACCTGAACTACGTGGGGCGGCTGACCCGCGGCCAGGTCACCGACTGGTCGGTCGCGGCCGAGGACGAGGCGCTGTTCGCCGACTGGAACGCGGACCAGCCCGACCCGTTCCCGCTGAGCCTGATCGTGCGGGTCCTCGACGGTCCGGACGGCCCCGAGCTCACCGCCCGGTGGACCACCGGCGACGGCGCACCGCCGGCCGCCGTCGTGTCCGCTCTGGCCGCCGCCTGGCAGCGGGCCCTCGACGCTCTCGCCGACCGCGCCGGCCGCCTGGGGACGGCACCGCCCGCGCCCTGACCTGCCAGCCGATGAGGCCGAAGAGGCCGATGAGTCCGAAGAGAGAGAACCAGTGCCAGATCCGACGCGATCCCTGGGGGAGACCATGGCCAGCTCGTCCGACGCCTACCGTGAGTCCGTCCAGGATCTGACCCTCGGACCGCTGCCCAGCTGGGGCACCGACTGCGTCCGCACGATGATCGACACGCTGACGTCCACCGACGAGCTGTTCCCCTGCGTGTTCGCCGTGGCCGCGGCCAACCGCGGCGGCCTGCGGTTCGGCTTCGTCGACGACCTCGACGACTCCCGGACCTGGTCGGTCCTGCCGGACATCCTGGCCACCTACCTGGCCGTCTACCAGGGGATCTCGCGCAACACGTCGCTGGTCGTGTTCTTCGGCTCCGGCCGGGACGAGGCCCGGGACGGGGCCCGGGACGAGGCGGCGCGGGTGCTGGACAAGGCGCGGGCCCGCGACATCCTCGCCTACGAGCAGCGGTTCTGGTCGCTGCTGCAGTACCTGCACGACGGGGACGGCGAACCCTGGCCGTTGGACGTCCCGACCGACACCGACGATGCCGGCTGGGAGTTCAGCTTCCGCGGCTCCCAGCTCTTCGTCGTCTGCAACACGCCGGCCCACCAGCGGCTGCGCAGCCGGAGCAGCCCGGTCTTCACCATCACCTTCCAGCCGCGCTGGGTCTTCGAGGGCCTCGAGCCCCACACCCCACGCGGTGCGGCCGCCCGCCGGACGATCCGCGCACGGCTGCGCACGATGGACGAGGTCGACTCGACCCCGTTGCTCGGCGCGTTCGGCGACCCGGCGAACCGGGAGTGGAAGCAGTACTTCCTGCGCGACGACGCAACGGTCGCCGACGGCTGCCCCTTCCTCGCCAGCCGCCGTCCGGCCGGTGTGACCAGACCCGTGCAGGTGACCGCACGGCCGGCCGCGGTGCCGACGTCCGTGCCGCTGGCCACGTCCACGGCGGGTGTGGGGGTGACGGCCGGAGCGGAGCCGTCCGCCCGGCTTTTCACGGTGGTCGTCAACGCCGAGCAGCAGTACTCGGTGTGGCCGGCGGGACGGGCCAACGCGCTCGGCTGGTTCGACACGTCCGTCACCGGAACGCGGGAACAGTGCCTGGACAGCATCGCGGCGACCTGGTCGGACCTGCGCCCACGCAGCCTGCGCCGCCGGATGGCCGGCGCGGCGGACGCCACGGTCAGGGACACCGGAACCCGCGCCGGCGCCGGCGCCGGCGGCCAGCCGCTACTGCCCATGACGACCATCGAACGCGCATCGGTCTCGGCCCCCTCCGCCTGACGGCCGGGGCGCCACCCCGTGCATGTTCACCGTGAGACACGGTCATCGTGAAACCGAAGGGAAACCCTGGCGATGGTCGCGAACCCGCCCCACTCCGTGTCGCCGCCGGACGGCACATCCCGGCCGGACCGGGCGCCGCTGTCGGGCGCCCAACGCCGGTTCTGGTTCCTGCACCAGCTCGACCCGACCGGCCACACCCATCATCTGACGCTCGGCCTGCGCCTGACCGGGCCGCTGGACGTCGTCGCCCTCACCGCCGCGCTGCATGACGTCGTCGACCGGCACGAGATCCTGCGCACCGTCTACCCGCCGGACGCGGTGGGGGAGCCGACGGCGCTCACCCTCACCCGGCTCGGCGTCGACCTGCTGACCGTCACCATCCGTGACCTTTCCGTCGACCTGCGGGCTGCCGCGGCAGCCGGTGCCCCACTGGACGCCACCGCCCAGGTTGACCCGATCGACCTCATCGACCCGACGGACGAGGGGGCGCTGCGGGCGGTGCTGGCCGCGTTCGAGCAGAATCCGATCGAGATCACCGACGAGATTCCGCTGCGTGCCCAGCTCGTCCGGGTCGGCCCGAACGACCATGTCCTGCAGCTGGTGCTGGCCCGGATCGCCGGTGACGAACCCAGCTTCGAGATTCTGCTCACCGACCTCGCCGCCGGCTACGCGGCCCGGTGCCAGGCCCGGCGGGCCGAGCTCGGCCCGCCGTCGGCCCAGTACGTCGACCACGCCCGGTGGGCGGCCACCGCCGAGCGGCGTGCGGAGGTCGCCGACCAGCTTTCCTGGTGGCGCGAGGAGCTCTCCCCGCCGCCGCCTCCGCTCGTCCCCGCCCTCGCCGGCGGATCACCCGCAGTCAGTGGGACCGGCCCGATCGGCCCGACCGATGTGGGCGGGGTGGCGGCGGGCGGGCGCGTCACGGTGCAGCACCGGGTGACCCTCACCCCCGAGGTCACCGGGCGGCTGCGGGCCCTGGCCGCCGCCCGCGGGACCGAACTGTCCGAGGTGCTGCTCGCCGCCGGGATCGTCCTGGCGCACCGGTGCACCGGCCAGTCGGACATCGCCGTCGGCACCTGCCTGCCGGGCCGCGACCGGTCCGGGTCCGCCGATGTCGCTGGCAACTTCGACAACCTCGTCGTGCTGCGCACCCGGGTGGACGCCCAACAGACCTTCGGCGATCTGGTGGACGTGGTCCGCGAGCGCGCCCGGGCCGCCCGGGCTCACGGGGACGCCCCGTTCGACGAGGTGGTCCGCGCGGTGCGCGGCGAGACCGCCGGATTCGGCTCCTCGGCCGGGCGCCTGGTGTCCGCCGCCGCCCGCGGCACCGCCGCCCTCGGCACCGCGGCCGGTGGGGGACTCGTCGACGTGCTGGTCGGCTACCAGCCCCGGCTGCCCGGGGAGGTCACCCTCGAGGGTCTGCACGTCGAACCGCTGCGGCTGCGCACCGGCGGCGCCGGCCTGCCGCTGGCCCTGCTCGCCGAGGACGACGGCAACGCCGCGCCCGGCACGCCCGGCACGCCCGGCACCGTCACGCTGACCGCCGTCGTCGACACCGGTGTGTTCGCGGCCGCCGACGCCGAACGGTTCGCCGGCCGCCTCGCCCGGCTGTGCGAGCAGATCGACGCCGCAGCCGTCCTCGGTGAACTCGACACGATGACCGCCGCCGAACGTCACCTGGTCGTCGACGAATGGCCCAGTGGACGGGCGGACCCGCTGGTCGACCGCTCGCTCACCGCCCTCGTCGCCGACCAGACCCGCCGAACCCCGAACGCCGTCGCCGTGGTCGCGCCTGGCGTCACAGCCCCTGGCGTCACAGTCCCTGGCGTCACAGTCCCGGCGGGCTGCGCGCTGCCAGGCGCGGCCGTCATGCTCACCTATGCCGAGCTCGGACGGCGGGCCGAGGCGGTGGCCGCGGTGCTGCGTGACACCGGGGTCGGCCCCGAGACGACTGTCGGAGTGTGCGTGCCACGGTCGGCCGCGCTGATCGTCGCGTTGCTCGGCGTCCTGCGGGCCGGCGGTGCCTTCGTCCCCCTGGAGCCGTCCTGGCCGGCGCGCCGGATCGCCGAGGTCGCGCAGAACGCCGAGATCACGGCCGTCATCACCGCCGCGGACACCCCGGCCTTCGCCGGTGCGCCCGCCGCCGTCCTGCGACTCGACCTCACCGGCCGACTCGACCGTCCCGACAATGCCGACAATGCCGATGGTGCCGATGGTGCCGATGGTGCCGCCCGGACGGAAACGGTTCCGCGGAACACCGTGATCGCCGGCTCCGACGGGGACGCGGATGTGGACGCCGAGCCGGGCGTCGACCTGGAGAACCTGGCGTACGTCACCTTCACCTCGGGATCGACGGGGGAACCGAAGGGGGTGATGATCCGGCATCAGGCGATCTGCAACCGGCTGCGCTGGCAGGTCGACCTGCTCCGGCTGACCGGGGACGACGTCGTGCTGCACCGCGCGCCGCTCGGCCTTGACATCTCGATCAACGAGATCTTCCTGCCGCTGGTCGCCGGGGCCCGCCTCGTCGTCGCCCCGCCGGGAGCGGAAAGCGATCCCGGTGCGCTGCTGGAGATCGTTCGCGCACATGCGGTCACGTTCTGCTATGTCGCGACGTCCATGCTCGAGGCGATGCTCGACCATCCGGGCGCAGCGGCGGCGGGACGGTCGCTGCGCTACGTCTGGTGCGGCGGCGAGACGATGGACGACGAGCTCTACCGCCGCTTCCGCGAACGATGGAACGCCTGGATGTTCCACGGCTACGGGCCCGCCGAGGCGACGATCGGCGTGTCCTGCCGGGTGTTCGAACCGGCGACGGCAGCGGCCCATGTGACGATCGGACGGCCGAACCCGAACACCCAGCTGCGGGTCCTCGACGCCGACTACCACCCGGTGCCGGTCGGCATGGTCGGCGAGCTGTTCGTCAGCGGCTTGCCCCTGGCCCGTGGCTACCTCGGCGACCCGCGCCGCACCGCCGACCGGTTCGTCCCCGACCCGTTCGGCACGGCGCCGGGCAGCCGGATGTACGCCACCGGCGACCTGGCCCGTTTCCGCGCCGACGGGGAGATCGAGTTCCTGGGCCGCGCCGACACCCAGGTGAAGATCCGCGGCTTCCGGGTCGAGCTCGCCGAGATCGAGCACGTGCTCGGCCGTCATCCCGGTGTGCGCCAGGCCGTCGTTGTGCTCACCCACGGTGGCGGCGCCGCCAGCGGCGCTGGCAGTGGCCTCGGAGCCGACGAGTCGGGCGGCGACGAACTGCGCGCCTACTGGACGCCCGACCCCACCGCCGCCGTCCTGCCGGATGCAGCGGACCTGCGGGAATGGCTCGAACGGCGGCTGCCGGGACACATGGTGCCGGACGTGTTCGTGGCCGCCGCGGGTCTGCCGCCGACGTCCGGGGCCCGCACCGAGCACGTCGAGCCCGCCCCCGGCCTGCAGCGGCAGATCGCCGACGTCTGGTCCCAGGTGCTCGACGCCACCCGGGTCGGTGCCCGGGACGACTTCTTCGCCCTCGGCGGCCACTCGCTGCTGCTCCCCCAGGTCCAGGCCCGGCTCGGCCGTGAACTCGGCCGCCGGGTCCGACTCGCCGAGCTGTACGCACACACCACCGTCGAGGATCTCGCCCGCTGCCTGGGCGCCAACCCGGCGGCCGCAACCGGCGCCCCCGCCGGAAACCACCCCCGCCGGAAGAGGATCTGATGACGGCCGACAACGCCACGACCCTGCCCGATCCGACCACCCCCCTGGCCGCCGACCCACCTCCGGTCGCTCCGGCGCCGGATCCGGCTGACCTGGCCGGCCAGGTGATCGCGGCCCAGCACGGGTCCGACGCGCATGCGCTGGTCCGGTCGTTCGCGACCAACCCGGCGTTTCGGGCGGCGCAGTGGGAGGAGCTGACCACCGAGGGCAACCCGTGCCGGCGGCCCGTCCGCCCGGCGGACCTGACCTGGCTGAACTACGCCGCACCGCTGCGCGGCGACCAGCTGCTGAAGCTCTCCGGCCTGCTCGGCCACCGGATGCTGCGCAACATCTACGACGCCGACCTGCTCTACCTGCCGGCGCGGCGCAGCGATGCCGCCGACCGGGATGCCGCCGACTTCTACCACCCGGACAACCGGCTGCGCGGCGCCCTGGCCCGTCCGGTGCTCGAACGCCATCTGTTCTCGTTCCTCGAACCGCAGCGACCCGACCTGGCGACGACCACGCTCGACGCGGTGCGCGCCGAGCTGCACGGCTACTGGGAGCAGCGCCGCGACCATCCGGGGGACGCGTTCGTCGTGCTGCGCGGCACCCGCGACCGGCGGGAGGCGACGACGTTCGCGTTGCTGCAGCTGGCCGCCTACCTGCCGGCCACGCGCAACGCGACCGCCCGGGCGGCGCTCGGCGAGTACGACCTCGCCCAGCCGTCCGCGCGGGCCCTGCTGCTCGACGACTACCGCCGCTGGGCGAGCGACGGGCCGGCCTGGGCGGCACTGCTCGCCTCCGCCGGGCTCACCACGACGGTCGGCGCCTACTGGCAGCTCTACCTGAACACCTCCCTGGCCCGGGGCAACCACCTGCACCAGCTGTCCCGTGCGCCCGAACGGCATGCCGAACTGCTCGGCGCCTACGTCCACCAGCGCATCGACGATGCCGCTGTCGCCGGGGTCTGGGCCGACGCGGTGGAGGAGGCCTTCGGTACCCGCCCGGCCCTGTTCACCCCGGACGGGGCGCCGGCGGTGACACCCGCGGCGCTGGACGAGCTGGTGAACGCCCTGCTCGCCCCGCTGCTGACGGTGGGGGGTGAGGACGCGGTGCGGGCCTTCCACGGCGGGTTCGCCGACGCCGCCCATCTCGCCCGCCGCCACGACCGGGATCTCGCCGAGCAGCTCGCCTGGGCGGACGCGATCGATGAGCACAAGGCCAGGGCCGAGGCGATCAACGCCTACCTGGCCAACGAGCGGATCGAGGTCGATCTGGACACCTTCGTCGAGTCCTGCGACGAGACGTCCACGACCCACGTCCACGACGAGCACCGCCTGGTGATGATCGAATCCGGGGACATGCACTTCTGGAACAACGTCACCCACAAGATCTCGCTCAGTGACGGCGACAAGATTCTGATCCCCAGGTCCAGGCTGCACGGCTCCACGGTGCTGTCCGGCTCCTGCACCTACCACCAGCCGATCATCCCCGACGAGATGTACGCCCGCTTCTGATCCGGCCTGGGGGCCGGCCTCGCGTCCCCCGCCGGTCCCGATCCGCTCCGCCCGCGCTGTCGTGCCCGCCCTCGCCGTCCTGCCCTGCCGGTGCCGTCCTGGCTAGTACGGAAGGTAACCACATCTCCGGACAGGGATGTTAGGTAAGGTTTCCTTGCATAGGTAAACCTTACTTGCTAGCGTCCCCTTCGACCGCCTCTGTCTGGGACGTCGCCCTGGAAACGTGCTGCTCAGAGGCAGGCGGTGTGGTCTGGGTCGGTGTCCGGCGCGCGGGACGGTCCGCGGCGCGGACGCTGCCACCGCCGACGCCGACGTGGAACAGAGGGGAGTGGCTGTGCAGCTGAGCGTCAAGGGCTCCGCTCCATGACCAGGGCCGACGCCGCGGGGGCGGGTGCCGCTGCCGGCGGGCCGGAGACCCTGGCCTACTGGAACGACTACAGCGCACCCCGCTCCACCACGACCGTCGTCGCGATGTTCGCCGACCAGGTGCGCCGCCGCGCCGACGAACCGGCACTGGTCGCGCCGTCCACCGGCGAACAGACGGTCCGGCTCACCTATGCCGAGCTCGGCACGCGGGTGTTCCAGCTGGCCCGCGCCCTGCGCGCCCGCGGCCTCGGCCCGGAGGACGTCGTCGGTATCCGGCTCGCCCGCTCGGCCGAGATGGTCGTCGCGGTGCTCGCCGCCGTGGTCGCCGGCGGCGCCTTCGTCCCCGTCGAACCCGCCTGGCCCGAGCAGCGCCGCCGCCGGGTGCTCACCGACGCACACACCCGCCTCGTCATCACGACCGCGGATGCTGGCGCTGCTTCTGCTGGCGGCGCTACCGCCGGTGGCGGGGCGGTCGAGGTCGACGGGGTGCCGGGCGTCGTGGTGGAACTGGCGGCCTGGGCGTTCGGCGACGAGTCGGCCGCGCCGCTGGACCTGCCGATCCCGGGCGACGGGCTCGCCTACATCATGTTCACCTCCGGATCGACCGGAGCGCCCAAGGGCGCGATGATCCGCCACGACGCGATCGCCGAGCGGCTGCGCTGGCAGATCGAGGACCTGTTCGACTTCGGCCCGCAGGACGCCGCCCTGTTCAAGGCCCCGCTGTCGTTCGACATCTCGATCAACGAGATCCTGCTGCCGCTGGTCAGTGGCGGCCGGCTCGTCGTCGCCGAGCCGGACGGCGAGCTCGACCCGGGCTACCTGCTCGACCTCATCGCCGACGAACAGATCACCTTCGTCTACCTCGTCTCGTCGATGCTGGATGTTCTGCTCGAAGCCGCGCAGGACACCACCGACCTCGACTCGCTACGCCACGTCTGGTGCGGCGGGGAGGTGCTCTCACCTGCGCTGTTCACCCGGTTCCGGGAACAGCTCGACACCGCGCTCCACCACGGCTACGGCCCGGCCGAGACCACGATCGGCGTCTCACACGTCGTCTACCGGGATTCGGCCGCGCGGCTGGCCGCGTCGATCGGACGGCCGAACCCGCACACCCAGCTGCACGTCCTCGACGAGGGCCTCACTGCCGTGCCGGACGGCGAGGTCGGTGAACTCTACGTCGCCGGCTTCCTGCTCGGACGGGGATATGTCCACAACGGCGGGCTGACCGCGGCGCGGTTCGTCGCGAACCCGTTTGCCACCGACAGCACCCGGATGTACCGGACCGGGGATCTCGCCCGCTGGAACAGCGCCGGGTGGCTCGAGTTCGTCGGCCGCGCCGACAACCAGGTGAAGGTCCGCGGGATGCGCCTGGAGCTGGAGGAGGTCGAGGCGGCGCTGGCCACCCACCCCCGGGTCCGCCGCGCGGCGGTGGTGCTCTCCCGCGAGGGCGCCGCTCCCCACCTGCTCGCCTTCGTCGTTCCCGGCACCGAGGCCACCGAGGCCACCGAGGCCACCGAGGACGCCGCCGCCGTGCTGGCTGACGACGTGCTGGCCCACTGCGCCCGGCTGCTGCCCCAGTACATGGTGCCGAGCGCGGTCAGGGTGCTCGACACGCTGCCGGTCACCCCCGGAGGAAAAGTCGATCGTCGGGCCCTGATGCCGACCTGACCGCGATCTGCCCAGTCCTCCGACCGCAGTCCTCCGACCACAGTCCTCCGACCACAGTCCTCCGACCGCGGCCGCGCGCTCGCGACAAAAGGAAACGAGACAGCAGTGCGAAAGAAAGCAAAGGTTCTTGCCGCGTTGTGGATGGCGATCGCGGCTCTGGCCATTGCGGCCGGCTGTGGCAGTAGCAGCGGCAGCGAGGATGGCGGGACGGCCTCGGCGGGTACGTCACCGGGTACCTTCCCGGTCACGTTGACGAACAAGTTCGGCAGCACGACCATCAGGTCCGCACCCAGGCGCATCATCGCCCTGAGCTTTGAAGAGGACACCCTCGCCACGCTCGGCATCACGCCGATCGCCCATGCGAAGGACGGCTACGGCGCGGACGGCGATTTCCCCTGGTTGAAGGGCAAGCTCGACCTGTCCAAGAGCACCGGTCTCGAGGTCAGCGGTGACCTCAACCTCGAGCAGATCGCCGGGCTGCACCCCGACCTGATTCTTGCGACGAACTTCTACAACCTGGCCGACTACTACGACCGGCTGTCCAGGATTGCGCCCACCGTCGGCTACACCGAGGATGCCGGGATCGCGACCTGGCAGGAGAACAGCACCCTGATCGGCAGGGCCGTCGGCCGAGAGGCAGACGTCCAGAAGGCCATCGCCGCCACCCAGAAGGTCATCGACGGGGTGAAGTCCGGCCTGCCGGGCCTCGCGGGCAGGACGTTCAGCTACTCGTACTACTACGAGCCGGGTGGCCTCGCGGTCATCGACGACCCGGAGACCGTCTCCGTCCAGCTCTACTCCGACCTCGGCCTCACACTCGCCCCGGGGGTGACGGCGAACGTCAAGGACCGCTCGCTCAGCATGGAGAAACTCGACGCTCTCGACGCCGACTTCGTGCTCATCGGCTACGCCACCCCCGCACTGAAAACCGAGATGAACGCGAACAAGCTGTTCGCCGACATCCCCGGAGTCCGGGAGGGCCGCGTTCTGCAGGTCGACGCGTTCACCGCCGGTGTGGTCAACAACCCGACCATCCTGAACATCCCGTGGCAGCTTGACCGGCTCAAGCCGACCCTGACCAGGGTCTCCGCCGGCAGCTGATCCACCGATCCCGCAATCACACACAACCCCGTAATCGCCAGGGGCACTTGGTCCCGTGACTCTCCGGGGTCTTGACTTTTCCGGGTCTTAACTTTTCTGGCCCCGGGCTTTCCTGGCTCCGGACGAGGGTCGGCCGGTCTCCGGATGACCGCCCGATCCTCCTCCGGCACTACCGCCCGCGCGACGCAGGCCACCACCATGCGCCGCGCGAGCTTGCTTTGCGTCAGAAACGGGTCGGTCGGGGTAACACGATCCGGAATATTCGGACGGAATCCGGCGGCACTCCCGGGTATATCTTCGCCCGGGTGCTTCCCCGCCGGCTCCGGCAGGCGGACCATCGTTTCATGACGCTGACCTACGGGGTGCCGAGTCGCTGCGACATACCCACCGTCGTCACCTCGCGGCTGATCCTGCGGGGCTGGCGGCCCGAGGATCTCTCTCCGTACGCGGCGATGAACGCCGACCCGGAAACCATGCGTTATCTTGACGGCCCCTTCGGGGTGGACGCCACCGAACGTCTGGTCACCCACCTCATCGGCATGTGGGCGCTGCGCGGCCATGGCATGTGGGCGGTCGAGGAACGCGGCAGCGGCGAGTTTCTCGGCCGCGCTGGTTCCTACATAGCGCAGGGCTGGCCCGGCATCGAGGTCGCTGTGTCCATCCGCCGCGACCACTGGGGGATGGGCCTTGGCACCGAGGCGATCCGCGCCTCCCTGGACTTCGGTTTCGAACGACTCCCCGTCGACGAAATGATCACCTCGACGCACCGGGAGAACGTGGGCATGAACAGCATCGCCCACCGCCTCGGCATGACCTTCCGCGGTGTCGCCGACGTCGGCCCCTGGCGCGCCAGCAACGTCTATGCCATCACCCGCAGCGAATGGTGTGCCCGCCAGACGGCGGCTTCGGCGGCCTCGGCCGAGGCCGCATTACAGCATGTTCGGCAGAGCGGCCCTTCGTCGGATGAGTGCGCACCGGGTGGGTGTGCGCCGGTCGAGCGCCGTCACGGCGAGCAGATGTCGCGAAAGCGCACTCCCGGCAGGTAGTACCGCCACGACGACGCATCCAGCCCACCGCCCGTACTGCGGCAGGCATAGGGCACGATCGTCCGTGCGACAAAGCGATCGACCGCGGCGAGATCCCACAGCCGGATCGTCCCGTCATTGGCCCCGGAGGCCAGCACCTTCCCGTCCGGCGAAAAGGCAAGCGACAAGGGTGAAAGGACATGCCCGGCCAACGGCTGTCCGATGGGTTTCAGCCTCGGCCAGGTGGCCGGATCGCTGCTGCCCCGTGGCCGGCCGAGCGAATCCGCGTCCGTCGCCCACAACCGCACCCCACGGCCAGCATCGGCGCTGGCCAGAATTCTGCGGTCGGGGGAGAACGCCGCCGCCCGCACCGCACCGGTGTCGATGTCGGCTTTGGCGATCCCCGGCTTTTCGGCGCCGCAGCAGATCCGCACGGTGAGCGCTCCCGTCGCCGGACCCGGCCCCGCGTCACCCTCGGCCGTCTGCCGATCGTCCTGCTGCGCGCCGCCGGCCGGTGCGGCCTGGCTGATGGGCGTGATCTGCCCGAGCCGGGCATCGGCCTGAATCCGGCGGTCAGGGGACGGCACGAGCAACGGGCCGAACACCCCGGCATCCGTGGCGCCGACGGCGCCACCGTCCGGAAGGCTGCTCGTGCTGCTCGTGCTGCTCGTGCTGCTCGTGCTGCTCGTGCTGCTCGTGCTGCTCGTGCTGTATGGGCCGGTGGAGGTGGCGAGTCGGGGCGCGGCCAGGGTGGTCAGATCCCAGGTGAGCGTGATGCCGATGGAGTCGACCGCGGTCAGGCCCTGGCCGTCGGCGGTGAACCGGACCGCGGTGACGGGTCCGTGCAGTCCGGTCAGGGGATCGCCCAGCGCCTCGGACTCGTCGTCGTGCAGTCGCCAGAGCCGCACCGCCGCATCCGCCGCACCGGCGGCGAGCACGATCTCGCCACGACCGGTACGGACGAACGCCAGGGCTGTCACCGGGGCGCCGACGGTGATGACGCCGGTCGGGTCGGCCGCGAGACTTTGCAGGAGGCTCTCCTGGCTGGCCAGGTCGGGATGGACGCTCGCGGCGGCCAGGGCGAGTCGCAGCGCCTTCACCCGGTCGGTGGCTCGGGTGTCGTCCGCGGCGGCCAGCAACGAGTGTGCCAGGGTGGCGATCCTCGCCTGGTCGGCGCCACGCTGGGCGTCGCGGGCGTAGACGGTCTGCACCCCGGCGAGCGTGGCGCCGGTCAGGGCCACCGCCAGCGCGGTCGACAGCAGGCTGATGGTCCGCCGCCGGCGGCGACGGACCCGGCGGGCCTCGTCCTCGGCCTGCTGGTTGCAGGCGGCGAGGAACTGGCGGCCGGCCCGGTTCAGGTTGACGACGGGCTCGGTACCCTTGCCGAACTGACTGTGCGCGCCCCACAGAGTCGTCGTGGCTCCGATGAGCCGGTCGGCGTCCCACAACGGCCCACCCCGGGCCCAGGCGGCGGCGGCTCGTTCCACCTGCCCCTCGGCGAACAGCGCCTCCTCCTTGTCCCGGATCACCGAGTCCAACGGCTGCCAGGCTGTCAGCAGCGCCTCGTGCACCACGCCCACCGCGGTGGTGCCAAGGCTCTCCCCCGGAGTCGACAGCAGCCGCTGTTCGACGAAGATCCCGAACGCCGTCCGCAGCGCATCCGACGACAACTCCTCGAAGTCGACCCGGCGCCGGGTCCGCCGGCCCGCCTCGTCGATCGTGGCGAGCTCCGCCATGCTGGCGAGAATCGCCTGGCGTGGCAGCCCGGCCGCTTCCACCGCCTGCTCCAGCACCGCATCGGCCCGGCTGGCCAGCGCGCCGCGCACCCCGCCAAGCTGGTCGTACCGCGCCGCCGACAGCACGTCTCCGCGCGAGAGGCCACGGGCCAGCTCCTCCAGGGTGAACGCCAGCAGCGGTAGCGCATCGCCGGCCTCGGTGTCCTCCACCATCCGGCTGACCAGCTCCGGCGCCACCCGCAGCCCCGCCACCCGCGCCGGCTCGGTGATCACCACGCTGAGCATCTCGCGGGCCAACGGACGCAGCGGGAACGTGTGCAGGCTCGCATTCCGCAGCTCCGGCACGGCGAACCACTGGTCCTGAAACTCCGACCGCACCGCCACCACCACCCGCACCGGCCCCGAGAGTCCCTCGGACAGCAGCGTGGCGAACTGCGAACGGGCCTGCGGCGTCGTCCGGGTGAACAGCTCCTCACCCTGGTCCACGACGATCAGCAGCCGGTCCCGAGCCGGCCCGGAGCCCGCCTCCAGCAGCTCCTCGGTGATCGACGCGAGCGCCCCCGACTCCTCCCGCAGCCGACGGTCGACCTCGGCGGCCGTCCACAGCACACCCACCGAATCGGCGGCGTTTGTCAGCGCCAACGCCAACTTGTGGGTCGGATCGCGACCGGGCACGAACGGCTGGGCGATCACCCACCCCGGCTCCTCACTGAACCGTGCCGTCAGCCCAGCACTGACCAGCGACGACTTTCCGCACCCCGACCCGCCGACGACCAGCAGCAGCCGACGGTCGCTCAGGGCCCGCAGCCGGTGCGCGAGCCGGCGCAGCTCGTCGTCCCGGCCGTAGAAGACCCGAGCCATGTCCCGGGTGAACGGCCGCAACCCCGGAAACGGTGACCGTTCCCACGCGCCCCGCCCGCCCGCCGCATCAATGCGCCGCAACGCCACATCCAGATCTTCCGCCCATTGTGGATTGTCGACGGCCACCGCGTACTGCCGGTCGGCCAACAACGGCGAGGACGCCTCCGGCTGCGCCCGCAGCGGTACCAGCAGGCTGCCCACCTCGTGCGCTATCCCGATTTCGTACGCGCACCACGGCGAGGCGTTGTAGGCATCCGTGAGCACACAGACAACCGCGTCGGCGGCCCGAAGCTCCTGATGCAGACGTTCCTTCCAGAGATCACCCGGCGGGATTCCCTCCCGGATGTTGCGGGCCAGAAAAACCTGATGCTGGTGCTCGGACAGCCTCCCGTGAACCTCGTCGGCCAACTTCCCGTCGGCGCTGGCGTGGCTGACGAAGATTCGCGCCACTGCACATCTCCAAGAATCGCCGTTTACCGTGAGCCACGCCGCCCGCATCCGCTCCGGTGCTCGCGGTCGTACCCGTGTCTGTATCTGCCGTCCGTCGGAGCCGCGTCATCTCGACCATGCGCCGTCCGGACCTGCCTGCCGCACAAGAATATGGGTATCGGCCGTCCGCTCTCGTTGCACCCCCCGTACGAACCTGTACGGACCTGTCGTCCAGCCGAATCCGGCACACCATCCCGCGCTCGATCGGTGCCCCCGCTCGATCGGTGCCCCCGTCCGATTCGTAGCCCTGTCCGATCTGCACCCGCGTCCGATCTGGGCGGGAATTGAACCACGTTCATGGTCCGTACCCCGGAAAATCGCCGAACCGTGAACGTCCAACGCCGAGAACGTGCCCATTCGATGGCGAGATGGTGAACGTCGGGTGATGGGGTTCGGTCGGCCTGTCTGCCAGGCACAGGCGGAGGCTTATTCGTCTTTCGTCCCGGCGGAAGGATTCATCCACCCCACCAGGCCACCGACGGCGGCAACGGCCTGCGGCGGCGATGTCGGTCGTCGAGACCACCGCGACGGGGTGGCGCGACCTCGGAGAGTGCCCATCGGACATCGGAGGGCAACAATGGGTGGCGGTGCATGCCGGCCGGCGACCGCCTGGCGGGCCAGCCACAGCCGCCGGCTGTTGCGCGTCGCCGCGGACAGTGCGGGTGACGGGGACCCCCGGTGGGAAGCACACCGGATGGACGTCGGCGGCCCACTGCGCGATCGCGATTCGTCCGAGAACGTCACCTGAACGACACCTGCACCTGCGAATTGCCCGCTACACGGGCACGTGTCCCGCTCGGGCGCCGCCAACGCGACCGGAATTCGGCGGTCCGGTCGCGCAGCCGGACGGCGTTCGTGGCATGCTCGGAATCCGATGGCGAAGGGGCGCGTCACCCAGTCCGTGCTGTGAGGGCAGGACGGTGGGGCGACGTCCTTGATGGCGGTCGCCCGTTTCGGCGGGATACGGCCATCGGCGCCGTTGTCGTGGCGGTATTACCGTCGTGGCTGACCCTGAGTCCTCATCGTGGAGGTTCGTTGTGAAGCGTGTCGGTGCGATCGTTCTGCTGGTTGCGCTCGTGGGTGGCGGTTTCCTCTTCCGGCGGCAGCGCGGCAAGCAGGACGCGTAGTTTCGTCCCGCTACCAGCGGGATTCTTTCTTCCGCGCCCGGCGCGGTCCCTGCCCCTGTGCTGTGCGGGGTGTCCGTGGTCGTGGGTGAGGACAGGGCGGTCCGTCCGTGCACAGATTTGATGCTGACACGGCCGATCTGCTGCGGGCGGTCTTCGACGCCACCCGGTTGCGGCTCGGGTTCGACCAGGTGCCGCTGGACGGGCCGGCCGCCCCGGCGGATCTTGCCGCGCGGGTCGGGCAGACCATCACCGCAGGCGGGCTCGGCGGCCGGCGTGCGCTGGAGCTGTTCGACGAGGTGCTGGCCCGGGCCTGCATCTCGGCGGACCATCCGCGCAATCTCGCCTTCATTCCGGCCGCGCCGACCAGATCATCGGTGATGTTCGACCTGCTGGTCGGCGCGTCGTCCATCTACGGCGGAAGCTGGATGGAAGGCGCCGGCGCGGTGCACGCCGAGAACGAGGCGCTGCGCTGGCTGGCGGATCTCGCCGGGCTGCCTGCCGGAGCCGGCGGCGTGTTCGTTCCCGGCGGCACGGTGGGCAACCTGTCGGCGCTGGTCGCGGCGCGCCATGCCGCCCGCGTCCGGTTGATCGCGGCCGGCCGGCCGCTGCCGTCGACGTGGCGGTTCGTCTGCGGTGACGAGGCGCACTCGTCGCTCTACCAGGCCGCCGCCGTGCTTGACGCGGAGATCGTCCCCATCTCCACCGGTCCGGACGGCCGCCTGACCGGCCCGCTGCTCGCCGCTGCCCTGGACCGGCTCGCCCGCGAGTCCGCCTCGGATGACAGCGTGGGCCTGGGTGGCGAGGCGGCGGGTCGGGATGCGGCGTCGCTGGGGGTGTTCGCCGTGGTGGCGACGGCGGGGACGACCCAGTTCGGGACGGTCGATGACATCCGGGGCATCGTCGACGTCGCCCGCACCCATGACCTGTGGGTGCATGCCGACGGTGCCTACGGGCTCGCGGCGCTGGCCGCGCCGTCCGCCCGTGCGCGCTTCGACGGCATCGCCGATGTCGACTCGTTCATCGTCGACCCGCACAAGTGGCTGTTCGCCCCGTACGACGCCTGCGCCCTGCTCTACCGGGACCCCGCCCAGGCCCTCGCCGCGCATGGACCGCAACGTGCCGGCTACCTCGAGGTACTGGACTCGGCCGCCAACTGGAACCCGTCCGACTATGCGGTCGGGCTGTCGCGGCGGGCCCGTGGTCTGCCGTTCTGGTTCTCGCTGGCCACCCATGGCACCCAGGCCTACGCCGACGCGATCGAAACCACTCTGACCACCACCCGGGCGGCCGCCGCGCAGATCGCCGCCCGCCCCGAACTCGAGCTCGTCCGGGAACCGGAACTGTCCGTCGTGGTCTTCCGCCGCCGCGGCTGGACGGAACCCGACTACCACCGCTGGAGTGGCGGCCTGCTCCGCGCGGGCTTCGCCTTCACCCCCCCGACCTGCATAGACGGCGAAACCGTCGCCCGTTTCGCGATCATCAACCCCCGCACCACCTCCGAGGACATCGCCGCCATCCTGTCGACGATGCTCTGAGACGGATGCCCTGACCCGCTCCGCAACGCGCTGCGGGCGGCGCGGGAACGGATGATCCGTCCCGCGCCGCCCGAGCCATGCTGCTCGTGGTCGGGATCGACCACGAGCCTGGTGAGTTAGTTGCCGACGGTGAAGCGGCGGTTGCGGTTGCGCGGGTGCTCGATCTCGTCGATCACCGCGATCGCGAAGTCCTCGGTGGAGATGCCCATCTGCCCCTTGGCGTCGACCACCGGACGGTCGTTGCCGGTCCGGTAGGCGCCCCGGCGCTGGCCACGCCCGAAGTTCTGCGGCGGCGGGGCGATCGCCGCCCACCGCACACCCCGGGCACCCCGGTAGGCGTCGAGGGCGTCGACCTGGTCGAGCGCGTCCTTGCGCTCGGCGGCGGGGAAGTCGGAGATGTCGACGAGGCGCTGCCCGTTCTCGTCCTCCAGCGTCCCCGCGCTCGACACGTGCACGACCAGCGGCGCAGCCTCGCCGAGCCGCGGCAGCACATCGACGAGGGTGCGGGCCGCGTTCGCGTGCACCGGGCGGTCCACCCCACCGACGGCGACGACGACGGCGTCCGCGTCCTGGGCCAGCCGCTGCACGGTGTCCCGCGACGTGACATCTCCCTCGACGGCGTTCGCCTTCCGCGCGAGCTTCTTCACCCGGGTGGCGTCCACCTCGACCGCGGTGACCTCATGCCCCCGCTTGATCGCCTCGTCGGTGACGCGACGCCCGATCTGACCCGCGGCACCAAAAACCACAATCCTCGCCATGCCATTGCCTCCGACTCGCCGGTAGCGCAACTGATGGATAGTCCTGCGATCCGTTCGACGTGCTGCTCGTGCTGCTCGTGCTGGCGGTGCTGGTTCGCGTTCCTTTTTCGTCCTTCGTCCTGGGAGAAGGCGGCCGGCGCGCCGTTGAGCCGACCGCCATGGTCAGCAGCGCTTGCTCACTGTCCGCGGAAACTATGCTCACGCTCCGCATCGCCCGGCAAGTTGACGTCGGCACCTTGCATGTCGCAGCCACCCTCGCTCGCCCGGAGCGGGTAGCTGCCTGAGCTCGTAGGCGGATCCGCCCACGAGCGATGCGGCCGGTGCCAGGGGAGTGCCACGTTGACGGTGCAATAGTGGCTGCCGGGCAGCGCACCCGGTCGCGCCGCTGTCTCGGTGGGCCGTCGAGGGCCGTCCGATCCCTGCTCGTCGAGCCCTTGATCGTGCCCTGTCGAGGGGTGGCGAAGGCGTCGAACGATGGCATGGACAGCCTGCGTGACGAACGGGGCGCCGTGGGCGACGGCTACGCCGAGCCGCCAGTGCCGCGGGAACGGCCTGCGCTCTGCTTGGCTGATGGGCGGTGGAGGTGGGATTTGAACCCACGGAGGGGTTGCCCCCTCACACGCTTTCGAGGCGTGCGCCCTCGGCCACTAGGCGACTCCACCGTAGGTGAGCCTACCGGACGCGCCGGGCATGTGGTTCAGCGGGGCCGGCCGGGATGTCATCCCAGGCCCGACCGGCCAGATCCCGAGCCGCGCCCGGGCCGAATCCCGGTGGAACGGGGCAGGTGGGGGGACCGCCCCTGGCGCGCCGTCCATGAACGCTCCGGTTGTGGCCGAGCGCCAAGCGCCGAGGGCGACCGCGGGAACACCATCCGGGGCGACAGGGCGGCTATCCGTCGCCGGCGATCGACACCTGCCAACTGGCATGACACACCGTGACCAGAACAGCCTCGCAGGCCGAGGCAATCTCGGGCGTGTCGATCAACGTGGTCCTTCTACAGGGGTCAAACCGAAATTTTGTCCGTTTCATCCCTATGGAAGGACCCATCTGTCCCCACCAGACCGCCGACGCCGACAACCGCCCGTGACAGCAGCGCTGTCGGCCGCCGAGGCCAGCCCGCCGGGGCGACGTGACCTCGGACGGTGCCCGGACAACATCGAAGAGCAGCAACGGCTGGCACCCCACCGGCCAACGGTGACCTGGCCGGCCGACGACAGCCCGCCCGTCCGGCCGCTACTACCAGCCCGGCCAGCTACCAGCGTGCTGTCCACGGACAGCCACGGAAAGCTACGGACGGCGCGCTAGCGGATGGTGGCGCGGCGGCGGGTGGTGAAGAAGTCGGTGAGGAGGGTGGTGCATTCGGGGGCGCGGATGGCGGGGATGACCTCGGGGCGGTGGTTGAGGCGGCGGTCGCGGACGACGTCCCACAGGGAGCCGACGGCGCCGGCTTTGTCGTCCACGGCGCCGTAGACGAGGCGGGCGATACGGGCCAGGACGAGGGCGCCGGCGCACATGGTGCAGGGTTCGAGGGTGACGACCAGGGTGGTGCCGGCCAGGCGCCAGGAGCCCAGGGCCCCGGCGGCGGCGCGCAGGGCGATCACCTCGGCGTGGGCGGTGGGGTCGCCGTCGCGTTCGCGGGCGTTGTGGCCCGTTCCGAGCACGGTGCCGTCCGCGGCGAGCACGACCGCGCCGACCGGGACGTCGCCGGAGGCCAGCGCCAGGCGCGCCTGGTCGAGCGCCAGGCCCATCGCGGCCTCGTGACCGTCGACCCGGCCCAGGCGTTCCGCGGAACCGTGCCGCCCGGAAGGGGTGGGGGGTTCCGCGGAACCGGGTCGTTCGGTGGGGAGACCGGGGTCAGCCACGGGCGTCGTCGAAGATCTCCCCGGCGCCGGCGCGTTCGCTCAGGGCACTGATCAGGTCGGCGGGGAGCATGCCCTCCTCGCCGATCAGTTCGAGCAGGGCCTCCTCGGAGGTGCCGAGGTCGGCGAGCAGGTCGAGGTCGCCGACGGGGGAGGCCTGCAGCAGGGCGGAGGCGTCGTCGTCGTCCTCGTCGTCGTCCTCGGTGGTCAGGCCGGCCATGGATGGGAGCGCGTCGGAGAAGAGGCGCTCGGCGAGGTCGGAGCTGACCAGGGCGCGGCGGTCGGAGAGGAAGACCTTGGGGTCGTGGTGGTCATCGCCCAGACGGACGACGGCCAGGTACTCGTCGTCCTCCTCGAGGAACGCGACGACGGTGCCGTCGCCGAAATCGCGCATGGCGTCGGCGAGGGCGTCGAGGTCGTCGAGGTCCGCGGGGTCGAGCTCGTGCACGGACCAGTGGCTGTGTTCCCGAGCGATCGCGATTGCCTTCGTGGTCACGGTGTGCCCTCACGTCCCTTCTGCGACCGGTCGGTGCTCGACCGGCCAACACCCACCCGACGGGGAGCGACCCACAGGTTTGACGGCAATTCGACCGGTCCGGTGTCCTGGTCGTCCAGCCGTCGGGCTGGGCCAGTCACTGGGCCGGTGCCCCGAAGCGCCGATCCCGAACCCCGAACGTCCGGTCACCGCAGCGTCAAACCCCAGGTCAGTGCGGCAGTCGGCTGGTTGGCCGACGTGTCCCACCGCGCTCCACCGGTGATTGTCCCTCCGGCGGCCGGACCCTGGTGGTCCGGTTCACCCCAACGGGTGAGTTCTATCGTGCCGGTGCCCTGATTCCCACACCCTGGTCCCCTGAGCAGGACACATCCGGGTGGTTCCCGCGTAACGGACGGAGCCGGCCGCCGGTCCGCGGGGCACCGGTGGACGGTGCGGGGTGGACGGCGGCGACCCGGGAGATACCCGAACGGATCCGGGGGCGGCGTCCGGCGCCGGCTCCCGCCGTGGCACTGTAGAAAGCGCGATGACGACATCATTTCCGCGTAGGTTCACCGCCCGGACGCAGGCCGCCCTTGCCCTGGAGCGGTTGGCGGCCGAGGCGTCCCGCCGGCTTGGCCGCGGCTCGGGCGAGATGATCGGTGGGAAACTGGCCCTTCGGGTGTCCCCGGGGGCCCTCGCCGAGGTCGGGTCCCGCCGTCCCAGCGCCTGCGTGTCGGGCACGAACGGCAAGACGACGACCACCCGGCTGCTCGCCCGGGCGCTGGGCACCCTCGGGCCGGTCAAGTCGAACAGCGGCGGGGCGAACATGGCGCCGGGGGTCTTCGCGGCCCTGTCGAAGCCGCCGTACGACACGCCGGCGGCCCTCGAGGTCGACGAGATCTGGCTGCCGAAGGTCACCCGGGAGATCGGGCCACGGGTCGTGCTGCTGCTCAACATCAGCCGCGACCAGCTCGACCGCTCCAACGAGACCCGCCGAATCGCCGCCATGTGGCGGGAGCTCGGCGCCGAGCTGCCCGACACCACCGTCGTCGCCAACGTGGACGATCCGCTGGTCGCCTGGGCGGCGGCCGGCTGGTCGCGACAGGTGTGGGTGTCGGCCGGGCAGAACTGGACGGCGGACGCGATGGTCTGCCCGCAGTGCGCCCGCCTGCTGCACCGCAACGCCAACGGCTGGTGGTCCGAGTGCGGGCTGGCCCGGCCGGAGCCGATCGTCTCGGTGATCGGTCCGCGGGAGCTGCTCTGGTACGGCCGCACCATCCCGGCTCGCCTGGACCTGCCCGGGCGGGTCAACCTCGGCAACGCGGCGATGGCCGCCGCCGCCGCCCGCGAGTTCGGCGTCGAGGTCGAGGCGGCGCTGACCGCGATGACCGGCCTCGGCGACGTCCAGGGGCGGTACCAGGAGGTCGTCCTCGGCGAACAGGGCCGGCGCGGGCGGCTGCTGCTGGCGAAGAACCCCGCCGGCTGGGTCGAGATGATGGAGCTGCTCGCCGACGCTCCTCCCCGTCCCGTCATCATCGACTTCAACTCGCAGACCGCCGACGGCCGTGATCCCTCGTGGATCTGGGACGTCCCGCTCGAACGGCTCGCCGGGCGGCAGGTGCTCGTCACCGGGGAGCGCAAGGAGGACATGAGCGTGCGCTTGGCCTACGCGGAGGTGCCGCACAGCGTGCACCGCAGCGCCGAGGACGCCGCCCTCGCCGCCAACGAGAAGCTCGTCGACGTGGTCGCCAACTACACCGCCTTCCGCGACCTGCTCGTGCGGTGCACCCGATGAGCGGCGGCGGTGGCGCGGGGCATGGTGCGGGTCGGGGGCCGGGGCGAGGAGCGTCGGCGACGCGGATCGCGCTGATCTATCCGGAGCTGCTCGGCACCTACGGGGACGGCGGCAACGCGATCGTCCTGGAGCGGCGGCTGCGCTGGCGCGGCCTGCCGGTCGAACGGGTCGACGTCCCCGCCGGCTCCCCGGTGCCCGAAGGGTGCGACATCTACCTGCTCGGCGGCGGTGAGGACGCGCCGCAGGTGCTGGCCGCCGACGGCATCCGGCAGAACCGGGCCATCTCCCGGGCGGTGCGCGGTGGCGCGGCGGTGCTCGCGGTCTGCGCCGGCTACCAGGTGATCGGTCAGAGCTTTCCGTCCGGCGGGGAGATCCACGAGGGGCTGGGCCTGGTCGGGATCGAGACCCGCCGCTCGTTCGCCGGGCCGGACACCCCCCCACCCGGTCGGGCCGTCGGCGACATCGTCGTCGAGCCCGACCGCCGGCTCGGCCTTCCCACCCTGTACGGGTACGAGAACCATGCCGGACGTACCCGGCGCCTGCCCGGCTGCGAGGGCTTCCCCCTCGGCACGGTCCGCCGCGGCATCGGTGACGGCTCCGGCGGCGGCACCGGTCCAGGCAACGGCTCTGGAGGGCCGGGTGGTCCCGAAGGGACCGGTACGGCCGGTGCGGCCGGTACGGGTACCGACGGGATCGTCGACGGACGGGTGCTCGGGACCTACCTGCACGGGCCGGTGCTGGCGCAGAATCCGGCGCTGGCCGACCTGCTGCTCACCTGGGTCCACGGCGACCTGCCGCCGCTGTCCGGACCGCCCGAAACCGTTGCGCTGCGGGAGGCTCGCCACCGCGCACTCGCCGCCGGCTGATCCCGCGACAACACCTTCGAGGCGGTCGGGCCACGGTTGTCCGATCACACATTCGCGGGGTTTCGGCTGGGGCGGTGTGGTTCCGTGGGACCGTGGCAGCCAATCCCCTTGCCGGCTGGTGGGGCAAGAACAAACGAACCGGGTACATCGTCGCGGCGGTCGTCGTGGTGCTGTGGGTCTTCATCCAGCATGACAGCGGCCCGAAGACCAAACGCGACACGATGCCGAAGGACTACGGGTCGTCCGGCCGGGAGCTGTACGTGCACGCTCCCAGCAGCCCCAAGAAGCCGATTCCGCTCGTGCTGATCCTTCACGACGACAACACCTCGGCCAAGACCTTCGACCACGACAGCAAGGCCGGCTCCGTGGCCAACGAGAAGACGTTCGCCGTCGCCTACCCCGAGGCCGTCGGCGGAACCTGGCGCATCGACAGCCCGGACGGGCCCGACGCCCGCTACCTGCGCGACGTCGTCGACTATGTGTCGACGAAAAAAAGCCGGATCGATCCGAATCGGATCTACATCTGGGGAGTCGGCGAGGGCGCCCGGCTGGCTCTGACCGCCGTCTGCGCCCCCGGCACGCCCGCCTTCGCCGTCGTCGGCGTCGTCGGCCAGTTCACCCAGGAGCCCCAGTCTCCCTGTGCCGGCCGCGTCCCGGTGGAACGTGTCGCTGAGACGGACTGGGACAAGAAGGTCAGCGAAGCCCTCTGGAAGGCCTCCTCGGGCCATCGCCTGACCACCTGAGGCCGGGAGCGCACCTGAGCGCCGCAGGACTGGTTGGGGGGCCCGCCGACGCCGCCGGGAGGGGGTAGCGGCGTCGGCGGGCCCGGGCCGAACGGCTCCGAGGGTCCGCCGGCCTTCCGCTGCGGATGGGGGGGGGATCCGAGGGAAGGCCGGCGGGATCGGTGGCCGTCCGGCCGGACGGACGTCAGATGGGGGGGAGATCTGACGTCCGTCCGGCCGGACGGAACAAACGGCTCCTGCCAGACAGGGATGGCAGCCGGGTGCGGTGATCGGGATCCGCTGGACCGGGGACATCAGCGGCCAGGCGGGGGTGAAGCCGGATCAGCGACGATGGTGACCCGGAACGGGCAGCATGCTGCTGCCGGACGACCGGCCGGGGGAGCAGACCCGACAGGGCGCAGACGGTGCGAAGGTGCCGAGCGAGGACGGGACGTCGGCGTCTGGTGCCCTGACCGCGGCCGGAGGGGGTGGTCGCGGGGGGCCGTCACACGTCGGTGTCTGGTGCCGTGCTTGGCATGCGCCGCCGTCCTGCCAGGGGGTGCCGCCAGCGTCAGGGGAAGACGCGGTCGGTGGCCCTGCCTGGACGGGCAGTGGTGTCCGGTGCCGCGGTCAGACCCGGCCCACGTAGTAGGACGTGGTGTAGATGGTCTGGAGCTTCACGACATCGCCGGTGTGCGGGGCGACCCACATCTTGCCGTTGCCGGCGTAGATGCCGACGTGGTAGATGTTGCCCGGCGTGCCGAGGAAGATCAGATCTCCGGGCTGCTTGTTGTACATGGAGATCCGGGTGGTGGCGGCGAACTGGGCGTCCGTCGTGCGCGGCAGGGTCTTGCCGAGCTGCCGGTAGATGTACTGGACGAGACCGGAGCAGTCGAAGGAGCTCGGCCCGTCGGCACCGTAGACGTAGGGCTTCCCGGCCTGCAGCGAGGCCAGGTAGACGGCCTTCTCTCCGACGGAGTTCGCCGGCAGCGGGACGTCGACGTCGACGTTGACGTCGTCGATGATCGCACCGCGGGTGTGCGAGGCCACCGGGGCGGGCTGCTCGACCCGCAGGGTGGCGTCGTTGGCCGCGTGGGCGGACTGCAGGGCGTCCGTCCCGTCGAAGATCGCGGTGACGTTCGTCGTGGTCAGGACCCGCGCCGTGTAGGACGTGTAGCCCTGGTCGTTCGTGTAGAGGTGCTTGAAGGTCGCCCAACCGGTGGGGAGCTTCACCTGCACCTTGACGAGCTGGTTCGCCAGCGGCTCGTGGGTGGCCTCGTTGAACAGTGAGAAGCCGATGTCCACGGGCTCGTTCGGGGCAACCGACACGTCCGGGTTGGTGACCCGCAGACCGACCTGGACCTTGCCCGCCAGGGGCGGCGCGTCCGCGGTCGTGGTCATGAGGGTGGTGCCGGCGGAACCGTCGGAGCTGATCGCCGCGGCGGCGATGCTGCCACCGAGGGCGGCACGCGAGCCGATCTGCGCGGCGAGGGTGACGGGGGCCGTGTTCGTCGACTCGTCCCGAACCGTGTCGGCGTGGACGTCGGTGGCACAGCCCGCCAAGGCCACTCCGGAGACTGCGACAGTCCCGGTGGTCATCGCGGCGAAGGCGCGCGCCCGGCCCCGGCTACGGGCGACCGGCGTGGGGGACGGGGCACGGTGACGACCGCGACCCGCAGCGCGCGAATCTTCGTCGAGCTGCACACTCTGTGCGGACAACGATGTATTCCTTCCCGTACGCCTGCGAAGTGAGCTGTCGGGTTCGGGCTGGGCTGCCCGGCCCGCAGCGTGACCTTCACGCTGCGGACTTCACCCCTAGGCCGGCACCGTGGCTCGGTGCTGACCGGTGTGGAGGGTGGGTCCCCCGCTCCTGCCCCAGATGACGACTCGGAGGGGACACCGGGGCCGGGGGCAGGATTCGGCGTTCGGCCCGGTGTTGTCGTTTCGTCGGCGTGAGACTAGTCCACTCGGATGGTGCGGGTAAACACTAGCTCCTCCCAACTACAGGCAGTGTGCACTGATGTGCCCCCCATCGGGGCACCGGTAGTGCCGCTCAACCGGGCCGGGCGGCCGGTTCCGGCTCTCCGAAACGCCTGGCTGCGGGGCGATCGCCGACCCCCGCGCCGATGCCGTGACGTCGCGAAATCGGGGATCCGCAGCCGGGGAGCCCCGACCGGACACCCACACAGAGACACGGCTGTGATCGCGTGCGGTAACCGCCGATCCGCGCCCTCGGCCGACGGCGGCCGGGCCCCGGCTCATGCCCATCAGGCAGATCCGAGGGGCCCGGACGGACCGGTGGGCCGACGGGCCCGGCCACGCCGCGACAGGAAGCCGGCCGCGTCGAGCACCTGGAGCTCGACGGCGAGCTGGTGGACCTCGCGGGGCAACGAGCGGTGGTGGGCGAGGGCGGCGATGGCGGCGCGGGCGTGGTCGGCGAGTTCGTCCAGCGCGTGCTGGCGCTGGCGCATCCGGGCCCGCTCCTCCTGGATGGTGCGAACCGTCTCCTCCTGCCAGTTGCGGGTGTGGGCGAGGAACTCGCTGGCGTCCTTGGCCTGACGCTCGGCCTCCTCCAACCGGCTCAGCAGACCGTCGAGGACCTCCAGGCGCCCGGCCAGCTCGACGATCAGATCGCCGCGGTCGGGCATGGTGGTGGTCTCTGGCCGGATGGGGTCAGACGAGGGCATGAACTCCCCTGGGGGTGGGGGATGGGGGGCTGTACCGAGCCGCGGATGCGAGACCCGGCCGCTCCGACACGGATGGTTACGGTAGCCGACGGCGGCGACCGAATGTAACCCATCGTACGGATACATCGGCACTGTCAACCGATAGTAAAAATGAGCCATGGACCTCCGGCTTGCGATGCTTTTTGCGGCCCACCGGCGGCTTGGATACCGTTTGTATGATCATGCGCCCGATCGGCGATCGGATCGGTCACCTGAGTGCGCCGAGTCATGGCGGGCTAAAGCCAACCGTTACGTTTGAACGCCCGGTACAACAGCAGACAGGCGACCGCCATCACACTCAGCGCCGCGGGATATCCCCAGGTCTGGCGCAGCTCGGGCATGTGCTCGAAGTTCATTCCGTAGATTCCGGCCAGTGCCGTCGGAACGGCGGCGATCGCCACCCAGGCGCTGATCCGGCGCATGTCCTCGTTCTGCGCGATGGTGAGCTGGGTGAGCGTGGCCTGCAGCACCGAGGAGAGTAGCTCGTCGAAGTGCGAGATCCGCTCGCTGACCTGCTCGAGATGGTCGGCGACGTCCCGGAAGTAGCGGCGCATCGCCACGTCCACCGTTCGCGGCCGGTCCAGGATGAGACTGCGCAGCGGGCCGGCCAGTGGCTGGACGGCGTGCTTGAGCTCGAGCAGCTCCCGCTTCATCTGGTAAGCGGCCTCGGTGGACGGGGTGTGCTCGCGGCGGAACACCCCGGCCTCGATCTGGTCGACGTCCACCTGGATCTTCTCGACGGTGTCGACGTAGTCGTCGACGATGCTGTCGCAGATGGCGTGCAGGACGGCGGTCGGGCCATGGCGCAGCATCTCCGGTGCGGCCTCCAGCCGGCCGCGCAGCTTCGACATCTCGCCGTGCTGACCGTGGCGCACCGTGACGACGAAGTCCTCGCCCAGAAAGATCATAATCTCGCCGGTGGTGACCACCTCCGAGGTCCCGGTCACCTCGGTGTGCGCGACGTAGGTCGTGGTCTTGAGCACCATGAACAGGTGGTTCTCGTACTGCTCCAGCTTGGGTCGCTGCCTGCCGGTGACGGCGTCCTCGACGGCGAGCTTGTCCAGTCCGTACTCCTGCGCGACCTCGGCGAGCTGCTCGTAGGTCGGTTCGAACAGGCCCAGCCAGGCGAAACCGTCCCGTTCGTCGCGGGCGAGGCGCAGCGCGTCGGTACTGTTGACGTCCATCGTCACCCGTCGGCCGTTGCTGTAGACCCCGCAGGCCATCACCCGTCCGTCCGGCACGGACTCCCGGATGATCGCGCTGGTCCGGGTCCGGCGCCGCTTGCGCCCGACCCGGACCAGCGACACCGCCGGTCGGCTGAGCGCGCCGGCCAGCCGATGGGCGTTCGCTGACGCGTGCTCGAGCGCGTCCAGCACCGGGTGCTCACCGTGCGAGCCTGACGGGCCGGACTGATCCGGATGGTCATGCGGGGTGGGCGGGGCGGGCGGGCGGGCCCGTCCGCCCGCACCTGCCGCGCCGTTGTTGTCCGCGCCGTTGTTGTCCGCGGCGTTGCCTTGTGTCATCGCCTCGTCGCCCCCTTCCGGGTCGTCGGCGTACCGTTGGTCGTTCTGACGTACCGGTTGCCATCGTGACAAGGCGCCCGGCCCGGCCCGGTCCCGGTCGGGTGAGATGATCCGTCTCGGACGGTCCGCACGGATGTGCGGAGTCTGCCAGCGTGAGATGAAGAGCGTGACGGCGAAGGCAAGCGTGACGGCGAAGGCAAGCGTGACGGCGAAGGCAAGCGTGACGGCGAAGGCAAGCGTGACGGCGAACATGGTCGTGGCCGCCTGCGGGCGGCCCGGTGCCAGCCACGGAGGTACGGGTGACCGAGATCGAGGTACGCAGGCTGCGGGTGTTCGCCGATGAGACCGGCGCGGCGGGCAGTCTGCTCGCGGTTGTGCTCGATGCGGCCAAGCTGTTGCCCGAACAGCGGGAACGGGCCCAGATCGCGCGGCGGCTCGGAGTGCCTGCGACCGTCTTCATCGACGACGTGGAGCAGGCGGAGCTGGCCGTCCACACCCCTGACCGGCAGGTGCCGACGGCGGGGGACGCGCTGGTCGGCGCCGCCTGGTTGCTCGCCCGGCTACTCGGCGGGCACCCGCCGATCCTGCGCCTGGCCGGTGGGGATGCGGCGAGCTGGCAGGATCAGGGCCGGGTGTGGACCCGGGCCGCGCTCGCCGGGTTCACCGGCTGGACGCACCACCAGGTGGGCAGCCCCGCAGAGGTGGAGGCGCTGACCCTGCCGCGCCCCGCGCAGGACGATCTGGTGCAGATCTGGGCCTGGCTGGACGAGCCGGCCGGGGTGGTGCGGGCGCGGGCGTTCGGGGAGCGCCACGGTGTGGCCGAGGACGAGGCGTGTGGATCGGCGTCCATGCTGCTCGCCGCCCGACTCGAACGGCGGCTGACGATCCGCCACGGTGTCGGCTCGATCGTGCTGGCCGCACCCGGCCCGGAGGGTTTCGCCGACATCGGTGGCCTCGTGGTCGAGGAGGAAGCCGTCCACCTTGACGACCTCGACGGTTTTCTCGCCGGCTGAGCCGGCGCCTGACCCGCACCGGCCGCTCGACGAGGGATCCGTCCGGCCGTCAGACCGGCGGTTCGGCCGGGGAGCGCAGTGCGCGGGTCCACGCGCCCTCGGCGATCTCGCCGCGGGCATCAATGATCGCCCAGTCGACGATGTCGACGCTGTGGATGCGCAGCGGAAGCCCCATCCGGACGTGGGCGAGCGATGGGTGTGCACCGTCGCTGAGACTGCGCCCGCGCAGCAGAGCCGGGTGCGGCCAGCCGGTCACGCGTGCCCAGGGCCACTCGGCCGTGTCCGCCACCGCGATCTGATGCCGGACGAGCAGGCTGCCCAGCGACGGAAGATCGTGGTTGAGGAAGCGCCGGCGAACGTCCGCCAGGCGCGACCGAGCGGCGAACACCGCCTGCTCCCGGATCATCTGGCTGCGGGCTGTCTGATCCCGAGCCGGCTGGTGCTGCACAGTCTGGTATTGCACCTGCCGGCTTTGGACCTGCTGGTCGTGCGCCGACCGGTTGTGCACCGACTGGTCCGGGGTCAGGGGGGCATTCCTGGCGACCATGACGTTCATAGTAGTCGAAGTCTCTCGCAGGGTACACATCCGCCCTTGCGGACAGCGCACATCATTCGACATGCGATCACTCTCCGTAGCAAATTTCCGGATGCGGTCGGCGCGGGCGGGGCGTATGTTCGACGTGTTGGCAGTGATCCGTCACTCTATCCGTCTGTTCGGCGAGGTGATCATGGCTGAGGCGTTGGCGACCCTGGTGGATTCGGCGCACGCAGATGCCTTCCATCTGATCGAACTGGCCACCCGACCCACCGGCACCCCTGCGCCGACAGGCAGCCCCGTGTCGACAGGTAGTTCTGTGTCGACAGGTAGTTCTGTGTCGACAGGCCCGCCTGCGCCCGCCGGCTCGCCAGCGGCCGGCCCGGCCGAGGATGATCCGTCGAGCGATCCGCGGCAGGTGCTGCGGGCCAACGACGTCGCGGTCGCGGCGATCTCGGCCCATCTGAGCGCGATGGAGGCCGTCGTCTACCCGGCGTGCTCGCGCAACGTGCCGGGCGGGCGGGCCCGGGTCGCCGAGCTCAGCCGGCTGGCGCGGCGCTGCGCCTCGGTGATGCGGGGCATCGAGCAGCACGTGCAGGGAGACCTCAACCATCCGGCGACCGGCATCACCAGCCTGCGCCGAGACCTCGCCGCGCTGTTCACCGAGCATGCCCAGACCGAGGATGCGCTGCTGCGCGAGCTGGACGCGGCGCTGACCGACAACGAGCGCACCCGGCTGCGGGAACGTTTCTCCGACGCGATGCGGCACGCCCCGAGCAGGCCCCACCCCTACCTCGGCCACGGCGGTCCGTTCGGCGGCAGTATCACCGTCCGACTGCTCGGCACCATCGACCACCTGCTGGACGTCATGGACGCCCGCGAGGTGGCCGGGGCCCCCGTCCGTGCGCCGGCGCCCGCCGGACTGTGGGGTTGGTACCTGCTCGGCCGCCCGACCGCACCGGCCCCGGAGTGGCCCGCCACCGATACCGGAAGCGCCACCGGTGGCACTGCCACCGATACCGGAAGCGCCGATGCCGTGGCCACCGGCGAGGCCCGATCGTCGGATGGCGGGTAGTCGATCGGGGGGCAACGGCCCTGACCGTATGGTGAAATGTTGCTGACCTTGGTCGGGTAACGGCGGTGGTGACGAGCCCGTTCGGTGTTCCCTTCCACGTGTCGGCCGCTGGGCATGCCATGCTTCGGGTCCAGGATGGGTCGATATGGCCCGCGCGTCGTGCACTGCCGAGGAGATGTGTCCGGAACCGAGAGCGCCGTCGCCCGGGCGCCCGTGACGCCAGCAGAAGTCATCTGGCCGATCCTGCTGGTCGAGGATGACGACGGGGATGCCTTCCTCGTCTCCGAACTGTTGGAAGAGGTGTCCGCCCCGGTCGCCCTGACCCGGGTGCGCACCGTGGCCGAGGCGCTGCTCGGCAGCGCCGGCGCCGCCTGCATCCTGCTGGATCTCGGCCTGCCCGACAGCGAGGGCCTGTCCGCGCTGCGGCGGCTGCTCGCGGTCGAGTCCGGCGCGCCGGTGGTGGTGCTCACCGGCCTGGTCGACGAGTACCGCGGAGAGCAGGCTGTTGCCGCGGGCGCGCAGGACTATCTGGTCAAGGGCCAGGTGGACGGGCGCGATCTGGTTCGCGCCGTGCGTTACGCGATCGAGCGCACCCGGGCCGACACGGCTGCCCAGGCGCTGCGCGAGTCCGAGCTGCAGGCCAGCGAGCGGGCCCGACTCGAACGCGGCCTGCTGCCTCGCCCGCTCTACGCCGACGACCGGCTGCACCACACCGCCCGTTACCGGCCCGGCCAGCGCCAGTCGCTGCTCGGCGGTGACTTCTACGACATGGTGGCGACGCCCGACGGCGTCCTGCACGTCCTGCTCGGTGATGTCTGCGGGCACGGCCCGGACGAGGCCGCCCTCGGGGTGAGCCTGCGGATCGCGTGGCGAACCCTGGTGCTCGCCGGGGTGCGGGAAGCCGACCGGCTGGGGTATCTCCAGCGGGTGCTGGTCAGTGAACGAGATCGCGACGAGATCTTTGCGACGGTCTGCGAGCTTTCCATTGCTCCGGATCGCGAGCAGGCCCGGATGCGCCTGGCCGGGCATCCGCCCCCGGCGATCCTGCATCCCCGGCTGGCCGCTCTGCCGGGCGACGTCGTCAGCCCGGCCCTCGGCATCCTCGACGAGGACCTGACCGAGGAGGTGCTGGTCGACCTCGGCCCGCGCTGGGCGTTGCTGCTCGCCACCGACGGCCTGCTGGAGGGCCGCGACGGGCCCGACGGCGAACGCCTGGGCTGGGACGGTGTGCTGCCCGAGATCGCCGAGCTGTGGCCGCAGAGTCCCGACAGCCTGCTGGACAGCCTCATCGACCGGATCGAGGCCCGCAACGGCGGCCCGCTCACCGACGACGTCGCGCTGCTGCTGCTGATGCGGGGCGACGACTGATGTCCGCTGCCTCGTCCGGGCTGCGCAGCTGGCGGTTGCGGCGGCGGCTGGGAGCGACCTACGTCGTCGCGGCGGCGGTGCTGTTGGTGGTCGTGGGCGTGATCTCCTGGTCACTGGTGCGGGTGACCGATGCCATCCACACCCGCAGCGACGTCATGGCGCCGGCCCTGCTGTCGTCCACCCAGCTCGTCGCCAGCGTCGTGAACCAGGAGACCGGCCTGCGGGGCTATCTGCTGCAGGGGACGGAGAACTATCTCGAGCCCTACACCGCCGGGCGGGCGGAGGAACGCCGCCAGCTCGCCGAGCTGCGCCGCCTGCTGGCCGGCCGGCCGGAGCTGCTGACCAGGGTCATGGCACTGGACGGGCGCATCCGCTTCTGGCACGGCGAGTACGCCGACCCGGCGCTCGCCGCGGTGCGGGCCAGGGGCACCGTGGCCGCCGACCAGGTGCCCCTGGCGCGCGGCAAGGCCCTGTTCGACGAGGTCCGCGCCAGCGCCGACAGTCTCAACACAGTGCTGCGCAGCCATGCGGACAAGGCCCGCTCGGACGTGCGGAGCGCGCTGAACTTCCTGGTGACGGCCCTGTTGATCGGCGCCGCGGTACTGGTTGCCCTGTTCGCCGTGATCTACTGGGCGCTGCGGATCTGGGTCACCCAGCCGGTCGAGCAGGTCAGTAGGGACGCGCGCACCGTTGCGTCCGGCAGCCTGGACCATGTCGTGGAGCCCACCGGGCCGCCGGAGATCGTCGCGCTCGCCGCCGACGTCGAATCGATGCGCCGCCAGCTCATCGGCGAGCTCGGCGTTGCCCGGGCGGCCCGCGGTGAGGTCGAGGCGCAGGCCGAGGTGCTGCGCCGCTCCAACCGTGACCTCGAGCAGTTCGCCTACGTCGCCTCGCACGACCTGCAGGAGCCGCTGCGCAAGGTGGCGAGCTTCTGCCAGCTGCTCGAACGCCGCTACGGCGACAAACTCGACGAACGAGGCGCCCAGTACATCGGCTTTGCCGTCGACGGCGCCAAGCGGATGCAGCAGCTCATCAACGACCTGCTTGCCTTCTCCCGCGTCGGGCGCACCACCGAGAGCTTCGTCGACGTGCCGCTGGGCGAGCTGTTCACCCGCGCCACCACCACCCTGTCGCTGACGATCGAAAGCCTCGACGCCGAGGTCACCGCGGACGAGCTGCCCGTCGTGCGCGGCGACCCGGCGCTGCTCACCCAGTTGCTGACCAACCTGATCGGCAACGCGCTGAAGTTCCACGGCGCCGACCCGCCGCGGGTGCGGATCGGCGTGGTCGAACACGCCGACACCTTCGAGTTCTCCTGCGCCGACAACGGCATCGGCATCGAAGCCGAGTACGCCGAGAAGATCTTTGTTATCTTCCAGCGCCTGCACGGCCGGGAGGTGTTCGCCGGTACCGGCATCGGGCTCGCCCTGTGCCGCAAGATCGTCGAGTTCCACGGTGGACTGATCTGGCTGGACACCGAGGCCAGACCCGGCACCACGTTCCGCTTCACCCTGCCGCGCGGCGCCGCTGTTCCTTCCTCTTCTCCCCGCGCCCCCGCCGTGCCGGCGACCGCCCCCGCATCCGCTTCTCCTGTCGGCCCTGTGTCTGCCGGCGCTGCACCTGCCGGCCCTGTGTCTGCCGGCTCTGTCGACCTCGTCCGCGCCGACCAGGCTGCCCGACCGCCCGGAGAACACCGTGACTGAACTGATCGTCCCTGTCGAGGTCCTGCTCGTCGAGGACGACCCCGGGGACGTCCTCATGACCCGTGAGGCGTTCGCGGACCACAAGCTGCGCAACCACCTCAACGTGGTCAGCGACGGCGTCGAGGCCCTTGCCTTCCTGCGTGGCGAGGGCGAGTACGTCGGCGCCCCCCGGCCCGACCTGATCCTGCTCGACCTCAACCTGCCCCGCCGGGACGGCCGCGAGGTCCTGCGCGAGGTCAAGGCCGACGAGCAGCTGCGACGGATCCCGATCGTCGTGCTCACCACCTCCGAGGCCGAGGAGGACGTGCTGCGCAGCTATGACCTGCACGCCAACGCCTACATCACCAAGCCGGTCGACTTCGACCGCTTCGTCGCCGTCGTGCGCCACATCGACGACTTCTTCGTCACCGTGGCCCGTCTCCCCGGCCAGTGAGGACGCGGCTTCCGGCCGACCGCCGCGGTAGGGCCGGCCGCCCGATGCGGTAGCCAGTGGATCGCCTTGCGGCGCGGACGGCGCGTGGTCGCCTACAGTGCGAACATGTCGACCGGACCTCGACCCGCCCGTGTACAGCGCCAGGCCCTGGCTGACCTGCTCATCGAGTACGGCCCGGGCCATCCCACGCTGTGCGCGGGCTGGACGAACCACGACCTCGCGGCGCATCTCGTCACCCGGGAGCGAATTCCGTGGGCCGCTCCCGGCCTGGTGATCAGCCGGCTGCACGGCATCACCGAACGGGCCGAGCGTTCGACCATGCGCGCCCATCCGTACCCGGCCCTGGTGGACGCCCTGCGCGCCGGTCCGCCCTGGTGGCAGCCCACCCGCTTCGGCCCCCTGGACGATGCCGCCAACCTCGTCGAGTTCTTCATCCACGCCGAAGACATCCGCCGTTCCACTCCGCGCGTGGACCTTCGCTCCACCGCGCGTTCCGCGGCCCGCTCGACGGTGGGTTCCCTGGCCCGCTCCACCGCGGCCAGCTCGGCCGAGGGTTCCGACGCCCGTTCGACGGTGGGTGCCGGGACGCACTCCGGCGCGGGCACCGGGGCCGACTGGAAGCCGCGCGAGCTCGACGACGCCAGCCGCAACGCCATGTGGAACGCCCTGCGCCTGGCCGGGTTCGCCGGCTTCCGTCGCGCCGGTGTCGGCGTGATCGCCGAACGCACCGACCGACCCGGCCGCCGCACCCTGCACGGCGGTGACTCCGCCGTCGAGATCGTCGGCCTCCCCGAGGAGATTCTGCTGTTCGCGTTCGGTCGCGGCCGGGTCGCCCAGGTGGACCTGCGCGGCACCACCGCCGACATCGACCACCTGCGCTGCGCACCCATCGGCCTCTGAACGCACGGCCGCACAGCCGTGCGGGATGCGGGATGCGGGATGCGGGATGCGGGCATGTGCCGCAGAACTCCGCCACCAGCGGGCGATCGGCTGCGAGGCTGGGAGCATGGTGGCGAAATCCCGTCGGGCCGCGCGGGTGGTGCTGGTCGATCCGGCGGACGCGGTGCTGTTGATCCGCTCCCACGACCCGACCCTGGAGGCGGCGCCGTCCTGGTGGCATGTGCCGGGCGGCGGGCTCGACCCGGGCGAGACACCGGAGCAGGCGGCGGTCCGGGAGGTGTTCGAGGAGGTCGGGTACCGGCTGGCCGAGCCGGGCCCACCGGTCGCGACCCGCCGGACGTCGTTCACCTATCTGGGGCAGGACTACCGGCAGGCGGAGACGTTCTACGCCGTGCGGGTGCCGCGGCGGCTCGAGCTGGACGGCTCGAGGTGGACGGTGACGGAACAGCGTTCGATCCTCGGCTGGTCCTGGTGGACGGTGCCCGACCTGCGCGGGACCACCGACACGGTCTACCCGACCGGCCTGGTGCGCCTGCTCGACGTCTGGCTGCAGGGAGGTCCGCCGAGGACCCCCCTGCGCCTGTGACGTGCCGTCAGGTAATCACCACAGAGAGGCGTAGGTGGCCGCGCCGTTCGGGTTCTCGTCGGGGTTCAGCAGCGACGAGTGGACGTTGCCCGGCGCGGAGTCGCTGAAGTACGACTCGTAGGCGAGGATGTCCTTGTTCGCCTTGAACGTGGCGTACATGTCGCGGATGTAGACGGGGTTGTCGCCGCCGGCCTGCCCGGCCCGCCCGGCGCCGGTGTCGGACTTGCCGACCAGGCCCCATTCGGGCACCGAGAACTGTTTGCCGTGCTGACGGGCGAACGCGATCGCCGAGCACAGACCCGTGGCTTCGGCGCACTGGGTGGCGAAGGCGGCGTCGGTGGTGCTTGCCGGCCAGTGGTCGTAGGTGTCGACGCCGATGATGTCGACGTAGGCGTCACCCGGGTAGACCGACCAGGCTCCGCCGCTGTGCGCGTTGAGGGCCCAGTCGATGCGGGCCTGCGAGTCGGTCGAGCGGATGGCGCCCACGACCTGGCGGAAGCAGGTCACCCAGGTGGTGGGGTTCGTGTTCGACACCGACCAGGGGAACCAGTTGCCGTTGAACTCCCAGGCGAGCCGAACGATGCTCGCGGCGCGCCCCTTGGCGACCAGCCAGCGGCCGAAGTCGGCCCAGTGGCCGTTGTAGGCACCGCTTGCGCAGGAGCCCAGGTCGCCCTGACCGGTGGGGAAGAACGGCTGCGAGATCACCCAGGTGCCGGCGAAGGTCGAGAGCTTCTCCGGGCTCGAACCCAGCCAGGGGTTGGTGATCGTCTGCCAGCTGGACCGGTCAGTGAAGGTCATCGCCGCGGTGACCGGAGAGCCACGGAAGGCCGCCCACGCGTTCACCTGGGTCAGGGAACCGGCGGCCACGCCACTGAGCCCACCGGGGATGGCGCCGCCACCCGAGACGACCGGGGGCGCGGCGACGGTGGGTGCCGGTGCGCGGGTGGTGGTGCTGGTGCGCGGCGCGGTGGTGGTTGCGGCCGGCTGCGGGACCGTGGTGGTACCGGCCGTACCAGTGGTCCTGAGCGTGCCGGTGCCGGTGCCGGTGCCACCTGCGGCCGGGCTCGGCGAGGGCGTGGTGGTGCCGTGCGCGGTGGTGGAACCGGCCGGGGCGGTCGGGTTGGGGGTGGGCCGACCGCGGTGCTGGTTCGGATGCGCGGCGGCGGCTTCGACGGTGGCCGAGCCGTCACTGGTGTCGGTCGTGGGGGCGAGGTTCCAGCCGATCGCCGCGGCCAGGACGGCCAGCACGCCGAGTGAGGCGATCCAGGCCGGGTGGCGCGAACGACGGCGTCGACGACGTGAGCCGGCGCGGGCCCTCGGCGGACTGGACGCGCCCTCCGATCGGTGCTTCACCGCGAGATCCCTCCGTGCGTGGCGTGTCGGCGTCAGAACCCCCCCGGGTCCCGGCTTCGCAAGCGAAGCGGATGACCTCCATGTCGCGCAGCGGCCAGAGATGTGGATGTGGGTGGCGGCCGGGGTACCCCCTCGGTGCCCCAGCGGTCGATCTGGTCAGATATGACCGGACACTACACGGGCGAAATTCCAGACGACGTCCCAGCTAGGGCAGTATGTCTTAGATGTCCGCGTACGGACCGACCGAGGGATGTGTCTCCCTTGTTGTTTGGGTGGGATTCGCTGTTCGGGTGATGCGCCGGGGGTCTCCGGGGGCCCTTTCGAGGGGGCTCCGACGGCGCGGACGGGCCAGGTCGCGCAGGTCGGAACCGCCCGTCGGCCGACGGAGGTCAACAAGGTCCGGTTGTGTCACAATGTGCGCGCGGAACGATGCGCGCGGAACGATCGGTCGCCTTCCCAGGAGCCAGGAGCACACCGGATGTCCCAGCCACCCGAGTACCCGTCGGGCAAGGATCCGCAGGGCGGCTACGAGCAGGGGCAGGGCGGCTACGGGCAGCCCGGCCAGGGCCAGGGCCAGGGCCAGGGGCCAGGCGGCTGGAGCCAGCCAGGTTCCGGTCACGAGCAGGGCGGTTACGGCCAGGGCGGCTACGAACAAGGCGGCTACGGCCAGGACGGCTCCGCGCAGCCGGGCTACGGCCAGCCCGCCTACGGCCAGCCCGGTTACCAGCAGGGATATGACGCGCAGGGCTATGGGCAGCCCGCTGGCGGTTATGGGCCGCCCCCGGGCGGCTACGGGGCGCCGCAGGGGTACGGGGCGCCGCAGGGGTACGGGGCGCCCGGTGGGTTCGGGCCACCGCCGCCGTTCGGCCAGCCCGTTCCGAACTACCTGTGGCAGTCGATCCTGGTCACGGTGCTGTGCTGCCTGCCCGCCGGCGTGGTCGCCATCATCTACGCGACGAAGGTCGATCCGCGTCGGCAGCTCGGCGACATCGACGGTGCCCGGGACGCGTCCAGGAAGGCGCGGATGTGGTGTCTCATCTCGTTCCTGCTGATCCTCATACCCGGGATCGTTCTGCTGATCCTGGGGCTCGCCGGCGCCTTCGACGACAACTCGAGCAGCGCGTTCTCCACCCTTGGCCCACTGGCGACCTGAGTCCCACGTGCCTGCCCGGCCCGAACCCGCCGATCCTGCGGATCCCACCCCCGGCCCCGGCGGCACCGGCGACCTGAGCTGGGCCGCCGGAGCCGACCCGGACGGCGCCGTCGTGCCGGAGGCGGTCCTGGCCGGGGAGGCCGATGGCCCGATCCTCGAGGTCGGGCCGTCCGGCGAGGCCGAGTGGGAGCGTCCGGTCCGGACCTATCTGTGGCAGTCGCTGGTCGCCACCCTGTTGTGCTGTCTGCCGACCGGGGTGATCGCGCTGGTGTACGCGTCGATCACGCAGAACCGACTGCAGGCCGGGGACGTGCCAGGGGCCCGTCAGGCGTCGGCGCGGGCCCGGCGCTGGTGCGTCATCTCGATGATCGCCTTCGTGGCGGTTCTGCTGACCTACGTCGTCGCCGTCGTCATCCTCGTGGCGGTAGCGGGTGACCGGACCTGACGGCCCGGTCACCCGAATCATCCTGACTGCCCGGATCCGCCGGACCACCTGGATCATCCGGGATGGGTGGGCCGTCGGCGGAGACCGTCCAGGCGGGGTGTTCGCGGGCGGCCCACCAGGCGGGGACCGTGCCGGTGCGGATGCCGACCCGGGCGATCGGGTCGCGCGAGGCCATCCACAGGTGGCCGGCGACCCCGAAGAACAGGCCGTAGGCGAGCAGGTCGTGGACGAAGGTCGCCCCGGTGCGCCACGCGACCGGGAACCCGCCAGGCAGATCCGGGCCCCATTGCAACAGGACGCCGGTGCCGAGCATCACCAGGATGGCGCCGGCGACGAACGCGGCGTAGACCTTCTGCCCGGCGTTGAACTTGCCGACCCCGCCCGCGACCGCCGCCCGCGCACGGGCCCGTTGCCACGCCCCGAGCCGCAGCCGGGCGCGCAGCCAGGCCCCGTCGGCGGCGGTGAACCGGTTGAGCGCGCGCACGTCCCGGCGGTAGCCGGTGGTTGCCGCCGCGACCAGCATCGGGACGGGCAGGGCCAGCCCCGCGTACAGATGGATCAGTTCGACCAGCCGCCGTCGGCCCACGAGCTCCGCCAACGGCGGCAGGAGCAGCACGGCGCCGGTGGCCAGACAGCACCCCATCGCCGCCGCGGTCGTCCAGTGCACCAGGCGCGTCGACCGGCCGAACCGTCGGACGGTCGCCAGTCCCGACCCACCGCTCGCCGGGGACGGCCCAGCCGCCGGGGGCGGGGGGTCAGACGGGGTCATCGTCGCGACCGTTGGAGCGGCCGATCCAGCCGTCGACGTCGTAGCCCCGTTCCTCCCAGTAGCCGGGGGTGACGTGGTCGACGGCCTCGATCTCGCCGAGCCATTTGATCGACTTGTAGCCGTACATCGGCGCCACGTAGAGCCGGACGGGCCCGCCGTGGTCGTGGGTGACCGGGCCGTCGATCATCCGCAGGGCCACCAGGACGTCCGGGCGGGTCGCCTGGTCGAGGGTGAGACTCTCGGTGTAACTGCCGTCGAAGGAGCGGAACGTCAGCGCCCGGGCGGTGGGCCGTACCCCGACCTCGGCCAGCAGGTCGCTCAACAGCACCCCGGACCAGTGCACGTTGCCCACCCGCCAGCCGGTGACGCACTGGAAGTCGCGGACGAGGGCGGTCTGGCGCATCGCGCCGAGGTCGGCGAGGGTCAGCGTCCGCGGCCGGTCGACCAGGCCGTGGACGCGCAGCTGGTAGTCGGCCGGCCCGAGCCGGGGGACGCTCGAGGTGACCGAGTAGTACCGGAAGTTGCCGACCGGGAGAAGGTCGGACAGACCGGTCGGATCGTTGCGCCGCACCGGGTCGATGACCCGCTCCAGCGCCCGCTCCGCCCGCGCGCCGACGGCCACCCCGGCGGCACCGAGCGCGAGCATGGCAAGCACGATTCGACGGCCGACCGGCGTGCCCTCGGATGCCACCCCACCAGTGAACACCCGGTTTCTTAACAACCCCGACCGCCCCGGTGCGGCTGCGCTGCCGGCGGGGCGGTCGGGAGGGTCAGGAGGTGACGTCCCGGCGGGCGAGGGCCAGCCCGGCGACGGCGACCGCGCCGGCGGCATAGGCGCCTCCGACCGCCAGCGCGCTGCCGTAGCTGGCGTCGACGAGGCCGCCCTGGCCGACCGCGTCGAACACCAGGCCGGGAAAGACCCGGGTCGCACCGGTCCACGAGTTGGCGATGATGTGCTCGAGCGGGAACATCCAGGCGACGCCGACCGCGAGCGTCACCGCCGTGGACCGCAGCACGACTCCGAGCGCGGTGCCGACCACGCTGAAGCACGTCGCCGCCAGCAGGGCGTTGCGGTAGCTCGTGGCGAGTGCGCGGGCACCGTCCGCGCTCCACCAGGCGGACGTGTCGATGCCGCGGACCCCGGCCACCGCCACCGCGGCGGCCACGCTGAGCACCAGGGCCGCGATCAGCGCCGCCGTGACCAGCGCCAGGGTGAGGACCAGCCGCCCGGCCAGCCAGCCGAGCCGGCGCGGCTCCCGCAGGAACAGGGTGCGCAGCGTCCCCTGGCCGTACTCGAGCGTGATCGCGATCGCGACGACCAGGAAGATCAGCAGCCCGGTGAACGTGCTGCCCCCGGCGAAGCCACGGGCGATGCCGGACGCCGCCGCGAGCTGGTCGGTCGTCACGTCGAAGCCCGACGGACCGTCACCCGCCCCGGGCCGCGGTCCCGGCGTACCGCCGGACGGGTCGTCCGCCAGCGCCAGGACGAGGACGGTCGAGAGCACACTGAGCGCCGCGAGCAGCCCCATCGTCACCACCGTGCTGGGCCGCCACGCCTTCACCAGCTCTGCCTGCAGCGACCGCCACGCCGAACGGACAGTGTTCATCGCCGAGCCTCCTGAACCGTGGACGTGTCGACGGTGGACGTGCCGGCCGGAACCGAGCCTGCGCGGGCTGCGGTGACCAGGCCCTGGTAACGGTCCTCGAGGCTGTCGCGTCGTGGGGACATCTCGATCAGGGTGATGCCGCGGGACGCCGCCGCCCGGTTCACCTCGGCGAGGGCTCGGGCGTACTCCCGGGAGTCGCGTTCTGCCACATCCAGCGTGGTGACGACGTCCTGCGCGCCACGGACGGCGGGGCGGCCGAGGCCGGTGAGCAGGTCGGCCAGTGCCGCGACGTCCTGCGCGAGCTCGGGGCGCAGGACGACGTCGACGGTGTGGCTCGCCATCAGCCGGTCGGTCGGCCCCTGGTAGGCCAGTCGTCCGCCCTCCACGACGATCAACCAGTCGCAGATCTGCTCCACCTCGGCAAGCAGATGGGACGAGACCAGCACCGTCCGTCCTCGCGGTCGCGGTCGCGCGGAACCGGCTGCGGATTCGGTGCCATCGACGGGGGCGGAACGGGCGGTCAGGGAACGGATGAGTTCGCGCATCTGGCGGATGCCGATCGGGTCCAGCCCGTTCGTCGGCTCGTCCAGCACGAGCAGGTCCGGGTCGGTGAGCAGGGCGGCGCCGATGGCGAGGCGCTGCTTCATCCCGAGCGAGTAGGACCGGAACCGGTCGTCGCCGCGGCCGGCGAGCCCCACCTGGTCGAGGATCGCCGTGACCCGCGCGCCCACCAGGGCACGGGGGATGCCGGCGAGCACGGCGAGCGCGGTGAGATTGCGCCGGCCCGACAGCGCCGGGTACAGCGCCGGGCTCTCGATCAGCGCCCCCACCTGGGGCAGGTAGGCGGCGGGGGCCCGCAGCGGCTGCCCGAGGACGGTCCCGTCGCCCCCGCTCGGTCGGACCAGACCAAGCAGCATCCGCAGGGTCGTGGTCTTGCCGGCACCGTTCGGGCCGACGAAGCCGGCGACGACCCCGGTGGGAATCGTGATGTCCAGCCCGTCCACCGCGATGCGTCGGCCGTAACGCTTCGTCAGTCCCCGCACGTCAACAGCGCGGCCGGACGCGCCGAAAGCACCGATGGACGGTCCAGTGGAGGAGCCGGTGACGGGCCCGGCGCAGGCGTCGTCGGGTCCGGGTGGTGCCGTTGCCGCCCCGGACGGGCGGCGGATCGCTGCTGTCATGCGGTGAGCGTGCCGGCGCGGACCGCTCGCGTCGTCCGACGGACGGCGACATCCGGGTACGCAGTTCGGCGCAGCCTGCCTACCGCGCAGCCGGCGTGCGGCTCAGCCGAGGCCAGCCTGGTGGGCGAGGACGGCGAGCTGGGCGCGGTCGCGGGCGGCGAGCTTGACCATCACCCGGCTGACATGGGTGCGGGCCGTCGCCGGGCTGATGACCAGCAGGGCGGCGATCTCGTCGTTGGACAGGCCGCGACCCACCAGGCCCATCACCTCACGTTCCCGGTCGGTGAGGCTGCCCAGGTCGGGGGCGTTGGAGGCCGGTCGGCGGGCGAAGGTGTCGATCACCAGTCGGGTCACCGACGGGGACAGCAGCGACTCGCCCGCGGCCACCACCCGGATCGCGCGCAGCAGGTCGGCGGGTTCGGCGTCCTTGAGCACGAACCCGGACGCCCCGGCGCGCAGCGCCTCGAAGACGTACTCGTCCACCTCGAACGTGGTGACGATGATGACCCTGGTCGCCGCCAGCGCCGGCTCGGCGATGATCGCCCGCAGCGCGGCCAGACCATCGAGGACCGGCATCCGGATGTCGAGCAGCGCGACGTCCGGCCGGGTCGCGCGCACCAGCTCGACCGCCGCGCGGCCGTCCTCGGCCTCACCGACCAGCGCCAGGTCGTCCTCGGTCTCGATGAGCACCCGCAGCCCGAGCCGTACCAGCGGCTGGTCGTCGGCGATCACGATCCGGATCACCGTGGCCCCCGCCGAGCTCCCGCCGCCGGCGCAGCTGTCGTCTGCGGCGTTGCCGGTGGCGTTGCGTGCCCGCCCGCCGGCAGGACGGCATGCACCCGCCAACCGCCGCCCGCGGATTCGGTGTCCGTGGATTCGATGTCCGTGAATCCGGCGGTCAGCGTTCCGCCGAGCTCGGCGGCCCGTTCCCGTAGTCCCGTCAGGCCGTGGCCGACGAGCGACGGACCGGCGCCCGTGGCCGAGCTCGGCCCCTGCGCGCCCGGTCCGCGGGGATGGTCGGTGATGTCCAGGGTGAGCTGGTCGTCGGTGATGGTCACGGTCACCTCGACGCGGGTCGCGCCGCGTGGGGTGTGTCGCAGCACGTTCGTGAGCGACTCCTGAACGATCCGGAACGCGGCCAGGTCGACGGCCAGCGGCAGCCGGTCCCGCTGCTCCGGTGCGCCGACCATCTGCACCTCGACGGGTACTCCGCACAGTCGCACCTCGTCCACCAGCGACGGCAGTCGCCGCAACCCGGTCAGCGGCGCCGCCGGCGCGCCCATCCCCGCTGGTGGGACGTCCACCGTGGGAGGTACGTCCGGCCCACCGTCCGGGCTGGTGGCAGCGGGGCCGGCCGGGGCCGGGCCGGGGGCCGAAGGATCGGTGCTGCCGGGCGGGGGGTGGCCGGCGCGGCCGAGGGCGAGGGTGGCGCGCAGTTCGTCGAGAGCGTCGACGCTGGTGCGGCGGATGGCCTCGAGGGCCAGCTGCGCCTGCTCCGGTCGGCGATCCAGGACGTGCAGGGCAACCGCGGCGCGCAGCGAGATGACGGACAGGCTGTGACCGACCACGTCGTGAACCTCCCGGGCCAGCCGCAGGCGTTCCTGTTCGATGCGGCGCAGCGTGGCCTCCTCCTTGGCCCGGGCAGCGGCGTTGCGGCTGCTGCGCAGCAGGGTGCCGACCAGCGTCGGAACACCGCACACGATGATCACCACGACGACCCGGGCGGACGTCCCCCACCCGGACGACGGAAATCCGCGGATGGTCGCCATGGCCGTCCCGGCGAGAACCACCACGGCGGCGCCGCCCGCGGCCCGCCAGGCGATTCGTCGATCATGGCGCAGGCCCACCCCCACCAACGCCACCACCAGCGGCAGAAACGAGGGTCCGTGCGGATACCCGGCGCCGAGATAGCTGCCGAGCAGCGGTGCGGACACCGCCACCATCACCAGCGGTGACCCGCGCAGCAGCAGCGTGCCCGCGAGCAGCCCGAGCAGCACGAAGGCGAACGCGTCCAGTCGATGCACGTCCTCGACGTTGTGCGACGCCCCCACCGAGCCACCGATCACCACCGCGGCGGCGGCGAGCAACCGTGCGATCTCCCCCGCGTGCGCCGTCGCGCTCCGTCGGACCCGCTGCGCCGCGCCCACCATCACGCGACGGTAACCGTTCGCGGACGGGCCGGACATCCGTCCACGGACGTACCTCGCCTACGGCTGTCCGCGTACGGCGCTAGGCTCCTGCGCGGGTGACGGGTACGTGCTGGCCGGTCACATGGTCGCCGGAACGGGAGGTCGCATGCTGGTGTCGGGAACGCCGCCGGCGCTGCTGTCCCTGTGGTACCTGGCGGCCTGCCTCGCCGAGCGGGGCGACCGGCTGGAGTACCGCCATCCGCTGGTCGCGGTGCGCAACGGCAACAACCTGGTCACCGGCGGGCTGGACGTGGTCCGGGGGGAGCCGGCCGCCTCCGCGGTCATCCGCGGGGAGGGCTGGTGGGCCCGGGCGGTGCTCGGGACGGCGGCGGGCGCCCTGCCGCCGATCGACGGCGCGGCGCTGACCGGCCTGTGGGCCGGCTTCCAGGGCAAGGCCGGAACGCTGGCGCTGCTGCCGCAGCCGATCCGCTTCGCCCGGATCGAGGCCGCGGCCCTGCGGGCGGGCATCGCCTCGACCCTGGCCGGACGGCTGCTGACCTGGTCAGACCCGGTCGTCGAGCATTTCCGGCACCAGCCGGTGATGGGATGATCATCACGATCGAGGGGGTGGACGGAGCCGGGAAGAACACGCTGACCGGGCGGCTCGTCGCCCGGCTCACCGACGCCGGCCGTCGCGTCGCCACCCTCGCCTACCCGCGGTACGCCGCCGAGCCGCTCGGCCCGGCGATCCGCGGCATGCTCGCCAGTGCCAGTGCCAGTGCCAGTGCCAGTGGCAGTGCCAGTGCCAGTGCCAGTGGCAGTGCCAGTGCCAGTGCCAGTGGCACTGGCGGGGACGGGGACGGGGGCGGGTCTGGGGACGACGGTGCCGGGCTTGCGGCCGTCGCGGCCTCGCCGCGGGCCACGGCGCTGATGTTCGCGCTGGACCGGGCCGCGTCCCGACCCGAGCTCGAGGCGCTGCTCGCGATGTCCGACGTGGTGCTGCTCGACCGGTACGTCGCGTCGAACGCCGCCTACGGCGCGGCCCGACTGCCGGCCGCCGAACGGGCCGCCTTCCCCGCCTGGATCGCCGAGCTGGAATTTGGTTCCCTCGGCCTACCGGTGCCTGACCTGCAGGTTCTCCTGCGAGTGCCAACGACGCAGGCCCGCGCGGACGCCACTGCCCGGGCTGCCGCCGACCCGACACGTTCCCGCGACGCCTTCGAGGCCGATGACGGACTGCAGGCTCGCTGCGCCCGGATGTACGCCGATCTGGCCGCCGACAACTGGGTCTCGCCCTGGCTGGTCGTCGACCGCGAGTCCGGCGTCGACACCATCCTGGGCCGGCTAGCCCGCACCGCCGGCTAGCCCGCACCGCCGGTCAGCGCCTGCACCGTCGGCCGACCGGCCAGACGTCAGCAGGCGACGAGGCAGCTCGGCAGGGTGACGGTGGGGAGGTTCAGATCGCCGCTCCTGCCCCCGGACGGACGACGTGGCGCCGGTCGCGCGGGCCCACCCGGCGCCGACCCGCCGCCCGTACCACCCGGATTCGCCCTGGCCGCGTAGCGGGCCGCGGCCGCGGCGGCCGGATCCACGGCTGCCGGGTTCCGGCCGCCCTGGTCCGCGGCTGCGGCCACGTCGACCGGTGAGCCCGCGGTCTTGATGGCACCCGAGGCTGACGGCGCGGGTGCTGCGGCGGAGCGGCTTTCCCCGCCTGCCGACCCGGGGGACGGGCTCGAGGCGGCGGCACTGCCGGACAGGCCCACCCCGCCGGTGTTGCCGGCGGGCGAGGACGAACCCGGCGACTCGATCAGCAGCGCGACGGCCACCGCGGCGACGGCCACGACGGCAAGCGCCACCTGCGCAGCGGGAATCCGGTGAGCAGTGCGATGCAGACCCACGAGCAATCCTCCTGTCAGGCCGGTGAGCAGCCGATCAGACAGGTCGGCAGGGCGATCGCGACGGCCGGCAGACGCACGCCCAGATGGACGTCCACCACCCGCTGCGGCGGCGGCGGCAGAGCGGGACGCGGCGGCGCCGGCACCGGGGCCGGAAGGAGCACCTCGCCCTGACCTGGTGCAACGCCGTTCACCGTGCTTGCCACTGCCTCGCCCGGATCCGATCCGATGCCACCCCCGGGCACGCCACCCCCGGAACCGGTCGCTGAGCCGACGCCGCCGACGCCAGCGGGACCGGCGACTCCACCGGCATCACCAGTGCCGGACTCACCCCCGTCGGGTGGGCCCGCAGGTGCCGGTAGGCCGGCGGACGGGCGCCGGACACCCACCGACGATGCGCCTTCGGACGACGTACCGGGCCTGCCCGGCGACGGGCCGGAAACAGCCGCCGCGGCGGGGACGGCCGGATCGTTGGTCTTTGCGGCCGGCGATCCGGCGACGGGGGAGACGGCGGCCGTGCCGGGCGGTCCGATCAGCGACGAGGACGTGCCGGCACCGCCGGCGCTGGCGGCCCCATCGGTCGGGCTGGCCGCGTTCGGGGAGTTGATCAGTACAGCGATCGCGACGGCGGCCACGGCCACCAGGCCGAGTCCAAGCTGCGGGATGGTGATCCGGCGGCTGCCTTGGGGCAGGCTCACAGCGGCTCCGTCCGTCCAGGTCCGTCCGGCGCGTACAGATGCGTGCGGATGCGTTCAGGTTCGTCCGTTCATGGACGACGGCCCGGACCCTAGCACGTACACGGTGCATTCGGACAGATATGGACGACCCGCCCCCGCCCCCCATCCCACCCGGATGCGTCGGCGATGGCGTCGACGTCCAGGCGGCGGCGGGGAGTGGGAGTCAGGCCGAGGCCATGGCCTCGGTGTAGCGGGCGCCGGAACGGGCCCGGCGGGCCTCGGCCTCGGCGAACTTGTCCGTCTGGCGGCGGGCGGCATCATCGAGTGCCGCGACAAAGGCAACGATCTCGTCGCGGGTCTGTTCGCCGGCGGCGTCCAGACCGTCGAGGTCGGCCAGACGCCACTGGCGCAGGACGGGCGCGACCACGTCGTCATGGTGAATACGCAGGTTGTAGATGCCGGCCTGGGCGATCTGGATGGCCTTGCGGCGGAAGTCGCGGATCCCGACGCCGGGCATCTCGAAGCTCATCAGTTCGTCGCGGATGGCCGCGAGCGTCGCGGACGGCGAGATCTCCAGTGCGGCGGCGACCAGGTTCCGGTAGAAGATCATGTGCAGGTTCTCGTCGGTGGCGACGCGGGTGAGCAGGCGCTCGGCGATCGGTTCGGCGCACACCCGTCCGGTGTTGCGGTGGCTGACCCGGGTCGCGAGTTCCTGGAACGACACGTAGGCCAACGTGCGCAGCGGGCCGAGAGCGGGCCGGTCGTAGCCGTTGCACATCTGGAACATCCGGTCGCGTTCGACGACCTCCGGGTCCGAGCCGCGGGTGACCATCAGATAGTCACGCATCGCGATGCTGTGGCGACCTTCCTCGGCGGTCCACCGGTTGGCCCAGGTGCCCCAGGCGCTGTCCTGACCGAAGCCCGCCACGATCAGACGGTGGTAGCTGGGCAGGTTGTCCTCGGTGAGCAGATTGAGCTCGAAGGAGATCCGGGCGACCGGCGGCAACGCCGACTGGCCGGGCTCCCAGGGCAGCTCGTCGAAGCCGCGTGCCAGGCTCCAGGGGACGTACTCGTGTGGCATCCACTCCACGGCGATGCCGAGGTGCCGCCGCAGGTTCTCCTCGGCAACCGGCTCCAGCTCGCGGAGCAGATCCAGGTCCGTAAGGGATCTCATTGGAAAACAGTTCCAGATCCAGGGCGGTTCAACCATGGCCGCCGGGAGTGGAAACCCGAGCGACGGACTGTTCCGCCGGATCAAGTCGCGTACCCACGCCCACGTGCAACCCGCCGCGCCGGGCCGGCTTCACATGAAATTCTCACACTGTGCCGATGAACTGGGCCTCGCGCACCTGCCGACACCGATGCACCCAGCGGCGCACCTACCCTGAGGGAGTCGGGTATGACCCAGCCACCGGCACGCGGCCGAGCCTCGGCCGACGGCGGGGAGCCGCGGGTCCTCGTCGTTGACGACGAGCCGAACATCGTCGACCTGCTGCGGATGGCGCTGCGTTTCCACGGCTTCGACGTGCTGACCGCCGCGACCGGGCGGGCCGGGCTGGCGCTCGCCGCCGAGGCCGAGCCCGACCTCATGATTCTCGACGTGATGCTCCCGGACGTGGACGGCTTCGAGGTCTGCCGCCAGCTGCGCGCGGCCGGCCAGAACGTCCCCGTCGTCTACCTCACCGCGCGGGACGCTCACCGCGACAAGATCGCCGGGCTGACCTACGGCGGGGACGACTACGTCACCAAGCCGTTCGCCGTGGACGAGCTCGTCGCCCGGGTCCGGGCCGTGCTGCGCCGGACCAGACCGTCGACCGCGACGCCGCGGCTGCGGTTCGCCGATGTCGTGCTGGATCCGGACACCCATCTGGTCACCCGAGCCGGTGAGCCGATCGACCTGTCACCCACCGAGTTCTCGCTGCTGCGCTACTTTCTGACCAATCCCGGCCGGGTGCTCTCCCGCGCCCAGATCCTGGACGCGGTGTGGAGTTACGACTACGTCGGGGAACCGACGGTGGTCGACCAGTACGTCAGCTACCTGCGTCGCAAGCTCGGCCGGCACGGCGGCCCGCTTCTGCACACCCAGCGCGGCTTCGGCTATGCCCTACGCCAACCGCCGGGGTCGGGGTCGGAGCCGGGGGTGGCGCTGTGACGCTGCGGCTGCGGCTGATGGCCGGGCTGGTGGCCCTGTGCGCGCTCGGGCTTGCCGTCGCCGGGGCGGCGAGCGCCGTCGCGCTGCGGGCCTACCTGCTCGACCGGGTCGACGGGCAGCTCACCCGGGTCGAGCAGCTCGGCGGGGCCACCCCGGCGGTGTTGGCCAACCGGCTGCGACTGCTCGAACTCACCGGGATGGACCAGAGCACCGGCCCCACCGACTACCTCGTGGAGATCCGCCGGGCGGATGGCCGGGTCCGCCGGATCACCGGCGATGCGAGCTCGCCGCCACCGCGCATCCTGCTGTTGGACGCCGCCGTCCGCACCGGCCGGCTCGCCAGCGCGGCGCCGTTCACCGTCACCGCGGACGGGTCCCGTTACCGTGCGATCGACCGGGTATACGCGGACCGCACCCAGGTCCTGGTCGCGCTGCCGCTGCGCCCGGTCGCCGACACGGTGCGCCGGCTGGTCCGCATCGAGGTGGCGGTCGGCGCCGCGGTGCTCGTCGTGCTGGCCGCGCTGGCCTGGGCCCTGCTCACCCGGGGCCTGCGC
>NZ_JAMQQG010000159.1 GCF_023716925.1 Frankia sp. R82
CAGGGTCCCGGCAAGTTTGCTGAGGCGCAGGTAGTGGGTCAGGTCTGGTGTTTCTGGTGGGGCCGTGTAGCGGGATGCGGGTGTGCGGCCGGGGGTCTTATGGGTGCGGGCACGACACCTGAAGATCATGGAGGTTCCTACGCCATCATGATCGACCCGAGGTGCCGTGCCCGCCGTACCAGTATCACCACCCACCCCTGTTCTCGATCAGCTGGCCGCCGCTGTCACCGATGGTCATCACAGGCCGGCGTCGGTATCGGGTCTACTGGCGGTCTTCGGCCAGATCCCGGACCCTCGGAAGCCCCGAGGTCGGCGGCACAGCCTGGCCGTGGTGCTCACCCTGGCGACCTGCGCGGTCCTCGCTGGGGCGCGGTCGTTCACCGCGATCGGCGAGTGGGCCACCGACGCCGGTCAGACGGTCACCGGCCTGCTCGGGGTCGTCCGGGTGCCCGACGAGTCGACGTTCCGCCGGGTGTTCGCCGCTCTCGACGCCGACGCGCTGGACACGGCGCTGGGAGCATGGGCCGCCGCGGCGACCAGCCCGGACACGGGAACACGGCGGCGGGTCGCGGTCGACGGTAAGTCCCTGCGCGGCTCCCGCACCGGCGACAGTCCGGGTCGTCATCTCCTCGCCGCCCTCGACCATCACACCGGTGCCGTGCTCGGCCAGGTCGCGGTGGACGCGAAATCGAACGAGATCCCCGCGCTGTCGGTCCTGCTCGCAGGCCTCGACCTGACCGGCGTGGTCGTCACAGCGGACGCGTTGCACACCCAGACCGAGACCGCGCGCTGGCTGATCGGCCGCGGGGCGCACTACGTCCTCACGGTCAAAGCGAACCAGCCCACGTTGTATGCCCAGCTCACAGCCCTGCCCTGGGGGCAGGTGAGGACCGCCGCGCGCACCGTCGAGCGTGGCCACGGCCGCCGCGAGCGGCGCACGGTGAAGGCCACCGAGGTTCGCGCCGGGTTACTGTTCCCGCACGCCGTCCAGGCGGTGCGGATCACCCGCCGACGCCAACCGCTGGCCGGCGGACCCGCCGAGACCGAGACCGCCTACCTGATCACCAGCATGGCGACCCATCACGCCAACCCGACCTGGCTCGCCGCGTTCGCCCGCGAGCACTGGCATGTCGAGAACCGGCCGCACTGGGTCCGCGACGTCACTTTCGGTGAGGACCTCAGCCAGGTCCGGACCGGCAACGCGCCCCGGGTCATGGCCAGCCTGCGCAACCTCGCGATCACGATCCTGCGCCTGACCGGCACCACGAACATCGCCGCGGGAATCCGCCACCACGCCCGTCACCCGACACGCCCACTAGAGGCGATCATGAACCTTGCTTGCTAACCGACAACTATGCCGGGGCCCTGG
>NZ_JAMQQG010000160.1 GCF_023716925.1 Frankia sp. R82
GCCGCGGCGTGCCCCGCCCTGCTGCGCCGCGTCGGTGCGCCACGGGCCGCGACCGCCCGCCTGCTCGGTGGTGTGGGCCAGGTCACGGACCTGCGCGGGACCGTCGACGTCGGACATTCGGCAGACGCTAGCCCACTGTGTCCCGCACCGTCGGCCGAACAACCGTACGCCCGCCGTCCCGCCCGCCGCGGCGCCCGCGGGTTCGCCCGCTGAGAGTGACGGGTCGCCGTGGAAGTCGTGATCTTGGCGTAGTGGTCCGGGCATGTGGAGGGTTGTTCGGCGTATCTCGGCCCGATTCCCCGAACAACCCTCCACGTTTCATGATCTTGACTGGGATTGTGGATGATCTGCCGCCCCGGGACGGACGAGGATGTCGCGGGAGCCGATGAAGATCAGCGTGCGCCGCCCTATCGTGGCCTGCGACGGGTGGAACGGATGGACCGGTCGCGGCGCGTGTGCGCCGCGATTCCTACGGTGGGAGGACCAGGCAGATGAGCGTCGTGCGGCTCGAGGTCGACGGCGGGATCGGCACCATCCGGCTTGATCGGCCGCCGATGAACGCGTTGGACGCGACGATCGCCGGCGAGCTGCGCTCGGTCGCGCTCGAGGTCACCCGTGATCCGGCGGTCCGCGCGGTCGTGCTCTACGGCGGCGAGAAAGTGTTCGCCGCCGGCGCCGACATCAAGAAGATGGCGTCGATGGACTTCGCCGAGGTGTCCGCCTGGGTTCGTGACCTGTCCTCGACGTTCGAGCTGGTCGCCCGGATCCCGAAGCCGGTGGTCGCCGCGGTCACCGGCTATGCGCTCGGCGGTGGGCTGGAGCTCGCCCTGTGCGCGGACGTGCGGGTGCTGGCCGACAACGCGAAGATCGGTGTCCCGGAGATCACCCTGGGCATCATCCCCGGTGCCGGCGGTACCCAGCGGCTGCCCCGGCTGATCGGGCCGTCCCGGGCGAAGGACCTGATCTTCAGCGGCCGCCAGGTGCGGGCCGAGGAAGCGGAACGGCTCGGGCTGGCCGACGTGGTGGTGCCCGCGGCAGAGGTTCTCACCACCGCTCGGGAGATCGCCGGTCGGTACGTGTCCGGTCCGGCGCAGGCGTTGGCCGCGGCGAAGCAGGCGGTCGACGACGGCGCGGAGCTTGCCCTGTCCGAGGCGCTGCGGCTGGAGGCGGTGCTGTTCGCCGGCCTGTGGGGCACCGAGGACCGGCGGGTCGGCCTGACCTCCTTCGTCGCGGACGGCCCCGGCAAGGCCACCTTCACCGGCCGCTGACCGGCGCCGGGCCGACCGCGGGTCCGCGGAGCTCATGCTCGAGGATGCGGCCAACCATGCCGGCCCACACGGTCCGATCGGCGGCGAGGACCTGTCC
>NZ_JAMQQG010000161.1 GCF_023716925.1 Frankia sp. R82
CAGGGCAGCGGCAAAGTTGCTGGTTAGCAATTTAGGTTCATGATCGTGGTGAGTGGTCGTTCGGGTCGGCGGGCGTGGTGGCGTAGTGCCTGGGCGATGTTGGTGGTGCCGGACAGGCGCAGGATGCTGATCGCGAGGTTGCGGAGGCTGGCCATGACCTGGGGTGTGTTGCCGGTCCGGGCATGGTGGTGGTCCTCGTCGTAGGTGACATCGCGGACCCAATGCAGCCGGTTCTCGACGGACCAGTGGTCGCGGGCGAGGTCGGCGAGCAGGACGGGGCTGGCCTGGTGGGTCGGCAGGCTGGTGATCGCGTGGATGGTCTCGGTGGTGGTGGGCCCGCCGTTGAGCGACCGGCGGCGGGTGATCTGGATGGCTTGGACGGCGTGGGGGAAGTTGATGCCGGCGCGCAGTTCGGTGGCTTTCACGGTCCGGGTTTCGACACGTCCGTGGCCACGGTCGCGCGTGCGGACACGGGTGGCGACACGGTTCCAGGGCAGGGCTGTGAGCTGGGCATACAGTGCCGGCTGGTTCGCTTTCGCGACGAGGACGTAGTGGGCGCCGCGCTCAACGAGCCAGGTAGCGGTGTCGCGCTGGGTGTGCAACGCGTCCGCGGTCACCACCGCGCCGGCCAGATCGAGGGCGCCGAGCAGTGCTTTGAGCTCGGGAATCTCGTTCGTCTTCGCGTCGACCCCACGCTGGGCGAGGACGACGTGGTGTTGCTGGTCGAACGCGGCGAGCAGGTGCCGGCCGGGTCTGTCGCCGTGGCGTGAGCCGCGCAGGGTCTTCCCGTCGACCGCGATCCGCCGCCGTCGTCCTTTGGTCGGCGTGGTCGCCGCCGCGGCCCAGGCCCCGAGGGCTGTGTCCAGCGCGTCGGCGTCGAGACGGGCGAGGACCCGGCGGAACGTCGAGGCGTCCGGGACCCGCACGATCCCCAACCTGTCCCGGACGGTCTCGCCGGCGTCCGCGGCCCACTCGGCGATCGCGGTGAACGACCGGGCCCCCGCCAGCACCGCGCACGTCGCCAACGTGAGCACGACCGGCAGCCGGTGCCGCGTCCCACGACGTTTCCTCGGGTCGGCGACCTGCGCGAACACCGCCAGCAACCCCGCGGGTGACACCGGCCGCGTCGCTGCGCCGGCCATGGCCGACGCCAGCTGATCCAGAACAGGGACAGAAGGAGATAATGGTGCGGCGAGCATGGCACCTCGGGGTGATCAGGATGGCCTAGGAACCTCCATGATCACCCAGGTGTCATGCTCGCCCCGTTTCCGGGGCCAGAACCCGCCGGTCCTCACATCCCACATCCACCGCAGACCCTCGACACGACCCACAAGTCGCTACCCAGCAAACTTGCCGCAGCCCTG
>NZ_JAMQQG010000162.1 GCF_023716925.1 Frankia sp. R82
CTGCCGGCCCCCGGCCGGCGGGCCGTACGGCGCTGTCGGCGGGACGGGCGGCGGCCCCCACTGCTGCCCGGCGGGCTGGCCCGGCCCACCCGGCCCACCCGGCGGGGCGTAACCACCGGACGGGGCGTAACCACCGGACGGGGTGGGCACCGGGGCGGCCGGGGCGCCCGGGTCGTCCACGGAAATACCGAAGTCGGTGGCGATGCCGGCCAGGCCCGAGGCATAACCCTGGCCGACGGCGCGGGCCTTCCAGGCCCCGGCCCGGCGGTAGAGCTCGACGAGAATCAGCGCCGTCTCGGTGCCGAGACCGGCCGGATCGAAGCGGACCAGCTCCGCACCGCCACGCGCGTCGCGCACGGCGATGCCGAGGCCACGCACGCCGGCGAAGGTCGGCGGGCCGCTGCCGTCCAGGCTGCCGGTAACGACGATCTTATCGATGTCCGGCGGGACCGCGGCGAGGCTGAACTCCAGCGCCGACGGCGGTATCAGCCGGACCCCGGGGCCGTTCGGCTGGTTGAAGAAGACGAAGTCGTCGTCCGAGCGGACCTTGCCCGCGACCGTCAACAGGATCGCGGCAATGTCCAGCGGGCTCGACGAGGCGATCTCGACCCGCACGTCCCCGGTGGGCAGCGGCGCGTTGCCGCCCTTCGTGAGCACCTGTCCCATTGCCCCTCCATGACCTGCTTCGCCAGGGTCGCGCACCCTGTCCAACGCCCTCACCGAAGCGGTCGGTTCCCGCCCCGGACCCCGCGCGTGTCGTGTGCCGACCCTACGATCAGTGCCATGGCATGGTCGGAGGCGGTCCGGTGAGTGACAACGCGCTGAGCGAACGGATCGAGCGGCACGTGGCGCAGGTGTTCGGCCCCGACACCGGCCGGGCCGGCGTGACCTTCCTCGGTACCGAGCAGATCGAGGTCGTGCGGTACGGACCCGACCGCGGCGGCATCGTGCGCTATCTCACCCTCGGCATGTCCCGCGAGCCGATGACGGCCGCGGACGCGACGGTGCGTGATCCCGCCGGGCCACGGGCCGAACTGGTGTTGTCGCTGCGCGGTCGCCACGACAGCGTGCTGCGCCGGCTCGCGGTGCTCGCGGCGATCCCCGTCGTCGAGGGTCGGCCGATCGCCCCCGGCGCCGCCCTCGACCTCGGCGAACCGCTCTGGGACGGTGCCGGCTTCACCGCCGTTCTGGTGGCCGAGCCCGGCGGTCTCGTCCCCGACCTGCCGCCGGGACTCGAACCGACCGCACCGTCCGACGCGCCGCTGGACCTGCTGGCCCTCGACCAGCCGGCGGCGATGTCGCGGCCGGCACCGACCGGGGCGGCACCGACCGGGGCGGCACCGACCGGGGCGGCACCGAC
>NZ_JAMQQG010000163.1 GCF_023716925.1 Frankia sp. R82
GGGCGGCACCGGCATGGTCCTGGGCGGCGCGGGCCGCGGCGAGGTTGTCCGCGGCGACGGCACCGGCCCGGGCCGCCTCCCGGTCGAGAGCCGCCGGCTCGCCGACCGCCCGGGCCAGCCGTTCCAACGCGCCGGCCCGGGCGGTGGCCGCTTCCGCGGCGGCACGCAGCGGTTCGACGTTTCCGAGCGCGTCCCGGGCCGTCTGCTCCGCCTGCATGACCGCAGCGGACGCGGTCACCAGCCGAGCCTGGATGGCCGCGACGGCGTCGCGGGCGGCGGTCGTTTCGGCGACCAGACGGGTGAGGTGGCCAGCTGGGCAGGAGCGCTGCCAGGCGGCGAGGGCCACGGCGAGGTCACGGTCGGCGGCGATCCGGGCGAGCAGGTCCGCGGCGAGCTCCGCCCGTTCGTCCTGGCGGGCCCGGATCTGCTCCCGCTCGGCCGCGGCCGCCGCCGGGTCGTACAGCGCCGGGTTGGGCCGGACCAGGACGACCCGCTCGGCGTCCGCCTCGGGTGCCGCGTCGGTGAGGTCCTCGGCCAGCCCGACGGCGACGATCGTGTCGGGGAGCAGCGCGGCCTCGGCCAGGACGTCGCGTACCCGGGCGAGTCCGGTCCGGTCGGTGACGACCACCCCGTCGACCAGGTGCGGACGGGCCTGGACGAGCTGATCGCGGTCGGCGGCGGGCACGGTGTGGGCGAGCCTCGTCCACCCGGCGACCGCCGCGATCCCGGCGCCGTGCAGCGCCTCGACGGTGGCGGTGACCTCCACGCGCGGCGGGCGCAGACCGTCACCGCCGAGTGCGCCGAGCAGCCGGCGGTCACGGTCGGCGGCGACGGTCAGTTCCAGCTGCCGTGCCTCGGCCGCCCGGATCGCCTCGGCGACCTGGCGGGCCGCGGCCTCGGCCACGGCAGCCAGCGTGTCGGCCGCCCCGGACAGGCCGTCTCCCGGCGTTGCGCCGTCGCCGGCTGCCGCGCCGTCTCCAGCCGGTTCGCCGTTCCCTGCCGGTTCGCCGCCGAGCAGGGCGGCGATCCGACCGTTGGCGAGTACTGCCGCCGCCTCGGCATGGACGGCCGCGACCCGGGCGAGGAGCTGCTCCAGCGTGCTGCGGGCGAGGTCGAGGGATCGTTCGGCGTCGCGTCGTTCGGCCTCCACGGCCGTGCGGTCCTGGGCCAGGGCAGCGGCGGCGAGCGCGTCGCGGACCGCGGCCTGGGCCTGCTCGGCGCCGGCGGCAGCCCGGCGAGCCTGGGCAGCCAGATCTGTGCTGTCGAGGCTGCCGGTGCTGACCAGCCCGTCGCGGACGGCCACGGCCAGCGCGTCGCGCGCCGCGGCGCTCTGTTCCTGCAGGGTG
>NZ_JAMQQG010000164.1 GCF_023716925.1 Frankia sp. R82
GCCGGTGGTGGTGCGGTGGCCGCGTTCGTTGAGGGTGTTGGCGATGGCGCGGGTGCCGAGCCGGTCCCGGACGTAGAAGTTGAAGATCAGACGGACGACTGCGGCTTCTTTCTCGTCGACGAGCAGCTTCCAGTTCGTGCGGTCGACCTGGTAGCCGAAGGGCCGGTTACCGCCCATCCACAGGCCCTTGGCGGCTTTGCGTTCCATGCCGGCGATGACCCGGTCGATGATCGTGTCGCGTTCGAACTGCGCGAACATCGCGAGCATCTGGAGCAGCATGCGGCCCATCGGGGTCGCGGTGTCGAACGGCTCGGTGGCCGAGCGGAAGACGACGCCGGCCTGGTCGAGTTCTTCGAGCAGGGTGACGGTGTCGCGCAGGTTGCGGGAGAGCCGGTCGACGCGGTAGACGAGCAGGACGTCGATCAGGCCGTGGCGGGCCGCGGACAGGGCGCGTTGTAGGTCGGGGCGTTCGGTGGTGGCGCCGGAGGCGTCGTCGGAGAACCGGTGGGCGATGGCCCAGCTGGGCTGGGAGTCGACGTAGGAGCGCAGCCGTTCTTCTTGGGCTTCGATGGAGTAGGGCTGGTGTTCGTCGTCGGTGGAGCGCCGCAGGTAGATCCCGACCCTGATGGTGTCGAGTGGGTCGGGGGTGGGTTGGGGTGTGCGGTTCGCGCTCTTTCGACGCGAGGTCGCACGGGCCATGGCGCTTTTCCTTTCCTTCCGGTACTGGTCGTGGGCGGCGGTGGGGCTTTATGTGCGGCGTTGGTGGCAGGGGGGAACGCGACGGCCTATTGACGCCGGGGAGAATCGGGTGTGTGCCGGCTCGCGGCGGTCCTCGTGGAGCAGGTGGCTGGCCGGGTGATGTGCTGTGAGGTAAGTGAGGGTCTGGGTGCGCTGCTCGTCGAGGGACTTGCGGTGGCCGTCGGTGACGATCCGGACGTAGTACACAACCGGCGGTCCGGCGGGTTCGCTGATCGCCGCCGTTTTTGTGGCCGTCTGTTGGGTCGAAAATGGTCAGCGCGTACCGACGGCCCTTTGCTGAGGAGGGGCGGGCGGCCCGTCCGAGAGGGACAGGCCGCCCGCTTGAAAGAGCAAGGGCTGTCAGGCTGCCCTTTTCGGTGCGACGTCCGGCGCGCCTTTCCGTTCCCACTGTAGGACAAGTTCGGCGAGAAAGGACACCGCGGTGTCGTATTCCTCGGGAGTCATGGGGACGGTTTCGACACGTTCGATGATGATGTTTCTGACCGCGACCTGACGTTCAGCCGTGACTTCTTCGCTGCTGTCGGCTGGAACGGGGTCGTTCTCGCGAGGGGGGCGCTGGCGGGTCACCGCGATGTCTCCGGGG
>NZ_JAMQQG010000165.1 GCF_023716925.1 Frankia sp. R82
CAGCCGCCCGGCGAGGCTGCTCTCCAACACATCCATGATCGGATATGTACCCGCAGCGACCACGCAAGACACGCTCTTAGCGTGCTGACCACTTTTGATCATGTCTAGGAAGATTGCGGCTACTGGCGAGGTCGCGCCGATCCTGTGTGGCGCCTTGCACGGAGCTGTTCGTGGCCGCCAAGCAGGGTCCCCAGCGCGCCCTGCCCGGCGACGTCTGAACTGGCCTGCTGCTGACCTCGCATCAGCCAGATCGGATGACGCAAGGCCAGATACGACGATGCCTGACAGCGGTCGCCAGCGTCAAATGCGGATCCTGCCGGGGAGTCTGGGCAACCGCCGGAGGGGCTGCGGGCACGCTGGCCTGTGCCAGCGCCCGCTGGCATCCCTTCCGGATAGAGCCGGAGGGGCTAAAGGAGTCCCTTACGGAGCCCCTTGTGGAGGGGGGTCTGGCTCCTGGCAGATCCCCTGACACCCTGCCGGCGCGTGCCGGATCGTCCGCCAGCGCGGCACCGAGTTGGGCGGCCGGCGAGGTCGAAGGGATCCTCGCCGGCCGGAACCCACCCGACGTGTGGCTCGGGCCGCTGCGGGCTGGCCAGGGTAGGACACCTGGCGAGGTGCAGGCGTCCTACCCTGGGGTTGTTCCGAATCTCCGCTGGTTAGCTCAGAGTCCGGAACAACGCCACGCTCGCGGTGGTCACCGCGAGTAGCACGCAGAGGCGGATGGTTTCGGGCCAGCCGGCGATGGCGGCCCGGACCGTCTATCCGACCTCTTCTGCCAGTTGTTTCATGGGCATGCACCTCCTCTTGGAACGCAAAACGACCCTTGCTCTCACCCGTGGGGTGATCGGCAAGGGCCGTGCTGGGTGTCGTCTCGATGACGACGCACACCATTCTGGCCAGAGCTTTCCAGTGGCCCTGTCCAACGTCGCGCCACACGACCCGCGCAGGGCTTCTGACCTGCGTTTTTAGATTGCGACGCCGGCGAGGGGATGGTTTTTCCACTGGTCGGTCTGGCGGGTGTACCGGTCGAGGGCGTTGGAGGTGGGGTTCCACCGGCCCTGTTCAGCGATGGCGGCGCGGGTGGCGCCGGTGTCGGCGGCCGAGGTGGCGGCGCCGGCGCGCAGGCTGTGCGCGGACAGGGTCTGGTCGAGGCCGGCGGTGACGGCGAGCCGTTTGATGATCCGGTCGATGGACTGGCCGCCGAGGCGGCCGCCGATCCGGTCGTGCCGGTCGACCTGGCGCAGCAGCGGCCCGTCCGCGCGTGAATCCGCCGAGCAGGCGGCGCTGCGGGACACCGCAGATTTCACCGAGGGAACCCGGGCGCAGGCCGAG
>NZ_JAMQQG010000166.1 GCF_023716925.1 Frankia sp. R82
GGATGATCCGTCGTCCCGCGCGCTCGGCTGGCGGTGCTGACCGGAGACGGCACGGGCCTCGGGCGCGCTGGGAGTCGGCCTCCACCGTCATGCGGTGGCCGAGTTCTGGCACCCCACGGCCGGGGCGACCATCCGAGAGGCCACTCATGCTAGCATTGCTATCAGGAGGTGGTTGGGATGGCGGCGGTCAGTATTCGAGATCTTGACGACCGTGTGCGGGAGCGGCTGCGTGTACGCGCGGCTCAGCACGGCCGTTCGATGGAGGCTGAGATTCGCGCGATCCTTACCGAGGCCGTCGGCGAGCCCGAGGATGCCCCTGGGCTCGCTCAGGCCCTGCTCTCCCGGTTCGGTGTGCTGGGTGGCGTTGATCTCGAGCTGCCGGCGCGGACACAGCAACCACGTGCGGCGGACCTGTTCGCGTGACCGGGACACGGTCCTCGGAATGATTATTCTTGATACCAACGTCATCTCGGAACTTATGCGGGCGGCCCCAGCCGACTCCGTTGTGGCCTGGGTGACGAGTCGGCCTGGTGCCGCCGTAGCTACCACGTCGGTGAGCGTGGCTGAGGTGTGCTACGGCATCGGCCGGCAGCCGGCCGGTCGCCGCCGCGAGCTGCTGCTCGCCGCGGCGGACGAGGTCTTCGCGGCGTTCCAGGAGAAGGTTCTGCCCTTCGACGCCGAGGCGGCCCGCCACTACGCCGACGTCGTGGTGGAGCGCGAACAGGCGGGGACCCCGATCAGCGGCTTTGATGCCCAGATCGCAGCCATCTGCCGATCCAGCAGTGCCATCCTGGCGACCCGGAACACCGATGACTTCACCGGTCTCGACCTTGACCTGGTCAACCCCTGGGACGCGCACGAACCCACCTGACGCGCCCGTCGATCCGATGGCCGTCCCCAACCGCGCTGAACCCACACATCACAGCGTCGCGATCGCCTCCAAGGAGTCCTTCTCCGGCTGGACGAAGACCTTCGCCGACCCACGGCTCTGCGTCGCGATCGTCGACCGACGGTGCTGTTGCATTGCGGGGAAGCTGAGCATGCCAGCGGCCCGGACGTCGGCCTGAACCGCCCCGAGTCCCGTAGAGGGCCGGATGCTTAGAGCCTATCCCAAATCTTGGTAGGTGTTACTCGTCTGGGCTGGTTCGGGGTTGCCAGCGTGGGACGGGTTTCCCGCGGGCAAGGCGGCGGATCATGGCCCAGTGGATGAAGCTGGCGGCGGCCCAGGGTTTCGGCGTCGAGGACACCGACGTTGAAACCCTGGACGCTCGCGTAGGTGGCGATGTAGGCCATGCCG
>NZ_JAMQQG010000167.1 GCF_023716925.1 Frankia sp. R82
CGCGGGCCGGCCGGAACGGGCCAGGCAGCCCGGCCCGCCCGCAACAGGGTGCGTCCCTGGGCGCGGCTCGCGGCCCGCGCGGCCGGTGACGGGGTGCGTGCATCCAGCTCCGCATCCAGATCCCCAGCGGTCACCGGTGGCGTGGCCGCCACCGTGCTGCCGGTCGGGACGGCGTCGTGTGGTCCGGACAGGGCGTGGCACGTTGCCGCGGCAAAGGCGGCCGCGACCAGCCCCGCGGTGTGCAGGCGACCGAGCAGGAACTCCTCCAGGTCCGCCAGCCCGGCGAGGCTGCCATCGGTGACCGCCGCCTCGACGCCGCCCGAATGGGCGTGCCCCCCGGCCGGCATCCGACCGTCCACCAACACCAGCAGGGCGGCCAGGCGGGTAGCGGACCGGTCGGCCGCACGCGCCTGGCCGGGTTCGGGTTCGGGTTCGGCATGGTAGGCCGTCATGGTGTTGGTCCTGTCGACGTCGGAACCGGCGCATGCGGGAGTGGTCATCCGTCTCTCCGCTGGGTGGCCGTCCTGGCGTGAGCGCCGACGGTGGCCGCCGGGTCGCGGGATCAGGGCGCGCGACCGAGGTTACGGGGTGCGTCGTGGCGGGACGTCCGGTGACCTCCGGTGGACGGCAGCGTGAACGGTTCTTGTCGTACTCGACCTGATCATTCGCTTTCGGTAACGTCCGGGCCCGGATCATTACGTCCTCAACCGCTCTTACGCGGAATTTCTGGCGGACCGGTCGGGGTAGATGGCGGCCGGGGCCGTGCTGAGGGACGAGGTGAGGGTGTGACTGAGCTGCCGCGTCCACTGCCGACGGGTACCGCACTGCCGACGGGTACCGCACTGTCGACGGGTACCGCACTGTCGACGGGTACCGCACTGTCGACGGGTACCGCACTGCCGGCGAGGACGGAGGCCGTGGTGCCATCGGCCGGACTGCGGGAAGGGTCCGGGGCCCCGGGCGACCGTGCGGTGCCGTCGCCGTCCACCGGGGCGGCGGCTTCGTCGGACGGGGCGTCGGAACTGTTCCTCACCGCCTGGAACCGTGCGCCGAAGGGCGGGCGGCCCCGTGGACGGGTCCCGGGTCGGTCGTGGAGTGCGCTCGGTGTCGTGGCCGTGCTCGTGGTGGCCACCCTCGCCGCGGTGGGTCTGCGGCCCGGAGGCGGACCGGGTGGTCACTGGTCGCTGAGCGCCGGCCGGCCGGCGGACGCGCCTGCCGGCACTCCCGCCGCGGACGGTGATCCTGGTCGGGTGGCGGCGCAGCGGCCCACGCCGGGCGGGACGTCCTCGCCC
>NZ_JAMQQG010000168.1 GCF_023716925.1 Frankia sp. R82
GCGGCGCTGGCGACCCGGACCAGGTTCGCCCACCGGGCCGTCGCCGTCGCCGCCCACGACGACGACCTGCTGGCCGCGCTGGACGCGCTCGCCGACGCCCGGACCGACCCGTCGGTCGTCACCGCAACCGCCGCCGCCGGGACCCTCGCGTTCCTGTTCTCCGGCCAGGGCAGCCAGCGCCCGCGGATGGGTCATGACCTCTACCGCACGGACCCGGTCTACCGGGCGGCGCTCGACGAGGTGGCCGCCGCCTTCGACCCGCACCTCGACCGGCCGTTGCTGTCGGTCCTGCACGCCGATCCGGACGGCCCCGACGCCGAGCTGATCCACCACACCAGCTGGACCCAGCCGACCCTGTTCGCCCTGCAGGTCGCCCTCTATCGGACCGTCGTCGCCCACGGCGTCACCCCGGCCCACCTGATCGGCCACTCGCTCGGGGAGATCACCGCCGCTCACGTCGCCGGTGTCCTCACCCTGGCGGACGCGGCCCGCCTGGTCGCCACCCGCGCCCGGCTGCTCGGCTCGCTGCCCGCCGGTGGCGGCATGTTGACCGTCCACGCCGACGAGGCCACCACCCGCGCACTGCTCGACGAGACCCGCCGGGGCGCCCATGGCGGCGGCGCCGCCAGCGACGGCCTCGGCGACGTCGACATCGCCGCCGTCAACAGCCCCACCAACACCGTTCTCGCCGGGCCAACCCGGGCCCTCGACGTGCTCGCCACCGCCGCCGACGCCCGCGGGTTGCGCACCCGCCGACTCACCGTCAGCCACGCCTTCCACAGCCCACTGACCGAACCCATCCTCGAGGAGTTCCACGCCGCCGCGGCCGCCGTCAGCTACCAGTCCCCGACCATTCCGATCATCAGCAACGTCACCGGCGCACCCGCCTCCCCCGCCGAGCTCGCCTCCCCCCGCTACTGGACCGACCACCTGCGCCGCACGGTCCGGTTCACCACCGGGATCGCCACCCTCGCCGGGCTCGGCGTCTCCACCTACCTCGAGCTCGGCCCCGACGCCACCCTGACCACCCTCACGACGCAGACCCTCGGCCGGACCAGCACCGCCGACCCGGTGGACGGCACCGCCCGAAGCACCGAATTCGGTGCCGCCACCAGTACCGATGCCGTACACACGATCGCGACCCTGCGCCGCTCCCGGCCGGCCACGGCGACCCTGCCCGCAGCCCTCGCCGCCCTGCAGGTCCACGGCCATCTGCCGGCCGCCGGCGCCCGACCCGACCCGGACGCCGGCTCGGACGTCCGCGCGGACGAGGGTGGGC
>NZ_JAMQQG010000286.1 GCF_023716925.1 Frankia sp. R82
CCCGCCGCGCGGTGCTGCGTCCCGTCGCGGAGCTCGACGCCGCGACCGCCCGGATCGCCGCCGGGCAGACCGACGCCCCGGCCCGGGTCGCCGGGGTCGACGAGCTGCGCTCCCTGGCCCGGCGCTTCAACGAGATGACCGGCCGGGTCCGGGGCCGCACCGCCGAACTCCAGCTGCTGCACCGGGTGGCCGACACCGCCCATCGCGCCACCGACCTCGCCACGGCCGCCACCGACGTGGTCGATCTGGTCCGCGCCCACACCGGCTGGCCCGCCGGCCGGGCCTATCACCGCGACGGCGACCGGCTGGTGCCGCCGATCCACGTGGACGGCGTCCCGCCACTCCCGTCCATGACGCCGGCCGCGCTCGCGGGCGATGCCGCCCCGCCCGGCCAGGCCGTGTGGCTGCCCGACCTGCCGGGGATCGCCATCGCGGTGCGGACCGGACGGGGCGAGGCGGCGCAGGTGGTCGCCGTGCTGGAGTTCCGCACCACCGACGCCACTGCCCCGGACGACACGTTGCTGGCCCTGCTGGCCGACGTCGCGGCCCAGCTCGGTCAGGTCGCCGACCGGATGCGCAACGCCGATGCGCTGCGCGACGCCGCGTCCGCCGCGCAGCGCGCCAACGCCGCCAAGAACGACTTCCTCGCCACCATCAGCCATGAGATCCGGACGCCGATGAACGCGGTCATCGGCATGTCGGGGCTGCTGCTGGACAGCCCGCTCGACGCCGCCCAGCGCCATCTCACCGAGGTCGTCCACGACAGCGCCCACTCGCTGCTCCTGATGATCAACGATCTGCTCGACTTCTCCAAGATCGAGGCTGGTCAGCTCAGCCTCGAACGGATGCCGTTCCAGGTCGGCGCCTGCGTGCAGGCCGTTCTCGATCTCGTCCGCGCCGACGCCGCGGCCAAGGGCATCACGCTTGCCTGCACTCTCGAGGCCGGCACCCCGCAGGCCATGGTCGGCGATCCGACCCGGGTCCGACAGATCCTGCTGAACCTCCTGAGCAACGCTGTGAAGTTCACCGATCGAGGCGAGGTGACCATCACCGTGGCCGCGTCGCCGGCCGCCGTGGCCACGCGCTCGGGCACCACCGACGGCAGTGCCGCCTGCATCACCGAAGGTCCGTCCGAAGGCACAGCCGACGGTCCGTCCGACGGCAGGTACGAGTGGCGCTTCACCGTGCGTGACACCGGGATCGGCATCCCCGCCGAACACCTGGAATCCATCTTCGAGTCGTTCACCCAGGTCGACGCGTCCACCTCACGGCGCCACGGCGGCAGTGGACTGGGCCTGGCCATCTGCCGGCGGCTGACCACCCTCATGGACGGGACGATCACCGCCACCTCCCACCCCGGATCCGGCACCACGATGACCGTCATCCTGCCGGCGGCGGCGACGGAGATGCCGCGGCGGGAGGCCCGGCCCGGCCGTCCGGTCCCGCGGTCGCGGACGACGACCCTGGTCCGCTCGGCCACCACGCCTCTCGCCACCACGCCTCTCGCCACCACGGCGGCCCGCCCGGCCGCGGCCCGGCGGGTTCTGGTGGCCGACGATCATCCGGTGAACCAGCGGGTGGTGCTCCTACAGCTCACCGGCCTCGGTCACCGGGCCGATCTGGTGAGCAGCGGCGCCGAGGCGGTGGCCGCGGTGCGGCGCGCGCACTACGACATCGTGCTCATGGACGTCCAGATGCCCGACATCGACGGTCTGGCGGCCACCCGACAGATCCGGGCGCACGTCGACGGGCGCGGCCCGTGGATCATCGCGCTCACCGCGGGTGTGCAGCCCGGTGCGCGGGAGGCCTGCCTGGCCGCGGGCATGGACGACTACCTGACCAAGCCGCTGGTGATCGCCGATCTGGTCGCCGCGTTGGCGCGGGCGCCGTCGCCCGGAGGCGGCCCCACGCTGGACCCCGCCGCCCTCCAACGGCTGGGCGAGCTGGTCGGAGATGACCGCGCGGCCCGGTCCAGCCTGATCGCCGACTTCCTCACCGACGCCCCGAAGCTGCTGGACACCCTCACCACGGCCGGCTCCGATCCCGGCTCGGTTCACCGCGCCGCCCACACCCTGAAGGGTCTCTGCGCCACCTTCGGAGCCACCGTCCTCGCCCGGCTGTGCCAGCAGATCGAGACCCGGCCCGGCGCGGACGACGAGATCGCCCTGCTGCTACCGGAGATCGCCGCCGAACACGCCCGCGTCGCCGCCGCCCTGCGCACCCTCGTCTGACCACCGTGGCCGCCAGACCACGGTTCTCGCTCGGCCCCCAGCGTCCGACCGGCGGTTTCGGTGCCCGGCTGACCCCGGCATGCGGCTGACGGCTTGGGTGCCCGGCCGATTCGGGGGCGAGGGCGCTTGGCCGCTGCTTGGCGGTTGCTAAGCGGTGGCCTGTTGGCTGACCAGCAGGGGTCAGCGCCGCCCCCGTCGCCCAGCCACCCGCTCCCGTGGTGGCCTCGGACCCGCGCCTGTGCCCCCCGAGAAAGGCAGTCCGCGATGAGCATCGCCAGCCCTGCGCACGATCCGACCACCCATCCCGGCCCACCCGCCGACCACACCGGTGCCGGCTCCAGCGCCGCGTCCGGGGCCGGGAAGGAGACCCTCGAGGACTACACCCTCCGGTTCGCGCCGCGCAGCTACCGGCGCTGGGGCACGGGGATGGTCGCGATCTCGGCCCTCGGTGGCATCGCCTACCTCGCGGACTTCGCCATCGGGGCGAACATCGGTCTGTCCTACGGGACCACGAACGCCCTGTGGGGCATCGCGGTCTTCACCGTGGTGATCTTCCTGACCGGTTTCCCGCTGGCCTTCTATGCGGCCCGCTACAACCTGGACCTGGACCTGATCACCCGGGGCAGCGGCTTCGGCTACTACGGCTCGGTCGTCTCGAACGTGATCTTCGCGTCGTTCACGTTCATCTTCTTCGCCCTCGAGGGCTCCATCATGGCCCAGGGCCTGAAACTGGGCCTGCACATCCCGCTGTGGCTGGGCTATCTGACGTCCACGCTCATCATCTTCCCGCTTGTTGTCTACGGGATGAAACTGCTGTCGACTCTCCAGCTGTGGACGACGCCGCTGTGGCTGGTGCTGATGGTGCTGCCGTTCGGCTATCTGCTGATCCGTCATCCCGACTCGATCAGCGCGTTCTTCGACTACGGCGGGCAGCACGGCAAGGGCGGGTTCGATCTCGGCTCGGTCTTCCTGGCCGCCGGCATCTGCCTGTCGCTCATCGCCCAGATCGCCGAGCAGATCGACTACCTGCGCTTCATGCCGCCGCGCACCCCGGAGAACTCGCGCCGCTGGTGGACCGCGATGGTGCTGGCCGGGCCGGGCTGGGTCTTCTTCGGCGCCGCCAAGCAGATCATCGGCATGTTTCTGGCCGTCTACCTCATCGCCAACGTCGCGGACGGCGCGGGCGTGGCGAACCAGCCGGTGCACCAGTTCCTGGAGATCTACCAGGACATCCTGCCGCACTGGGCGGCGCTGGCACTCGCCGTCGCGCTCGTCGTGATCAGCCAGGTGAAGATCAACGTGACCAATGCCTACTCCGGCTCGCTGGCCTGGACCAACTCGTTCACCCGGATCACGAAGACCTACCCCGGACGGCTCGTCTTCCTCGGTTTCAACCTGCTGGTCGCGCTGATCCTGATGGAGGCGGACATGTTCAGCTTCCTGAACACGATCCTCGCCTTCTACGCCAACTGCGGCATGGCCTGGGTGGTCGCGGTGGCCTCCGACATCGTGTTCAACAAGTACCTGCTGAAGATCTCACCGCTGCGGCCCGAGTTCCGCCGCGGCATGCTCTACGCGATCAACCCGGTCGGTTTCGGCTCGATGATCCTGGCCGCCGGCATCTCCATCATCGACTTCTACGGGGGCCTCGGTTCGGCCCTCAAGCCCTACTCTCCCCTGGTCGCGATCGTGCTCGCCCTCGTCCTGCCGCCGGTCCTGGCCGTGGCCACCAAGGGGAAGTACTACCTGCGGCGCACCGACGACGGCATCGACCTGCCGATGTACGACGAGTACGGCAACCCGTCCGGTGCGACCCTGACCTGCCACGTCTGCCAGCAGGAGTACGAGCGCCCCGACATGGTGCGGTGCGCGACGCACGACGCCTACATCTGCTCCCTGGACCTGTCCACCGACAGGGTCGGCGACCACGTCCTGCCCGCCCAGGTCTGACCGTCCCGATGAGCCGGCCCTGGCCCTCCCGGCTCATCGTTCGGAGTCAGCCGGCTGAGGGCTGGGGCTGGTCACGGTCGCTCCTCGTGGACGCTGACGTGGCCGTGACTCGTCAGCTCAGGCAGCGCGGTTCGTCATCTCGCACCGGCCGAGACCACCCACCAGCACCACAGAAGGAGGGGGTAACGGCACCCCCGACACCACAGAAGCAGGGGGTACGAGGCAGGCAGCACCACAGAGGGTGGGGGTGCGCGTAGAGCGACCTCATGGTCACATCCCGCGGTGCACCTCACGGCGGTGGCCGACCCCCACCGCCAGCACCACGAGGACGCCGTCGTCCACCTCGTAGAGGATGCGGTGGTCGCCCACCCGCAGGCGGTAGCGGTCCTCGTGGCCGGCGAGCTTCTTCACCTGGGAGCCCGGCCGCCGCGGATCATCTCCAAGCAGACTCAGCGCCTGCAGCAACGCGAGGGCGGTGGGCTGCGGAATCGCCCGAAGCTGGCGTACCGCCCGTTCGCGCCAGCGGAACATGTACTTCACGCAACGCCCTGGTCGGGCACATCCTCGAAGATCGCAGCGGCAACCTCGGCCATGCTGTACGTCCTGGCCTCGGGATTCTCGGCCAGGTCACGGTCGGCTTCGCGGGACAGGTGCCGATCGACGGCGTCCTCGAGTGCGTTGAAATCCTCGATGGGCACCACCGCTGCCACCGGCTGGCCGTTACGAGTGATCACCGTCGGCGAACCCGCCTGGGCCCGCCCGATCACCTCCGCGAAGTGCGCACGGGCATCCCGCACACTTACCTCGTTCTGCTCGGCTCCCACGACCAGCAGTGTACTCCCAACTGTGTACACATCCGATGCCTGCCGAGCCGGGCCGAGGTGGAGGTTGCTGTGCCCCGGCCCGGCGGGGCGCGGGTGGTCGGGTCAGCGGGGTTCGTCGCCGCGCAGGGTGACGCGCTGGATCACGCGGTGGGCGTCGCCGAAGTCGCCGGTGACGGCGTGCTGGGTCGCGCGGTTGTCCCAGAAGGCGACGGTTCCCGGCTGCCAGTGGTAACGCACCGTGAACTCCGGGCTAACCGAGTGCTGGTAGAGGAAGGCCAGCAGGGCGTCGCTCTCGGCGATCTCGAGCTCCTTGATCCTGGTGGTGAAGCCCGGGTTCACGAACAGCGACCTGCGACCGGTCTCCGGATGTGTGCGCACGACCGGGTGCTCGACCGACTCGAGCCTGGTGAACGACTTTCCCTCCCAGTGCCCCTCGCCGACCAGGTCGAGAATGGCCCGGAACTGGTCCTCGCCGTCGTGCACGGCGGTGAGCGTGCCGAGAAACCCCTGCAGCGCCGGGCTGAGGTCGGCGAGGGCGGCCTCCTGGTTGGAGAACAGCGTGTCGCCGCCGGCCGCAGGCACGACGACCGCCCGCAGGATCGACCCGAGCGGTGGGCGCTGCACGAAGGTCACGTCGGTGTGCCAGTGCAGGCCGCGGGAGATGCCGCCGATCTTCCCGTAGGCCGCGGCCAGTTGCCGGGCCGCGCTGTAGTCGATCTCGAACACCTCGGGCTGGTCGGCCAGGCCCGGGATGACCGGGTGGCCCTCGGTCGGCTCGCCGAAGCGGCGGGCGAAGGCGAGGTGCTCGGACGGGGTGAGGTCCTGGCCCGGGAAGAACACCACCTTGTAGTGCAGCCAGGCGCTGCGGATCGCGGCGATCTGGGCGTCGTCCAGGGTGCGCAGGTCAAGGCCGCGCAGTTCGGCGCCGATGTTGCCCGACAGCGGAACGACGTCGAACGGCAGGTCGGGCGCCGCAGACCCGGCACGGGTCCGGTCGGTGGCCGTTGCGGTGACGGCCGCTTCGGTGGCGGCGGCCCGGAGGTCGGCGATCCTGGTGTTCGTGTCGGTGGTGACTGTCATGACGGGACTCCTTCGTGGTGGGTGCCGGCGGCCCTCTCGTCGATGCCGAGCTCCTGCAGCAGCCGGGTGCGCAGCGCGGTGAACGCGCCGTCCGCGCGCAGTCGGGGGCTGGGCAGCTCGGCCTGGAGATCGAGGGAGAGATGTCCGTCGGTGAGAACGAGCACACGGTCGGCGAGCAGAATCGCCTCGTCCACGTCGTGCGTGACGAGCAGGACGGTGGGGCCGTGCCGGCTGCACAGTTCCTGGACCAGGGCGTGCATCCGGATGCGGGTCAAGGCGTCGAGGGCGCCGAACGGTTCGTCGAGCAGCAGCAGCTGCGGCTCACGTACGAGAGCTCGGGCGAGGGCGGCGCGCTGCGCCTCGCCGCCGGACAGGGTCTTCGGCCAGTCCCGCTCGTGGCCGTCGAGGCCGACCTCGCGCAGCGCCGCCCGGCCCCGTTCGGCCGCCGCCGCGCCGCGCTGACCGAGGGTCACGTTGTCGAGCACGCTCTTCCACGGCAGCAGCCGCGGATCCTGGAAGACGACGGCTCGGCGCGGTGGGACGAACAGGTCCCCGCCCGCGTCCGGGTCGAGGCCGGCCAGCGCACGCAGCAGCGTGCTCTTGCCCGACCCGCTGCGCCCGAGCAGCGCCACGAACTCCCCCGGCGCGGCCTGCAGGTCGATGCCGCGCAGGACCTCGCGCGGCCCGAACGACCGGGTGAGACCACGCGTCTCGAAGCCCACCTGGGTGCTCACCGTCCCGGCTGCCATCTCAGCACCTTTCGATCGAGGAGTCGGATGAGCCCGTCCGAGATCAGGCCGAGCAGGGCGTAGACGACGAGGCAGAGCACGATCACGTCCGACTGGAAGAACGTCTGTGCACGGATCATGAGATAGCCGATGCCGGAATGGGCGTTCATCTGTTCGGCGAACACCAGCAGCAGCCAGGCGACGGCCGCGGCCAGCCGCAGCCCGACGAGAAAGCCCGGCAGCGCGCCCGGCAGAACCACATGGCGGATCAGGGCGCCGCGGCCGAGTTCGGTGACGTCGGCGAGTTCCCGCCAGCCCGGGTGCAGCGACTTCACCGCCACCGACGTGTTCACGTAGATCGGGAACGCCACGCCCATCACGATCAGGCTGATCTTCGCCGTCTCCCCCAGCCCGAGCCACAGGATGAGCAGCGGCTGCAGGCCGATGATCGGCACGAAGCGCAGCATCTGGACGTTGGCGTCGACCAGATCGTCACCGACACGGGTCAGGCCGGAGGCCAGCGCCAGCACCACCCCGAGCGGGATGCCGATCCCGAGCCCCCACAGGACCCGCCGCAGCGACGCCCACAGCGCACTGCCGAGCGTCCCGTCGCGGACGAGATCCCAGCCGACGGTGAGCACCGCGGACGGCCCTGCGAGCACCCGCGGGCTGAGCCAGCCGACGCTCGCCGCGAGCTGCCAGCCGGCGAACAGCAGCACCACCCCCGCCAGCCGCTCGACGCCGCGCGGGACCCGCCACCGTGACCGCGATTCCTCCCCAGCCCGGCGTGTCGGCAGCCGGAGCAGCCCCCGCGGCGCGACCGCAGCCTCCCCGCCGCCAGCCACCCGCGCCACCTCTGCCGCAGCCACGTCGAACGGAACCACGTCGGGAACCACGTCCGGCGTTGCGTCGTCCGAAGCCACCACGTCCGAAGGCGCCACGGCCCGCGTCCCCTTCGGCGTCACGTCTGCCGGCGTCACCTCGAGGCTCGTCACTGGCCCTGGGCCTTGGCGACGACCTGGTTGAACCGGGGGTCGAACTCCTTGGCGACGTCTACCTTTGCCGGGATTTCGCCGGCGTCGCGGAAAAGGTCGGCGAGACGCTGCTGGGCCGGCACGATGTCGCCGGGAAGCGGGAAGAAGCTCGGCGTGCCGGTCCGGGCGACGATCGCGCTCGCCCGTTCCGAGGTCAGGCCGTACTGCTTGACGTAGATGGATTCGGCGTAGCGACCGGGGTGCGATTCGAGGTAGGCGAATGCCTTGACCAGCCGGGTGAGGTAGTCGGCCTCGGCGGCCGTCTTGGCGCTGTTCTTCAGCGCGGACTCGCCGGCGATGACGAAACTCGAACGGTCGGGCAGTTCCCTGGTGGTCCCCACCTCCGCGGCGGTCGGGTTCTTCGCCAGATAGGCGCTGGTGAGCGGCTCGACGGACACACCCGCGTCGGCCGAACCACCCTGCAGTGCCGTGGCGACCTGGGTCTGCGGGATGTCGACCGTGGTGACATCCGACAGTTTCAGCCCGGCGCTGTCGAGGGCCTGGAGAACCACCGCCTCGCCCGCGGTGCCCTTCTGGTAGGCCACCTTCCGGCCCTTCAGCGACGCCCAGCCGGTGATCTCACGATGCCCCGGGGCGGTGAGCAGCTGGTAGCCGCCGGTCTTGTAGCTGAACCCGGCCACCGCGCGCAGCCCCTGCCCACCGGCCTGCGCGAAGATCAGCGGCGTGCTGCCGACAAAACCGGTGTCGAGCGCGTCGGCCTCGAAGGCCTGCAGCATCGGCGGGCCGCCGATGAACGCCGAGTACTCGACCTGGTAGGAGAAACCGGTGTCCTGACCGGACACGTGCAGCAGGTTCCTGAGGAAGTCCAGCTGGTCCCCGACCCGTAGCGTCGTTCCGGCCGGGACGGTCGTGCCCACGGCCACCGGGGTGGCGGTGGCCGTGGTGGCGCTCTCCGGGCGGGTCGACGCGCTGCTGTCGCACGCGGTGAGCACCACTGCCAGCGAAACCACGGAAAGGAGAAGGCTGGCAATACGAGAAACGAGACGAGAACGCACGGGGATCCCAGTTCTTGGGCAGCATGGCAGATCCGGCCGCAGACGATGGGCCGGTTACAGAGCCAAACGACGAAAAAAGATCAGACACCCCGGGATCGGGGGCCGAAGAAGACGAGCGGACGGTTCTGGAGGGTCAGCGCGAACAGAGCGCGCTGCAGATGCGCTTCAGGTCGACAGGGCGGCGCAGGGTCAGGCCCTCGCCACGCACGCTCGTCGACATGCCGACCACAATCACCCATCCCGATCGGACTTGTCAACATGATGTACTCGCATACCTGATCGCCCATCGGTTACCCAGGCCGACAGCAGATCCCCGGAGGATGCCATGCGCGCCATCATCGCCGACCGTCCCGGCGGCCCCGAAGTTCTGCGCCCTATCGAGCTGCCCGACCCGCGACCAGACGCCGGGCAGGTCCGGGTCGCCGTGGAACACGCCGCCATCACCTTCATCGACACCCAGCTACGAGCGGGCGCCTCGCCGGGGCCGGGTGTCACCTTTCCGGTGATCCTCGGTAACGGGGTCGGCGGGACCGTGGACGCCGTCGCCGCGGACGTGGATCCTGCCTGGCTCGGCGCCCGGGTTGTCACCGCTACCGGCGGCTCCGGCGGCTACGCCAGCGCCGCGCTGGCCCTGGCCGACGACCTGCACCGCATCCCCACGTCGCTGGCCGGCGCCGACGCCACCGCCGTGTTGGCCGACGGCCGCACCGCCGTCGGGCTGCACCGGGTCGCCCACCCCGGGCCCGGCGAGGTCGTCGTGGTCACCGCGGCGGCCGGGGGCGTCGGGAGCCTGCTCGTCCAGCTCGCCGTGTCCAGCGGTGCGCAGGTCGTCGCCCTCGCCGGGGAGGACACCAAGGTCGCCCACGCGCGTGCCCTCGGCGCCCAGCACGGCCTGAACTACCGCGGCGCCGCGTGGGAGCGGCGGCTTCGGGACCTGCTGCCCGACGGGGTGGACGTGGTCTTCGACGGCATCGGCTCCGCCATCACCGACACGCTGTTCCCCCTCGTGCGGCCGGGCGGGCGTTATCTGCCGCACGGCGCCGCGAGTGGCCACTGGGGCACGATCGACGAGGCCGACGCCACGACCCGGAAGATCACCGTCGTGCCGCTGCAGGCGATCGGGGCCACCAGGGACGACCTGTTCGCCCTGACCGAGGAGGCACTCCAGCTCACCGCGGCCGGAGCGCTGCGGCCCACGATCGGCCAGACCTTCCCTCTGGAGTCCGCCGCGGCGGCCCACGCCGCCATCGAAGCCCGCACCGCGATCGGCAAGACCCTGCTGACCACGACCTGAGCTCGGTAGCCTTGACCAACGTTTCCCATAGTCAAGGTTGCGCAATAATCGTGAACATGGAGGCTGGTCGCCATCGCTGAACTGCTCAGGCTGCACCGGGAGAGTGATCTCGGGGCGGGTCTGTCCCGTCGCGACCGGCTCAGCTGTGAGTACGAGGCGTATCTACCGGATCCGCTGGTCGGCCAACAGTAGCGGCTGGACGCGGCGACCGCGGCCGACACCACCGACATCGAGCAGCGGCTTGTCTTGCTGCACGACGACTGGCTGCGCCGGCTCGGCCCCGTCCGCGCCGGCTCGGCCCCGTCCGCGCCGGCTTCGCACTCGAACACATCCTCGGCCTGTTGCCCGTGGCACCCGTGCTCACGGTCCGCTCGGCCGCGGCCCTGACCGGCCGGAGTGCGCAGGCCGTCAACGAGGCCGTCCACCGACTTGTCGACGCGGACGTTCTCCGCCAGGTCACCGTCGGCCGCCGCAACCGCGCGTTCGAGGCCCCCGAGGCCATCGATGCCTTCACCTACCTGGAACGACGTCTCGCCAGCCCGCACGGCGACACTCTCCTCAGCCCGCCACGGCGCCGCACACCCCGGGGGCCATGAGCTGACCGAGCACCTGCCTGACGAGACCTCTGACCCGTCCGGATCAGTCGGCCCCCCGCAGTGATCCGGCGCTGGACTCGATGCCGTTGTAGACGGCAAGCCAGCCCGAGCAGCGGCAGTCACCCGAACGGGTGAACAATGCCACCCCACGATCCACCGAAGGCGCGCTGGTCTGCGTGGATCGTGGGTCCGACGAGGCGTCCCCCGTCGGGTAGGGCACCGGGTCGGCGCCGAGATCCGCGACGACGTGCCGGTGCGGGCCGGCCCACAGCACGGCCGTGAGCGACGCCGGGCCGTTGATCGACACCTGGTGTCCGCGTTCGACCGCGGACGCGTCGGTGGCGCGGTCGCGCAGCAGTGCCAGATAGTCGGCGCCGTCCAGGCGGCAGTCCTTCGGTGGGCGGCCGACCGGCCAGTCCGGGTTGGTCACGTCCCGTCGCCGGGCGGCGGTGAACAGTGCCGGCACGACCTCGTCGGCCAGCTGCGCGGTCGCCATCCGCTCGCAGATCCACAGCAGCCGGCCGGCTCCACGCGGGGCCCCCAGGCGGCGCCAGCGGATCCGCCGGCCGAGGTCACCGGCGCTGACGGCGGCCCACGGGTGAACCGTGCCGAGCGCGCCCTGCGCCGCGAGCCAGGCGAGGTACCGCGGTGCCTCCGCGAGGATCGGCGTCAGCATGGACGTGGGCAGGCCGGCGACGGTGCGGGCCGGCCGGGTGAACAGCTTCGGGCTGGCGGCGACCAGCCCGAAGGCGACCTGCGCCAGGTCGCCGGGTTCGATCCCGGTCGGCGGGACGAGGCCCGGGGCAGGGCGGGCCTGCTCGACGTGGTCCGGGCGGCCGCGGGCGCGCAGCAGCGCGGCCACCCGTGGACGCAGGTCATCGTTGACCGGCGCTTCGGCGAACGACGCCACAAGCCGGGCGACGGCGCCGCCCAGCAGCCATTCCGCCTCCTGCGGATCGGTGGGCACGGACAGGGCGTCGAGTGCGTCGCGCAGCTCGATCCCGACCTCCACCGGGATCATGAAGCGGTTGGTCAGCTGCCCGAGTTCCGTGACGATCAGAGCCGCGTCGGCAGGTGTGTGCGGGCTGCCCACCACAGTCAGGTATCCGCCGGTCACCAGCAGGTCGACGGCGTCGCGCACCGCGTGGCCACCGTCGGCACCCTGGTGGTGGGCCAGGGTGCGCAGCCACCAGGCCTCGGCGTCGGCGAGGGTCGGCACCCGGCCCGACGCGGCCTCGGCCAGCAGATGGTCCGCGAGGCCGTCCTCGATGCGCGAGCGCACGGTGTAGCCGTCGACGAGCCGGTTCTGCCAGGCCGTCCGCTCGGTCTCCGAACAGACCAGGAACGCCCAGCCCTCGGTCTCGCCGGCACCGACGCGACCGGCCCGGCCGAACATCTGCTGCACGGTCGCGACGTCGATCTGGTCGAGGCCCACCTGAGTGTCCCGGACGACCACGGCGCGGGCGGGCAGGTTCACCCCGGCGGCGACGGTCGTCGTCGCGACGAGGACGTCCAGGCGCCGGGCTCGAAAGTCGCGCTCGGCGGCGTGCCGATGCTCCCAGTCCTTGTAGTGCAGTCCGACCCGGGCGCTCGCGCAGACCTGGTGCACCCGGTCGACGTCGTCCGGGTCGACGCCGGTGATGGTGGCGCCGCGGTCGGCCGCGATGGCCAGTGCCGTCGTCCGGACGATCCGGCGGCTGCCGCAGAACACCAGAACGCTGCCGCCGTCGCCGGTGACCTGCCGGGCTAGGGCGACGGCGGCCCGCGCCCGGGAGCTGTTCTCCGCGCGCCGGTCCCGGGTCGCGGGAATCATCGGCAGCTGCCAGGTCAGCCGGGTGGGACGCCAGTCGGTGGTGACGACCCTGGCGCCAAGCCAGGCGGCGATGTCGCCGGCGTTCGCCACCGTCGCCGACAGCCCGACGACGCGCACCGGCGACTGCGCACCGCGCACCGCGCACCCGGGCCAGCAGCGCCTCCAGCATCGGGCCGCGTCCCGCACTGCCGACCAGATGGATCTCGTCGACGATCAGACAGGAGACCTCGGCCAACGCGGAGCGCAGCGAGCTTGCCCGGCACACCGACTCGAACTTTTCCGTCGTCGACACCCACAGGTCGGCGCGGCGGGCCCGTTCGACGTCGGTGACGTACTCGCCGGAGAACCGTTCGACGTGCAGTCCGAGCGTCCGCCAGGCGGTCAGCTCCCGGTCCAGCTCGTCGGTCAGCGACCGCTGCGGCACCAGCCACGCCGCCTTGCGTCCGTCACCGAGAATCGCCCGCAGCGCCGCCAGCATGCCGATCATGGTCTTGCCGGCGCCGGTGGGCGCCACGACCAGCAGGTGCCCGTCGGTGAGAAGGTGCGGCGCCGCCGCGACCTGGGCCGGGTTCAGCCCCGGCCGGGGCAGGTAACGAGCCCAGTCCGCGGGGACGAACCGGGTCGCGTCCACGGGCGCCCAGGTCGCGTCGAACGGGCCGTCGTGGCTGTCCCACGCCAGCTCGAACGCGTCCCGCGCGGCCTCGGCCGCGGTGCCGGTACGCGGGCTCGGAGTATGCCGGGCGGGATTCGTCACCGGCAGCAGACCGGTGATCACCTGCATCGGCCCGAGCCGGCCGTTCGGGCTGACCGTGGAGACCGTCTCGTCCTCGACGAGATGGCGGACCCGCCGGTGCGGCATACCGGCCGAACCGAGCCGGGCGGCCAGCGCATCGAACTCGGGCGCGTCGGGCAGCAGCACCCGCGCGTCGACGCCGGGGGCACGGTCAGGAGTGGACGCCCAAGGGTCGGCGATCTTGTACCACTGCAGGAGCCGGCGCTCGGTGATCTGCGGCGCGGGCGGGAACGCGGCCGGGCTCTTGCGGGGATCAAGCAGCGCGGCGGCCAGCGCCCGGGCACCGGTGGCATCACCCACCGCCACCGATACCCGGCCGAACTGCACTCCGCCGCCCCCGCTGGCCGCGCGTCGAGCCGCCGGCCGGGGTGCCGACGGCTTCCTCGGCGTCACCCGCGTCACCGGCTGTTCCGACGGGCCGGCGGTGACCGACTCGGCCCGCCGGGGCCCGCCCAGCTGCGCATACTGCCGGACGCCCAGATCAGCGAGGGTGTAGGTCGCCGGGCAACTCGGGCACACCAGCGCCACGCCGGCCATGGTGCGGCCCCCGTAGTCGTGTCGCTGCCGCAGACAGTGCAAAGTTCCCGCGCAGTCCGGACAGCCGCGGGGCGCCGCCTCCACGTAGGACCAGCCCGGATCGCCGAACCAGGCCCGGGCCAGCGGCGGATCCACTCCCCAACGCGTCAGCGCGATCTCGCGCACGCTCGGGCCAGCCGGCGCCGCATCCTCCGGGCGCCGCGCCAGATCCACCAATCCACGCTCCTCCGCCGCCAGACACAGCCCGCGTCGGCCCGTACCGACGACCGGCTACCGGTGGCGGACGGCGATCATGACCTCACGAACCGCAGCAACCCGCCCAGAATAGTCCGCCCATGGCGTGGGACGAACCGGAAAACCGCGGTCGGTACCCACCATTGACCGCGGCATCTGACCGCAGCACCACGGAGGCCGCGGCACCACGGAGGGCAACTCCGCCCGGCGGGGCCGAGCCAGTTCGGCAGGGTCAGTTCGGCAGGGTCAGTTCGGCAGGAGGGTGAAGCGGACGGGTTGTCGCAGGATCGCGGAGGCGCCGGTGAGGTCGGCGAGGCGGGTGGCGAGGGTGGCTTCGGCCAGGCGGGGTGGGAGGGCGGTGCTGAACTTCAGCCCGGCCAGGGCCTCCTCGGTGACATGCGGCAGGCAGAGGCGGGACTCGAGGTCCGCCGTCGCGGTCCGCCACAGCTGTGGGGTCAGGTCGGTGCGTAGGCGAAGGTAGGCGGCAGTCGGGGCCTGCAGCGCATCGGCGAGATCACCGAGGCTCGCGGTCAGGGTGCGGTTGGCGCGTTCACCGCCCCAGGTCCACCAGCGGACGTCGGTCAGGTCCGTGGTCCGGACGATCATCGTGCCGCCGGGGTGGACGACGTCGAGATGGCCGGCACGGACGGTCGCGAGCCGCTCCTGGGCACGGCGGGTGAGCGGCACCGCCGGGTCGGCGCCGAGAAGGACGTCCCGCATCGCTCTGGTCAGCTCGAAGGACAGGGCTGCGTCGGCGGAACCCAGCCAGCGGGCCCGGCCGCCGCGGTCGGCGGGTTCGACGAAGCACCGGCGACGTTTCCAGTCGATATGCGTGACCCGCCAGCTGCGACCGCCGAGCAGGAGCAGACGCGGACCTTCCACCTCATCGGTGAGCAGCACGGGGTCGGTCCGCCCGATCTCCTCGCGGCCGGACAGCACAGTGAACTCGGGCGCGGCGGTGAAGACCGCGGTCAGTTCGGCGAAATGGCGACGGCCGAACGCACGCTCCGCCTCGGGGCCGATGAACAGCATGCCGCCGTCGGAGTCCAGGTAGCCCATCCGGACGAGGTGACGCACGATGGGCTCGGCAGAGCGGTCGAACGGGGCGAGGCCGTTCCACTGTTCGACCCACGTCCGGTCGCCGACCCGGTTCTCCTGCAGGCAGTGGGCGAGCAGCTGTTGGGCGACGATGTGGCGCGGTTCCGGCGGGGGGACGACGGGCTCGACCCAGCCGCGTCCCCAGAGCAGCAGCAGTCCCGCGGTGTGGACGAGGGCGCTTTCGGACAGGGCGAGGAACAGGCAGTTGCGCACGGTTCCCGGCCGCCGGCCGGTGCGGCCGAGGCGTTGCAGGAACGAGGCGACCGTCGCCGGGGCGTTGATCTGGATGACGCGGTCGAGGTCGCCCACGTCGATGCCGAGTTCGAGGGTGCTGGTCGAGACGATCACGCAGTCCCGGGCCTGCGCGAACGCCTCCTCGGAGCGGCGCCGCTCGTCGACCGACAGCGAGGCGTGCGACAGAAACGTCGTCACGCCGAGCGACCGCAATGCCTGGGCCAGCTCTTCCACGATCTTCTTCGAGTCGCAGAAGACGAGCCGCTTCTCGCCCCGGTGCAGTGCCGCAAGGACCTTCGCCGCGTTCGGGACCGAGCCGACATAGTCCAGCTCGATCTCGCCGGCCAGTGGCGTGCCAGGCGTGCCGGCTGTCGGCGCCACGCCGGCCAGCTTTGGGGTGGACGGCGACCCGGGCCAGGCGGGTACCAGGTCGGGGGCGATGACCTGGGCCGGGCGGTGGCCGGCGCGGGAACCCTGCAGCCAGCGCAGCAGCTCCGGCGGGTTACCCACCGTCGCCGACAGGCCGATGACCTGCAGCTGTTCCCCGGCGGCGACGACGCGTCGCAGCCGTTCGAGGACGGCGAGCAGGTGCCAGCCGCGGTCGTCACCGGCAAACGCGTGCACCTCGTCGACGACGACCGTGCGAACGCCGGCGAAGAAGTCGCGGTGGTCGGTGCGGACGCTGACCAACATCGCTTCCAGCGACTCGGGCGTGGTCAGCAGGACATCGGGATGTTCGCGGCGGATCCGGTTGCGACGGCTTTCGGTGACGTCCCCGTGCCAGACGGCGGCGCGTCGGCCGAGCCAACCGGTGTAGGTCTCCAGCCGCGGCGCGAGGTTGTTGAGTAGCGCCTTGAGCGGACACAGGTACAGGACGGACGATCCCTGCCAGTTCTCGGCAGCCATCCGCGACAGCGTGGGAAACAGCGCCGCCTCGGTCTTCCCGCCCGCGGTCGGGGCGAGCAGCAGTGCGTCCGTTCCGGCGAGCAGCGGCTCGACGGCCGCCTCCTGCAACGGCCGCAGCCCCGGCCACTGCAGGGTGTTCACGATGTGGTGCAGCACGACCGGGTGCAGCAGGTCGACGACGTCCGCGTCCGTGCCGTGGGAGGGCGGCGTCGGCGGTGTTGGTGGAACCGGCAGTGTTGGTGGAACCGGCGGCTCCGGTTCGGTCATCCCAGGTCCAGGTCGATGTCATTGGCCCTGGTGGCGGCGGCGTTACGTTCCAGGTCGCTCATCTCGGCCGAAGTGAGGGTGAGCGGGTAGTCGCGGCGGGGGTCGAAGTCGTCGAACTGGTCGACGCGGTCGAGGACGTCGCCGACCAGTTTCTTCAGGAACAGCCGGGGGGCGACGCCGACCTTCCCACCGAGGCGCCCGGCGACCGCCCCGGCCAGCTCCCGCAGATAGGCGTCGTCGGCAAGGTGCTCGATCCGTCCCGCTGCCGCACCGGAGGTTCCGGCCGCATACAGGTCGCGGACCCGTCCGCCGAGTTCCACCAGTGATGCCTCGGTGAAACCGGTCAGCCGCAGCTGTACGGCCCGCGGGTTGTCGAACTTCGGGTTGGCGGTGAAGTCGGTTGCCAGTCGCTGCGCGAGTGGGGCCAGCCGGGCCGCGCCCTGCGGGCCGTCGTAGAAGGCCGGTGTCCCGGTGATGACGAGGAACAGCCCCGGGAACCGGCCGCTGTGGACCTCGTCGATGAGCTGGCGCAGCGCGTTCAGGGCCTTGTCGCGGGCGTCGGAACGCACCCGTTGCAGGGTTTCGACCTCGTCGAGGACAACCAGCAGACCGCGGAAGCCGCTGTCGCGCAGCACCGCCAGCAGGCCCTGCAGGAATCCGAGGGCGCCGAAATGGTCCAGGTCGCCACGCACTCCGGCGGCCCGTCGGGCGCTCGCCGCGACGTGCGGCTGCCCGCCGAGCCAGGCGAGCACAGCCGCCGCCGTCGCCTCGTCACCGGTTGCGAGTGCGGCCCGATATCCGCGCAGCGCGGCGGCGAACGCGGGTGCGGTCCGGGCGACGTCGGCGAGGCGGCGGTCGACGAGGTCGGCCACGGCCCGGTCCAACGCCTCGGCGTTCACCCCCGCCGCGACATCGGTGGCGAGGACGTCCTCTTCCAGCGCGTAGAACCAGCCGTCGACGACCTGGCGCAGTGCGCTGGGCGGAAACGTCGCGGTGGTGAGGCGCTCGGTGAGGCGGCGGTAGACGGTTTCCAGTTTGTGCAGTGGGGTTTCGTTCTCCGAGATCTGCACCTCGGCGACGGCCAGCCCCACCTTCTTGGCGCGTTCGGCTAGCCAGCGGGTGAAGAACGTCTTTCCGGAGCCGTATTCGCCGCGGACCGCCTTGAACACCGAACCGCCGGCGGCGACGGCGGCGATGTCCTCGGTGGCGGCCCGCTCGAACCGGTCCAGCCCGACCGCGAGCAGGTCCAGCCCGACCGCTGGAACCGCGCCACGGCGCAGCGCGTCCAGCACATCCCGGCGCCGTGCCGCGCTGACGCCGTCGGCGCTCCCCGTGCCTGCGGCGCTCACTGTGGCAGCCCGAACTGCTGGCGCAGCAGATCGACGTTGAGCCGCAGCGTGTGGCCGTCGTCGAGCTCGTCCAGCACCGGATAGTTGTCGATGTTGAACAGGCGGCGCAGGTTGACTGCGAAGCCGCTGGCCCGCCGGGAGAGCTCGCCGGCCCGTTCGGCCACGACGGCTGTCGCCAGCGTGCCGTTCGCGTCCAGCAGCGCCCGTACCGCGGCTTCCACCTTGCCCACGTCCAACGGCCGAGCCAGGCCCCTGAGCTGGGACTGGAACAGCTCGGAGCCTAGTAGCCCGGCGACGAGGCGCTCGACCGGATCCTTCTGGCCACCCGGCGGGGACGGGGCTGTCGACGTCGAACTGCCGGCGGATGTGGCGGGGCCTGGATCGACTCCGCTGCTGGCCGGCTGGGGCAGCTCGAACAGGGCCGGGCCGGCCTGTTCCGTCGTGGGCCGGCGACGCTTGCGCGGAGCAAGGGCCGTCTCCGCTGCCCCGCCCGTGACCTCGCGATCGGCGGTGAACGAGCCGATGCGGACGGTGTCACCGTCGAGGCTGGGGAGCCACTCGGGCGCCTGCAGGGACCACCAGCGGGGACGCTGATCAGGCAGCGGACGCCAGCCGGGGGGCAGTTTACGGTGCGTCGATGTCGCGGACAGCCGGAACGGCAGGAAGGCCAGCACCGGAACGGTCGCCTCAGCCGGCGACGCCCCGCCGTGATAACCGCCCTTACGGCCCAGATAGTGCAGCGCCGGGTCCCAGAGTGCGACGATGCGACCGCCGGGTGCGAGCACCCGTGGCCCGGTGAGCACCACCTCGCCATCGCCGGTCGCGTTGTCGCCGGTCGCGTTGTCGCTAGCGTTGCCGTCGTTTTCGGCCGGGACGCGATGCCGTGCCGATGCGGCGTCAGCCGCCGCGAGTCCCACCGCGCCATGATCGACGATATGGCCGTGGTCGCTGGTCACGATCACCACCCGGTCGGCGTTGCGGGCGTAGGCGAGCACCGCACGCAGTCTGCCGAAGTCGGCCAGGCTCCAGCCGACGTCCTCACGTTGGCGGCCCTTGTCGAGGCTGTCATCGACTGTGTTGATGACGACGGCGACCAGTGGAGTGTCGGAGGTCAACGCCTGGGTGAGGTCGCGATCCAGCGGGGAGCCGGGCGCGCCGTCCAGATCGGCGTGGTGGAACAGTCGGGCGCGGTGCCTGCCCCAGCGTGGATGGTGCTCGAACGCGACCTTCTCGGTCCCCTTGTCGCCACTGGCCAGCTTGCCGACCAGCAACGAGGTGCGCGAGGTCTTGGTGATGGTTGGCAGCACGGCGAGGGCGGCCTGCCGGCGGGCGGAGCTGGCCGGCTCACCCGTGGCCTCGCCCGCAGGGGAGCCGAGCGGGTCGCACTCCTGCCAGCGGTCGCGGCGCAGCTCGGTGGCGAGCTGGGTGGCGACGGCGGCGCTCATACCGTCGAGCACGACCAGCAACGCGCGCCTGCCCCCGCTGGCACCGCTGGCGGTCACGACCGGTGCGACAACCCGGTCAAGAATCTCCTCGACGAGCAGTGGCCCGCCGGGCATAGCCGGGCCGGCCGTCCAGTCGGCGAGCAGCCGCGCGAAGGACGCGTCGAGGGCACGCCGCCGCCGGGTCGCGACGCGGAACAGATCGCCGTACACCGTGCCGATGGCGGGCACCAGCTCTCCGCTGGCCAGGTGGCCGAGTGCGACGTCGACCCACGCCGAGTCGTCCAGGTGGGCGTGCAGGGCGGCGGGCAGCGTCGTCGGCTCGTCCGGTCGGTCCCTGCTTCGACGCTTCGTGCCGGACATGCCGGACATGCCGGACGTGCCGATCTCGCCGGCTGTGACGCTGCGCAGCGAACCGGTGGGCTGGGTGGCGAGCCAGCCCACGATCCGCACCGCCATCACCGCCCGCTCGACCTCGGCCCGGTCGATGCCTGCCAGGTGGTGCGCGCGCAGCGCGCCGACGGCGGCCACGACGTCGTGCGCGGCGGTCGCGAGCAGTGCGCGGTTGACGCCCGACTCGGCGGACGTCAGGAAGTCGCGGATCGTGGTGGCGACGAGCGACAGCCGATGGCGCAACCCGGTCCGCAGGATGTCGCTGGCGGCGCCGGCCGCTCGGCCGTCGAGCTCGTCGAGCAGGCGCTCGGCGGTGTCGAGCAGGGTCGGGAGCTCGTCGTCCGGGTGCAGGGTGGACGAGGCCGCACTGAGGGTGAGACCGAGCCGGCTCGTGCCCGGGCGCGTTGCCACGAGTGCGGTCGTCACGACCTCGCGGGTGGCGTCGGCGAACGCACGCATGGACGTCTCGTCGAGCCGGGCATCGCCGAAGTAGCGTTCCACACGGACTTTGGCCCGTTCGACGGCCGCGGCCTCCACGGCGGCCGGTCGGGCGGAGCCGTCCGGGTCAGGGTGTGGCCAGAGGCAGTCGCACACCAGGCCGAGGGCGAGCGCCCGATCGCCGTTGCCGGCGGCGACCAGGGTGAACAGGGTCCGCCCGGCGCGGCCGGTCCGGTCGCCGAGGTAGGTGATGAGGCCGGTGCGCTCGTCGTCGCCGAGCCGGTGCACCGCCTCGGTCGCGCCGGGGACGGTTGTCCAGCGCAGCAGGGTGGCGATGTCGAGGTCGGCGGCGCCGAGACCAAACTCGCTCAGGCCGAGCCGGACGGCGGCGAGCTCGGCGAGCGCGTCCTCACGGCTGAGCAGGCCGCCGGGCCGGCGCGGCCAACCGGCGGGCGGGCGGGCTTCCAGCAGCGCCTGGATGATCCAGCGATCCTCGGGGGCACGCAGCCGCGGATCGGCCTGGGTGGCACCGAAATCCTCCAGCACGGCCGCCCACGGTTCGATGACGTCGACCCGCTGGCGGTGGACCTGCGAGAGCACCGTGTCGCCGAGAACCTCCTCGTCGGCGTCGGTGAGCAGCACCAGCCAGCCGTCCTCGACGGGGTCACGGGCCCAGCGGGTGATCTCCTCCAGCACCGCGAGCGGTGACACGCAGGGCACCACCCGCACCGGCCGGCCGCCGGCAGCAAGCTCCACGGGCGCCGGCCAGTCCGGCTGGGCACGGACCAGCAGGACGCGCGGCTGACCACCGGGGTTGGTGTGCACGGCGCGTTGCAGCCGGCCGACCCGGACCTGCACGACGGCCGGGGTCACCCGGGGTGCGGCGGTCCCCGCGGGGCTCGTCGTGGCTACCGGGATGGTCACGATGCCGGCTGCCAGACGATCTCGATGTCGCCGGGTTGGTCGCCGACATGGGCACGTAGCTCGGCCAGGGCCTGGTCCAGGTCGCTGGCACGGATCCGCCACCGCCGCGCCGCCCCGGTCGGTGGCTCGACCTTTACTGGCTCGATCTTCGATGGATCGACGATCGGTGGCGTGATGATGACCGGCGGTGTGATCACGGGTGGCGGTGTGATGACAGGTGGCGGTGTCACCACCGGCGGAGGTGTGATGATCGGTTTGGTGGTCGTCTGGGTGGCGCGTCGAAGCAGTGCCGTCGCCTTGACCCGGGCGTCGCTGAGCACCGCGGCCAGCGGGCTGATCACGTTCTCGTCGGCGGCGCCGACGGCCCGGATCCGATCGAGGATCTCTCGAGCCTCGGTCTGGTACGGCTCGGGCAGGCCGGCGATGACGCCGAACGTCTCGTCCCAGGGCGCTGCCGTGATCGCCGCGGTGAGCTCGGCGGCGTGGCTCATGCTGACCAGGAGTCGCTTCGCGGAACCGCCGAGGTCGGCCCGCGCGAGGCGCGCCACGATCTGTGGGCCGGCCTTGGGGTCGTCCAGCGCCGAGAGCAGGTCGCGAGCGGCCCGCGCGGTGCGTAGCCGGCCGCCGGCCGTGCCCTCGCCCGCCGACTCGGCGCCGGCGCTGGCGCCGACACCGGTCTGCGGATCAATCCCGAGATCGGCCGCGTGCGCCTCCAGGACCGCGACCAGCTCCTGGCTGGCCGACCAGCGAAGCCTGGCCTTCGCGACCAGCTCCTCGGTGAAGGCGCGCAGCAGCCGGCCTCGCAGCAGAGCCGGCGGTCGCACCCCGAACAGGGCCTGGGCACGTTCCCCGGCTTCCGCCCACTCGGCCGGGTCGGGCAGCGGCTGCTCGCGCAGCGTCATGTCCTTGCTGATCGCGGTCAGCTCGGGCGGCGGTGCCAGCAGGCCGCCATACCGGTACCAGGCCCGGTCGGTCTGCTCGGCATATGCGGCGACGACCAGATGGGCGACGTGATCGTCCAAACCGCGCGCCTTCGGTTCGTCGATCCAGCGCAGCAGATCGGCGACCCGCAGCTCGCTGACGCCCGAACCGGCCGAGCCCGAGCTGGACGAGCCCGGGCCGGCGTTCAGCGCGGCCTGGGCGGCGTGCCGGGTGAAGTGGTCGACCCATTCGCGGCCGAGCGCGAAGCGCACCTCGTGCATCACGCCGAGCCCGAGCGCCGGGGCGATCCGGCGCACCGGCCCACGGTCGCTCTTCGCGACCTCGATGGATCCGCCGTCGGCCTCGGCCGCCTTCGTGACGTAGCCGAGCACCAGCTTGAGGTCGGCGAGCTTCACCGGCACGCCGGTCTGGTCGGGGTCGAGATCCGGATGGCCGGGGAACTGGTCGGCGAGCAGGTCGCCGACGAGCCGCCGTGCCGCGTCCCGAAACGACGCGCCGAGCGGCAGGGTCGGGTTCAGGCCGGGCCACAACGACCGCAGATGGTCGTTGAAGTCGGCGGTGACGTCGTGTTCGTCCTTGGAGGTGAGCCCGTAGGCCGAGCGCAGCGTCGTTTTCGTCTTGGTGAGCAGCGCGTCATAACGGCTTTTTAGCACGCTGCGGGCCCGCTGGCGGTCGTCGGCGCTCAGGTGCTGGGCGTGGCTGTCGAACCGGTGGCCGCCACCGGCGAGCAGATGGTCGAGGCGGACGAGCATGCCCAGGTCGACGAGGCGGGCCGCGGTGAAGTCGGCCGGTATCCAGCTGACGGTCCGGTGCTGGACGCCCGCGCCGCGCAGCCGTTCGATCCGGGCGCGGGCGTTGACCGGCGGCTCGGCGGCGTCGTCGAACGGGTAGTCGACGACGATCCGCCAGGACTCCGGGTCGAGGGGGGCGAGCTGGTCGTCACGCAGCTCCGCGCCACGCACCGAGGCGAAGACGACCTCGGCGGAGCGCTTGCTACCCCGCCAGACGAGGTCGAGCCGGTCACCGAAGGCATCGCCGGTGACGGTGACCCCCAGCTCCTCGACGAGGATCCGCCGCACGAGGGCCCGCCGGTTGCCTGCGCTGTCGTAGCCAACGGCGGAGTTGAGGATGCTGTCGACCTCGACGCCGACCAGCTCCAGGCCGACCCCCGGGTCGCCGCCGTCGACAGGCAGGTACTTGATCTCGCCGAACTGGCCGGCCCACCGTTCGACCTTCTTGCCGACCTGACCGGCCTCGCCGCCCGGGATCGGGCTGGTGATGCTGCCGTGGTTGAGCGCCGAGAGCCGCCGCGGGGTGAGGTTGTGCAGCGCCGGGACGCTCGGGGCGAGGGCCGCGAGCAGCAGCGTCTTGACCAGCCGGTCGTCGGCGGTGAACCGGCGGACCTTGGTGGCAAGCACCTGGTCGACCGCCGCACCGGTGGCCTGGGCGCGGCGGACCTGGGCCAACGCCTCCTCGTCGAGGCCCTCGGCATCGAGCAGGTACGGACGCAGCCGGCGGCCGTAGAGCTTCTGGGCGGCGTCGAACTCGGCCTTGAGCACGTCGGTGAACGGCGTGTCGGCACCCCAGGTGATGACGTCCCACAGGTCACCGAGCGGGACGACCTGGCCCAGGCGCAGGTCGTCGCGGTGGTCGACGAGCAGCTGGCGCATCAGTTTCAGCGCGGTCCGGTTGCGCTGCAGCGCGGAGGACACGTGCACGAGGGTGTCCATGAACGCCGGACTGAACGGGTAGGACAGCCGGAAGGCGTCCCGGTCGGCGCCGATCTGGGAGCTGCCGCCGAGCATCGTCTCCCACACCTCGGCGCGGACCTTCGCCGTCGTCTCGAACGCCTTCTCGATCGCGCGTGCGGCGTCGGCGTTCGACGGTTTCAGCAGCCGGCGGTTGGCGATCAGCGGGAGGTTGCGGTCCTCCAGGATGATCTTGTCGAAGCGGCCGTCGGCGAGGGTGAGGACGTCGAGGAAGCTCAGCCGCACGTCGCCGGCTACCTGCTCGCCGACCAGTTCGCGCAGGTCACGCTGGCGGGCGATGAAGCTGACGATCGGAACGGCCCGGGCGCCCAGCCCGCCCTCGACGAAGTTGGTGACCTTCTGGACCTCACGGGAGACGAACGACGGGTCGCCCATGTTGTTCGCCAGCCACAGGATCAGCTCGTCGAGGAACAGGATGACCGCGTCGTAACCGAGGTCCTTGGCATGCCGGGCGATCTCGGCGAGGCCGGCGTCCAGGGAGATGAAGCCCTCGGCGTCCTCGCGCAGGTCGCGGTAGGTGTTCGCGAACCAGGTCGAGAGCAGGTCGGAGACCAGCCGGCGACGGGCGGCCGCGTCGTGGGCGGCCGGGGCGAGCGCCGCATCCAGCTCGGCCGCCGTCCAGGAGGCGTCGTCGCCCCACTCGTCCTGCTCGCCACCGCCCTGCCCACCGAGGCCCTGTCCGCCGAGGCTCTGCGTGTCGCCACTGGAGCCGGCGCGGTTCAGCTCGGCGAGGAAGGTGGCGTCACCGACCTTGGCCCGCACGTTGCGGGCCTCGTCCAGCAGCGCCTCGGCGCGGTGCACCGCGGGGACCGGCGCGCCCGGATGCAGGGTGCGCAGGTGGTCGGCGTAGCCACCGAGGACACGCTGCTCGATCGACTTGGCGCCCAGCAGGTGGAACGGGACCAGCAGGAACTTCTTGCCGGCCAAGCCCGCGTCGTGCTTGCCGAGCACATCGGTCAGCCGGTCGTCGAAGCTGTGGGCGGCCGGCTCGCCAAGCAGCAGCGCATACAGCACCGCCATGAAGTGCGACTTGCCGGAGCCGAAGGAACCATGCAGGTAGACGCCCTTCGACGCCCCGGTGCTCACCGCCTGCGCGATCAGGCCGAGCCCCTCGTCGAAGTTCCCGACGAGCCGATCGGTCAGCACGTAATCGCGCATCGTCGCGGCCGCGTCGGCGACACCCTCGGTGAGCTTGAGGACGAAGTCACTGTCGGAGGTCCGCTCCGGAATGTCGATGACCTCGCGCAGCAGCGGCTGGGACGACGGGCTGGTCATGAGCCACCTCGGGTGGTCAGGCGAGTGGTCTGATGCATCCGAGTACGGATGGTACGGACGGGGTCCGTCACTTTTGCGCCGCCTTCCGGCCACGGGCGGCCGGCGCCGGGCGCCAGCCGGTGAGGGCGTCGGCGGTCAAGTTGTTCCGGCCCATCACGTCGGCGAGGAACGCGTCGTAGACCTCGGCAGGCGAGCCGTCGTACATCGGGTCAACCTCGTTGTGCCACTGACGCACCCAGGGCATCACCTCGTGCAGGCCGGCGAGCAGCGGAGTAAGGCGTTCGGCGTTCCAGCCGTCGTTGTCCTGGCGTTCGACGATGAGGGTCGCCAGCGCCTGGGCCTGCTCGCGGTGGTCCCAGCCTGCCCAGCCGATCAGCAGCGTCGGATCGTTGTCCGGCCCGGCCGGCTGATAGGAGATGAACCGCTCCTTGGGAACATCCAGCTTGCCCCGAGCTCGCCAGTAGCTGGGCTTGCGAAAATCGGCCGGGGCGTACTTCGGCGGCACCGGAATGCTGTCGCGGATCGCCTTCGAGGCCTCCGGATCCGCGGCGGCGTCCTCGGCACGCTGCCGGTCCCAGACCAACTCCCAGTCGGCCCGCTTGACCAGACCAGAGTCTTTGTAACGCAGGGCGGAGAGGAACGGGACATGCTCGTTCTCGACCAGATCCCTGACGACCCTGGCCAGGTTCTCGCCCGGCCGGTAGATCTCGGCGACGGCGACGAAGTCCGCGTCGCCGGCCAGCTCGTCGGCGAGCCTCCCGGTGGTCCACAGCCGGGGCTGGACCATGTCGTCGACGTCGGCGAACCACAGTTCGCGGGCCTCCAGCCGGTCAAGCAGCCAGTCCCGCAGCGCCGCATCCTGAAGCTTGTCCCACCCCTCGGTCGCCCACCGGCGCTTGTACTCGGGCCGCTCGATCAGCCCGATGTTCCGATCGGTCTCCATGACGGAGATCCGCTTCTCCACCAACGCCCGGTACTCGGCCGGCCAATGCTCGGGCAGCTCGGTGATCGGGGTGGAGCCATGCCGGGCGAACCACTCCGATGCCTCCTCACCGGCCGCGATCTTCCGCGCCAGCACAACCTCGAACGCCCGCTCCCCCAACCTGATCTCAGGAACATCGTCCATCGGCAACGTCAACTCATCGGCGAGCAGCCCGTACTGCCGATAAACCTGCCAGTCCAACTCCTCCTGCAACGCAATCATCCGCGCCCGGACGGACTCCCACTCGACCTGTGCCGCGGCCAGCCGGCCTCGCGTCGGCACCTCGTCTGCAGCCACCGACACTGGGCTCACCGCCGTCAGCCCCTGCGCCAGGCCATCCAGCTCCCGCGCCAGGTCCAACGGATACTCCGCTGGCAGCGGGAAATCTCGAAGCTTGGTACCGGTGAACTCGTAAAACCGCTCCCAAGCCTGGGACTTAACACCCTCATTTACACCCTGACTACCCTTATCATGACTGACCTGCTTGAGCCAGAAGCACGCCGTCGAGCTGTTCAGTACGCCCAGTAACCCCAGATGCTCCCCCTCGCTCGCATTAATCGGCAGCTTCAGAACTGGCGCTGTGTCTTTTATTGGAATTCCCGCGCGCTCAAGAAAGAAGTGATTATGTGTAGCAACACGCGGATAAGCGATTGTGGAAGTACCGTTCATCTTGGAGTGGTACAACTCTCGCCATTCATACCAAGGCCGACCAAGATCACGAAGCGGAACACCGAACCGCTTCCGGAGTGAAAGTGGCGTTCTCAGCGGCCAAAGAAGATGAAGTATCATGCCGAGGTTGTGGGCGGCGTGCAACTCCCACTTTGCCGAGTACGGCGTTAGGATCCATACAGGCTCGACCAGTCCCCAATCTCTCACAAATGAACCCTCGACAGCGCAGCTTAGGGAGACCTCAGACCCGAGGGTCGCTGTTCGTCTAACGACATATGCGGAATCGTCGCCGGTCGTCACCATTCGCCCGGCTGTGTCAATTATTTTGGCGAGTGGCGGCCGTCCAATATTCAGCCATTCGGCTAGGTCGGCGGCTCCACCGCCAGACAAGCTCCATGGATGCCGGAAATACCGGCCGATCGGAACATCGGCACACGATACCCATGGGCTCACGCTTCCTGGATGATCATATTGCTTCTTGATGGCTGACCATACAAGCCCTTTGGAAGGATCGGTCGGGATACTTGGCTCGCCGAGAATGCCGAGTACCGACCGAACGACACCCCCCTTGCTGGGCCACTGCCGGCGGCCAAGAATAATTACGGTCGGCGTTCCATGGTGTGGAATATGTGCCAGCGAAACATCGATCACTCTATTTAGAGTAATTTCCGGGAGGAAGTCACGTACCAATTTTGTGCCAAACTCACGCTTCATGAATGAATTTGCTGTGATTTGTCCAACAAAACCACCGCCACCGGCAGCACCGTCCGGACGCGCAAGTTTAAAAAGGCGCTCGAAAAATGGGATAGTTAGAGCATATTCACGATGACAGTATGCGTAACGATCGCGATAAGCTTTAGAAATTTTCTTATCTGCCACCTGAATGTAAGGAGGATTCCCCACGACCGCATGGTAACGACCCTCGTCGAGAATCCCAGGGTGAGCAGCAAGATCCTCTGTGGCGTAGGTGAATTCCGCGAGTTCGTCGCGGGCATCGCCGAAGAGGTCTGGTTGACGATACTTGATCAGCGAGTCACCGGTGGCGACATGCAATGGGAATGTGTAGCCGGCCGCCGAGTCCAAGACCGTCACCCCGGCGACACGAAGTGCCTCGATGGTCAGGCGGAACTTGGCAATGGCCGATGCGTAGGGGTTGACATCGACGCCGTGCACCGCATCCAGTGCTAGCTGTACCCGTTCGAAGACGTCGCGGTCGGGGGCGTTTTTCTCCCACTCGGCGAGCAGTCTGCGGAACGCCCCCAACAGGAAATGGCCGGAGCCGCAGGTGGGGTCGATGAGTTTGACGACGTCGTAGCCGAACTCGTCGATGGCGGGGGTCAGGGTCAGGTCGAGGATGAACTCCTCGACGAACTCCGGGGTCTGGAGCAGGGCGTACTTCTTGCGAACGTCTTCGGAGAGGTCCTGGTACAGGTCGCCGAGGAAACGGGTGTCCCAGGTTGCGTCGGTGAAGTCGTGGATCAGGGTGCCGGACTCGGTGCGCCGCCGCCAGAAGGCAAGGAGGTTCTTGGCCGCGTCGTGGGTGGGCGGGATCTGGAACAGGGCGTTGTGCCGTCGGTCGAACAGGGCGGCGCCGACCGATACTTTGGCGATCTCGTCGAAGCTCGCCAGCAGCCAGTCGCGGGCCGTCTTCTCCGGGTGGCGGGTGTAGAAGTCCTCGGTGCGCTCTTCTGCGAGGGTGAGGCGGGCCGTCGTGGGGCCGGCGAGGTACGGGTCGCCGATCAGGCCGTTGTCCTCGCAGAAGCGGACAAACACGGTGCCCAGCACCCAGGCGACCGCCGCCTGGGTGACCCGCTCACCGAGCCAGGCCGACCAGGTCGCCGCCGTCCGGCCGACTTTGAAGGCCCGGTCGTACTCGGCGCGCAGCCGCGTTCCGACCTCGGTCACCTCGTCGACCTGCGCCCGCAGATCCTTTTCCAGGTCCTTCACCTGCCGCTGAGCGTCCTTCAGCAACGCCACCCGGTCGATCACAAGCCTCTCCCCCACCCACGCACAACAGATATCAGCGGCTTTCCAGTGGTCAGGACGCCTTCCCGGCCCGACCCGGCCCGGCATCGCCGGACCCGGACCCGGACCGGTGCCAGTTGGTAATCCAGGCGTCCGGCAGTGCTATCCATTCGCTCTCGGTCGCCACCTGGACCAGGGCGCCGTCGAGGCGTGGCGGGCGGGTCGGCTCGGTCGTCGGGCAGAGCACCCAGACGGGCCGTCCGCCGGCGCGGGCCCGCTCGGCGAGCGCGAACAGCAGGTCCATGCCGCGGCCGGCGTAGCGGCCGAAGATGCCGGCGTCGTGCAGCAGCAGCGGCGCCGGTCCACCGTGCGGCCCGGTCCGGCCGGGGGTGTCGATCAGCCCGGCGAGCAGAGGCGCGGCCCGGTCCCAGGCCGTCCGGACGTATTCGGCGAGGTTGCCAGCGGCGCGGCTGCCCGGCTCGGCGGTGTCGGCGCGCAGGATCGTGGCCCAGGTCGGCCTGGGCCGGGGGTCGACCTGGGCGTGCAGCGCGTCGAGGAAGACGGCGGCGACGTCAACCGGCTCGGCGGCGAACCGGTGCGGCAGGGCGAGCTCCGCACGGGCGGCCAGGTAGCGGCTGCGCCGAACGGTGAGCGCCCGGAACCCGCCGGCCTCGGCGGCGGCGACGAGTCGCTGTTCGGCAAGCGACGCGGCCGCCTGCTCGGGGCTGTCGTGGACCTGCCGGGCGGGGCGGCTGCCCAGGTTGGTGGGTTGGCGCACCGACGGTGTCGCCCGCGAGCCGAGCCCGGTCGAGGTCAGCAGGCGATAGGGCGGCACGTAGCCATCGCGGGCCGCGTCCCATTCGAGGACGAACCCGGCGTCCGCCAGGGGGCCGTCGAGCGCGGGATGTGTGGGCAGCCTGGTCGTCAGCCCAGGGAAGCGGGTGGTGACGCGTTCATGGATGGCCGGCACCTCGAGCAGCGGCCGGTCGGGGCGTTCACCCGGACCGCCCGGCTGTGCCGGGATCGGAGCCGGCCGGGGTGGCAGCACTCCGGCCTGTGCCAGTCGCAGCGCCCGGACGAGGCCCAGATCGCGCGGGTAGATCTCGAGGCGGGCGTTGGCGGCGGCGTTACGGGACGCGGCGGCGGCGAGCCGGACGAGACGCTGCTCGTCGAGCGCCGGCAGCCCGGCGAGCCCGTCAATCACCCCCGCGGCATCGCCCGCCGAACCGGCCTCGTCCGCGTTGCCTGCGTTACCCGCGGCCGGGGCGGCGGCGCGGACGGCTGCGAGCTCCCGCAGCACGGTCGCCGGTGCGGGGATCTCCTCGGCCTTCGCCAGCCGGTCCGCGGCTTTGCCGAGGGCGATCGCGTAGGCGAACAGCGCGGGCGCGGTGGGTGTGAGCGGGCCGTCGTCCTCGGCTGCCTCCAGGGCCACGAGCGTCCGGTCGTAGAACTTCCGGCGCGCGAGGGTGGGCTCGCTGTCCCGGTCGACGGTTTCCAGGGCGGCGCGGACCGTGGCCGCTCCCAGCGCCCGGCGCTCCGCTGGCGGCCGTCCGCTGCCATGACCGGCCAGGATGGCGGTCACCAGGTCCTCGAAGCCCATCACCCGGCCGGCATCGGCCAGGATCTCGACCAGCTCGTCGCGGACCGAGCGGACCGCGCGGTCGGCATGCCAGGCCTTGCGGCGCGCGATGAGCACCTGCGCGATCCGGCCCGGCGTGACCCCGACCCGCTCGGCTACCTGCTGCTGCGGCGCCCACAGGGGCACCTCCGGGAGCCGTCCCTCGCCGTCGGGGAGGCCGAGCAGCAGACGGGTCGCCTCTCGTTCGGTGGCGTTGCGACCGCCGGGCAGGGCTCGGGGCAGCAACCGGCCGGCCAGCTCCTCGACGGGCATCCGGGCGTAGTCGGCCGCGGCGCCCGGGGCGTCCGCCGAGGGCGGTTGCTGGCCGGCCGAGCCAGGCTGGTCAGCCGTTGTCTCCGGGGCGGCGCCGGTCGTCGTGCCAGTTCCGGCCGCTGCTGCTGCGGCGGCGGCGGCGAGGGCGCGGCGCCACTGGCGGATGCGGGACTGCAGTTCCTGGCGGGTCTTCGCACCCGTGCCCGGCAGACTGATGATCTCCTTCGAGCCCAGGGCGAGCAGGTCGCCGACAATCGTCGCGTTCAGCCGGTGTGCCGCCGAAACCGCCCGCGGCGACAGACCCGCGGCCTCCAGCGGGGTCTCGCTCGTCGCCACCGCGGCGGCCGCGTCACGGGCCCGTCGCGCGGACTCCTCATCGTTGTCGCCCCCGGCCACCACCGACCCGGGGGCGACAACGAGGGATGCACGGCCAGACGGGCCCGCTCCGTCGTGCGCCGCGGGATGAGCGGTGTTCGTCGGCGGGGTCGAGTCGGCGGCGCGGAAGACGGCGTGCCAGGCGTCCCGCATGTCCTTCAGCGCCGCGAAGCGCCGGGTGGCATCCCGGTCGAACGCTCGCAGGAAGAAGGAGGTGAGGCCGGCGCGGATCGCGGGGTCGAACGCCTCCGTCGCCACGGTCGGCGGTCCCTGGGTGAACCGGGCCTCGGCCGAGCCGTCCCCCCACAGCGGCAGCTCACCGGAGGCCATCTCGTGCAGGGTGACGGCCAGCGCGTAGCGCTCCGCGTGGTCGTCGTAGGTGGTGCGCAGGCCGGTGCCGAGGAACGGGTCCAGGTAGCGCGGGGTTCCGGCGGCGACGTCGCGCACCGAGTGGTTGGCCAGCGAGAAGTCGATGAGGACGAGCTGGTAGGTGCGGTTCGGCCGGCGCCTGATCACGATGTTGTCGGGCTTCAGGTCGCGGTGGGCGACGCCCTCGCCGTCCAGGTAGTCGACGGCGCCGAACAGGTAGTCGCTGTAGGTCTCCAGCTCGTCGACCGACAGGCGGCCCTCGCGCAGCTTGCGGGCCACGGTCTGCTCGCCCGCATGGTCCAGGACGAGGACGGCGCGCCCGCCGATCAGCAGGGTGTCCGGTCGGGCCAGGCGGATCACCCGGGAGTCGCCGAGGCGGCGCAGGACCGAGGCCTCATGTGCCAGCCGCGCCGCCCGCTCGTCAGAGAGGGCGACCTTGAGGACCTCGTCGCGGTTGGTCCGCTCGTTGTGCGCGAGGAACGCCCGGCTGGTCGAGCCGGTGCCGAGGCGCTCGCGCACGCGCCACTCGCCGCCGAGCAGATCGCCGCGCTGGGCCTCCAGGGGGTCGGGCTCCGGCTCGTCCTGGCCCGGCGGGTTCGTCGGCGACGCCGTCCCCGTTGCGTCCGCGTCGCCGGAGACCCCGGAGTCGCCGGCCGCAGCATCCCCCGCCGCGGAGTTACCGGCCGCTGCGGCTGAGTCCGGACGGAGCTCCTCCTCCACGAGCACAAGCCAGTCCAGGAATTCACCGACGCTCGCGTGCCGGTCCTCGGGCAGCGGCTGGGTTGCTCCCGCGACCAGATCGTTCGCGGTCTCGGACAGCGAGTCGACGACCTCGGCGGGATGCAGGGCGCCGGACTGCTCCAGGCGGGCCTTCAGGGCGTTGGGACCGTCCGCGGGCGGCTGGCCGGTGAGGATGAGGTAGGCCAGTGCGCCCAGGCCGAAGACGTCGATCCCGACCGGGTCCGGAAAGGGCGCGCCGATCTCGGGTGCCAGGTAGCCGGCGGTGGCCAGCTCCAGATGCGGCAGGAACCGGGCGGCCGGCTCGATCGCCAGCGCCATCGACGTCTTGCTCATCGCGCTGGTCAGGACGCCCGTACCCGACCCGGAGCCGACGTCGCGGGCCGCGGCCTGCCAGTCGCTGATGACCAGCCGGGGCGCGAGCCAACCCTGCTCGTCGCCGGTCTGTCGGCTGCTGTGGCGGCCCGAGGGCACGACCAGAACGCTGCGGGCCGCCAGCGCCCGGTGATAGAGGTGGCGGCCGTGCGCGTAGGCGACGGCCTCCGCCAGCTGGCGGATCATTCCGAGTCGGGTTTCGGCGTTCAGGCGGTCGCCGTAGCGGTCGAGATACTGGTCGAGGCGCAGTTCGTCCGGCCGATGCCGGAAGATCAGCGCCGGGCCGGCCTCGTGGCTTTCCAGTCCGTCGACCTGAACGATGCCCGGATGGTCGATTCCGTGCAGCACCAGGAACTCGCGGCGGGCGGTTGCCTCGCGGCTTGCCCGCTCGGCCTCGCCCGCGGCCCGTTCGACGAGGTAGATCCGCACCCGGCGGCGCTCGGAGGCGACCTGGGCATGGGCGGCGTGGTAGTCCTGCCAGGTAGGGCCCGAGTCGTACGCCGGGAACTCCAGCTGCCAGGAGCCGACCTGCTGGTGGCGGCGGCTTCGCGCGATCCCGACCGCCGGCAGCAGCTTGGCGAGCGCCTTCGACAGGTCGGGGAGGATCCGCTGCCGCTCGTCGCGCAGGGGCGCGTCCAGCAGACCGGACCAGATCGACGGCAGCGCGTTCCTGGTGGCGGTGCCCGTGGCCGAAGCGGGGCCGAAGATCCAGTGCAGCTGGTGGTCGGGAAGCTCGACCCGCAGGGTGGGGTTCGACAGGAAGACCGCCGGTTGGATGAACGGAACCCGGACCCGCCCCTTGCCGTGCGCGCGGCTGGCGTTCTCCAGCAGGGAGCGCAGCTCCTTGGACTTCTGGTTCGCCAGGTGCAGCGGGTTGTCGAAGATCCGCGGCTGACCGGTGGCACGATGCTGGGTCCAGTTCGACCCCGAGGCGGTCAGCCGCCCGGCCAGGCTTTTGATCTCGATGAGATAGACCCCGCCGCGGGCGATGACCAGCAGGTCCACCTCGCGGATGTGCCCGGTCGTCGCGGTGAACGTGAAGTTCGACCAGGCCCGGTAGGGCTCGGCATCCGGCAGCAGCGCCCTGACCTGCTCCAGGGCCTCCCGCTCATGCGAGAACTGCGACGCCGTGACCGTCTCCCACCGGCCCTCCCCCTCGCGCACACCGACCCCCGCCGTCGTCGCGACGCCCACCCCCAGACGCCGCACCCCCATTTGTCGCAATGAGGGAGACTAGACCACTGTTGTACGACCAGAGCGAACTGGTGGCCACGCTTGGTCGCAATCACCTCCGCACAGGCCATCCGGGTGATTACTGCGCGCAGCACGGGAAGCCGACATCCTGGGCCGTAGGCTGGTGCGGTGGGAGGTCGTGGGGTGGACGGGAGCGCTCAGCCGGTACCGTTTCTGCGCCGGGTGCGGGTACAGGGCTTCCGGTCGATCCGCGACGCGGAGGTGACGTTCGGGCCGCTGACGGTGCTGCTCGGGCTGAACGGCGCAGGCAAAAGCAACGTTCTGGACGCGGTGCGCTTCGTGGGCGACGCGCTGGCCAGCTCTCCGGGCCAAGCTGTCACCGACCGCCAGGGCCCTGCCGTGGTGCTTCACCGTGGGCCTTCACCTGCAGGTCCGGGCCGAGTGCACCTCGAGGTACACGTCGAGGTGCGTCCGCCAACAGGCTCGTCCAGCACCGGTGCCCAGCGGCTGACGGCCCGCTACGCCATCGGGCTTCGGCTTGACGATGCGGCCGAAGCCGAGGCCGGCACGGTGATCGAACACGAGGAATGCACGGTCACCAGCGCCGAACCTGGAATGTCAGCGAGCTACCTGGCCCACCACGGCCGGGTTCTTCGCGGTCCTGACCAGTTGATGGGGCCGGTCGCGGACACCGGCACCCTGGTGCTGCCCGCCGCCGCCCGCTGGCTGCCGTTCGCCCCCGTTCATGCCGCGCTGCGCGGGATGGCGTTCCACGCCCTGAGCCCGGCCGCGATGCGGCCCGCGCACCCGCGTGCCGCGCAGCTGACCCTGGACCCGGCCGGCGGGCGGCTCGCCGAGATCCTCGACCAGCTCGCCGCCCGTAACCCGGCCGCGAAACAGCGCGTCGATGACTATCTTGGCGCGATCCTGCCCGGCGCGCTCGGAATCGACACGTTCACCATCGACCAGTACCAGACCGTCCGGCTGCGCATGGCCGACCCGACCGCCGAGCAGGGCGTGGCGGTGTTCCCCGCGGTCGCGATGTCCGATGGAACTCTGGCTGCTGCCGGGCTGCTCACCGCGCTGTTCCAGCCCGGCACCTGGACCGGCGTGGTCCCGCTCGTCGCCGTCGAGGACCCCGAGCTGGGACTGCACGATCGAGCAGGTAGCCGTCCTCACTCCCACCGCGCCGGCGATCCTCGTCGTGTTCGATGCCGACGACGACTGTCCTGCCGCGCTGGCTCCGACCCTGCTCTCTCGTGCCCAGGCCACCCGGCCCGACCGGCACATCGCCGTCGTGCTCGCCAACCGCGAGTTCGAGTCCTGGTTTCTCGCCGCCGCGACAAGCAACCAACACAATTAGCACGGTCGGCATTTCTCGACACGGCGATATCTGCGCGGTCGCGAGGTGGCACCGACACCGGCGGCGGATTCGTCCTCGTTCTCGGCCCCACAGCCTTGGTCGCCGTGCTCGATCTGGCCCGCGCCGCACGCCCACACCGGATGGCCTGCGGGTAGGTCGGAACAGGTCAGCGTGGCGTGAAAGCGCAAGAGGCCCGGAGCGCTATGCCAGCCGCCGGGCGAACCGGTGGTACATCCGTTCGCCGAACCGTTCCGCCTCGTACTCGCTCCCACCATGGCCGGCCGCCAGAAAGGAGCGGTGATGCGCGATCTCGTGGAAGATCGTGATGATCGCCGTCCGCCTGTCAGTGAGGGCAAGGTCCGACAGTTGGATGAGTGGTCGCCGCCGTGACCCGAGAAGCGGCCGGCCGCCTCCGTCGTGCGGGCTCGCTCCGAACGCGGGCTGGCCCCGCGGCCCGGGCAGAACACGCACATGTTCGATGTCGTAGCCACGCACGCTCAGGCCGTGCCGACCCAGCATCGTCATCACCTGACGGACACTGACCGCCGAAGCAACCTTTCCCGTTGACCGTCCTCGTACGGCCTGATTCTCCATTGCACACCCCGCAACCAGTCACAGTTTCCGTTGAACTGGACCGAGTGCAGCAGGATGAATATTGACCGGTCGATGGCTACGGATGAACCCGGCGGAAGCCGGAAGCGGCTAACGATGCCAGATCCCTGACCTGCACGATGACGCGCGGCGGCGCGTGCTCGTATGCTGTCCCGGAACGTCCGAGGCGGGGGGCCGGAGGGATGACAACGCTGAGCGCAGCCGATTCCGGTGATCTCTTGACGGTGCGTTCGTGGAGTGATCTCGCCGCCCATCTCCAGGGCATCCAGAAACGAAGCGGCCTGAGCCTCGGCGATATCCAGCGAGCAGCAAAGAAACTCGCGGTCTCGGGTTCGCCGTACTGCGAACTGCCCACCAGCACCGTGAGCGACGCGCTGAACGGCCGCAGGACGATCAGAAACGACCTGCTCAGGACCCTGCTCGAGGTCCTGGAGGTGCCGTCCGAGGAACGACAGAAGGTACGGCGGGCATGGCAGCGGCTGAGCACGAGCGTCGGCCAGGGGCCGGCGCTCGCCGGCCACGTCGCCGAGGCAACCGGCCGTGATCTTGGGGTCCATCCCGCGATTCCGCTTTCCGACGGCTTCGGCCGGCCAACCACCGGCGGCGGCAGCAGCAGCAGCAGCAGCAGCAGCAGCGAGTTTCCCCGCTATGTCGAACGGGATTTTGACCAGACCCTCCGCGAGATGATCAAAAAGGGTCTACAGGAGGGCGTCTTCGTCCTGCTGCTCGGCGGCTCCTCCTGCGGTAAGACCCGATCGCTGTTCGAAGCCGTCCGGGAGCTCGTGCCAGGTTCGTGGTGGCTGGCGCAGCCGACGACCACCCAGGAGATTCGCGATCTCGTCCAGGTGCCGACCGAGGACACCGTGCTCTGGCTGGATGACTTCCACCAGTTCCTCGGTGCCGATCCGCCGCTGCGTCAGGCGGACTTCAAAGCCCTCCGCAAAGCGGGGATGATCATCGTCGGCACGGTCTGGCCCGTCCATTATCATTCACGCCGACAACTGGATTACGGCGATACCGGTGACATCTACGCCGAGGATCGGAAGATCCTCGAAGCCTCGGAGCTGATCCCAGTCTCGGCCCAGCTCAGCGAGGGCGAACTGCGGCGTGCTCGTGCGCTCGCGCCCACCGATCAGCGCGTGGCGACCGCTCTCAGCATGGTCGACACGGGATTCACCCAGGTCCTGGCGGCCGCACCTGACCTCGTCCATCTGTGGGAGGTCCCGCCTACTCCGTACTGTCAGGCGGCCATCTCCAGTGCGGCGGACGCGCGCCGGCTTGGTGTACGCGTCTCGCTGTCCACCGACACCCTCGCCACGGCGATGGCCGGCTATCTGACCCGCTCGCAACGCGCCTCGCCCGCGCGGACCTGGCTGGAACGCGCATTGGCGCACGCCGCGAGCCCGCGCCACGGTGAGGTGACCGCGCTCGTCCCGGACGGCGACGACGGCTCGGCGGAGACGTTCGGCGACCACCAAGCGGCCGTCTCCTACCGCGCGGCGGACTATCTGACGGAATACATCGGTCGGGCCCGCCGGACCATCTGCCCGCCGGAGAGCCTGTGGCAGGCGCTGGCCAGGGATCTGCGCGGCGCCGAGGATCTGCGCCGGCTGGCCGGCGCGGCGCTGGCCCGGATGCGCTACACCTACGCCGAGCGCGCACTGAGCCGGCTCCACGACGAACATGACGACTCCGCGGCCAGCGCGGAGCTCATCGCGCTCCTGCGCCGCCAGGACCGGCTCGACGAGGCCCTCGAGGTCGCCGACGTGTCGCTGGCGGCGAAGCCCGCCGACCAGCAGCGACGGGACCGCTGGGATGCCCTGATCCGACTGCAGGTACACGTCGACAAGCTCCGGGACCCGTCGAAGGACGATCCCCACAGCGCGGCGCAGCTCGCCGAACTCCTGGCCGACGGAGGACGGGCGTACGAGCTACGCAGCCTCGCCGAGCGGGGCAACGCCCGCGCGGCGGAGAACCTCGCCGAACTCCTGGCCGAGCGAGGCGCCGTCGTCGAACTACGGGAACTCGCCCAGCGCGGTGAATGGATGGCGGCCGAGCTGCTCGCCGGGCTGCTCGCGAGCCTCGGCCGGGTCTCCGAGCTGGAGGCACGCGCGAACGCCTCCGATGCCGCCGCCAGACGCCACCTGGTGCGCGTACGCGACAAGCCCCGCGAACCACCGTCCGCGGATCAGCTGAACCAGCTGCGGGCGGTCGCCGACAGCGGCCGCGAGGCCGAAGCCAACGAGCTGACCCAACTGCTCTTCGACGCGGGCGACCGGTTCGGGCTGCTGGCCGAGGTGAACGCCGGTACCCACCGGGCCGCCGAGCGATATCTGGCGTTGCTGGCCGCCGATTCCACGGTCGACCGGATCACCGTACGCACCATCCGGGCCTATGGCCTGGATGCCGACGGCCGGCCCGCCGCCACCACCACCACCACCACACCGTGACCATCCAGCACGCCTCCGGGCGGGCCGATGCGGGACAGCAGACCCGCGAAAGGGAAACCGTGGCCGACGACGATCTCACCCCCTCCGACGGAGCCGTCCTACTCGCCCTGATGGCGGAGGCCCGCGCGATGCTCAACACCGAGCTCTTCGAGCTCTACGGCATCGACGTCCGCAAGCCTCAGCGGGACAAGCTCAACCGGCTGCGGCTGCTGCGCAGCGTGCGCTCCCGTCGCACCTATCAGCATGACCTGGACGAGAAGGGCTGGGTGCGGCTCCAGACGCCGGTGGATGTGAGCAGCCCGCGGGCACGGGCCATCGGCGGAGCTCTGCTCGCGGTACACCTGAACCTGCTCAACCGGGTAGTGCCCCGCAGCGAGTTCGAAAGTCTCGGCGAGATGTTCTCCCGCGCCGCTGTCACCCCGACGCGCCGGCCGGGAAACCTGGAGATCCGGCTGCGCGGTGCCTACACGGCACTCACCGCGGAGCCCGGGGGTTGGGTGTCACTGACCAGAATCCGACCGTTCTTCACCGACGTCGCGCCGGCCGACCTCGATGCGGCGCTGGTCATTCTCAGCCGGGGCGGCGACGTCAACCTCGTCCCGGAGAACAACCAGAAGATGCTCACCGACGCCGACTGGGCCGCGTCGGTGAGCATCGGCGGTCAGGACAAGCATCTGCTCGCCATCGGAGTGTGATGGACAGCGCGCAGCGGGCCGCCCTGGATTCGATCCAGCTCACCTGGGCGCCGGTACCGGACGACGTCTGGCGGTCGCTTTCCTACCATGTGGACGGCCTGCATCCAGGTGTGGTCCAGGCGGTGGAGATCGGTCTGCGCGAAGCCGCGGACAGCGCGGACGCCAGCCCCATCGGTCTGGTGCTGCAGGGCCAGCGTGGCTCCGGCAAGACCCACCTGCTGGGCTGGCTACGGCGCGAGGCCCAGGAGCAGGGTGGCTATTTCTTTCTCGTCAGCCTTCTGAGCACCAAGGACATCTGGGTAAGCGTTCTGACGTCCATGCTCGACGGGCTGGCCCGACCGATGGCGGACGGTGAGACCCAGCTTCGCGTGCTCCTACGGCGACTCTCGGCCCGAGTGGGCGTTCCGCCCGCGGAGCGACGTGCGCTGCTGGGCGAGACCGAGCTGACGAAGGAAAAGCTGGACCTGTTCATCTCCGCGATCTCCGCGTCGGACGGCTACGTCTTTCGGACCAGTCGGGACACCGCCCGAGCGCTGGCCCTCAGCGCGTCCCCGGGCACCGACCACCAGAACATCGCCGACGACTACTTCGCCTGCGACGAGGAGAGCACACCCGGAGACCGCGCGTTCTGGGGAATGCGTCGCACCACCCGCACCGCGGAGGAGATCGTCCAGGAGCTGTCGCGCCTGATCGCGTTGACCGGCCCCTCGGTGATGGCCTTCGACCAGATCGACGTCCTGCTCTCGCAGTCCAATCTGCTCGTCGACTCCGCCGCGGCCGGCAGCGAGCCCAGCCACGCTCCCAGCCAGGCGCAGCTGCTTCTGCTCGACAGCATCGCCGGGGGTCTGATGACCCTGCGCGAACGGACCAGGCGCACCCTGACGGTGGTCGCCTGCATCCCCGGCTCCTGGGATCTGATCAAAAAGAAGGCGGTCGACACTGTCCGCGACCGTTTCCGGGAAGCTCCACAGCTGAAGTCGATCAACCGCCCGGACCTGGCCCGTGAGATCGTGGCGCAGCGTTTCAAGCCCTACTTCACGGCGGCCGATTTCGATCCACCGTATCCGACCTGGCCCATTCATCCGGACGCCTTCTCATCCGGCGGGGACTTCACCCCACGGCAACTTCTCATCCTCATCGACGCCCACATCCGCGCCTGCCGACTGCGCGATGAGGCCACTGAAATGCGCACCCTCAAGGAGAAGACGACGGGACCACCCCTGAAGGTGGATCCCGACCTTCCGACCATCAGCACGACTGTTCTCGCCCGCTACGACGAGCGATTCGCCGAGCTGAAGCACAAGGCGGATGTGATCACCCCGTTGGAGCCCGAAACCGAGGACACCGCGGTGCCGCCCCTGCTGGCCGCCGGCCTCACCGCGTGGATTCTGGAACGGCCGGACAGCCCGAAACGCTTCTCGATCGATCCCGCGCCGAGCGGGCGGCCGGACCTGCACGCCCGGTTGCGCCTCACCCTCGCCGAGGATATCGAGGATGAGGTTCACTGGTGCTTTCGCGCGGTCAGTGGTGGGCACCACGGAAACGCCGCGCTGAACCGACTCCGCAGATCCATCACAGCCGCCGCCCTGGACCCGGAGATCAGCAAGCGAAAGCTTTTTCTACTCCGCCAGGAGGACTGGTCGACCGGGGCCAAGACGCGCGAGTCGCTGGACGTCGTGGAAGCCTCCCACGGCGACACCCTGGCGCTCGACCACGAGGATCTGCGCATCCTCTCGGCGCTGCGGACGATGCTCGACGAGGACCGGAGTTCACCGAGCCACGGGACGTCCGACCTGGGCCAGTGGCTGCTGGCCCGACGCCCCACCGAGACGGTCACGGTGTTGGGTAAGGCGCTCCGCGATGTCGCCGACTGGCTGCCCCCGGAAGCGAGCGCCACCGTCACGCGACCCAAGGGCACGCCCACGGAGACGACCTCCGTGGCGGATACCGCTGGGAGCACCGGAACCACCGGGACCCCCCCGCTGGTGCGACCGACCCTCGATATCGGACACGATCACGCGACCGCGGAGCCCGTGGCACTCGAGTTGGAGGCCCTGCGCAAGCATCTGATCGTCATCGCCGGCTCGGGTTCGGGCAAGACGGTGCTCCTGCGCCGCATCGTCGAGGAATGCGCCCTGCGGGGCGTATCCGCGATCGTGCTCGATCCCAACAACGACCTGGCTCGCCTCGGGGACGCCTGGCCAGAGCCGCCGAGCCTCTGGGGTGCGGACGACGGCCCCAGAGCCGTGGAGTACCTGGACAACACCGAGGTCGTGGTGTGGACCCCACGCCGCGAGGCCGGTCGTACGCTCAGCTTTCAGCCCCTGCCGGACTTCCCGGCCACCCTGGCCGACCCTGACGAGTTCGCCGAGGCCGTGGAAGTGGCGGTCGCCGCCCTGGTGCCGCGGGCGATGCTGGACGGAAGGGCGGCGAAGGCACATCTGGGCCGCGCGGTGCTGCGCCGGGCCGTCGAGCACTTCGGCCACCGGGGTGGCACCCGGCTGACCGGCCTGATCTCCCTTCTCGCCGATCTACCGGCGGACATCATCGACCTGGACGGCGCCGAGAAGATAGCTGCGGGGCTCGCCCAGACACTCAGCGCCGCGATGGTCAACGACCCGCTGTTCGGCGGCTCCGGCACGCCCGCGGACCCCGGCGTCCTGCTCACCCCGGCGGCGGGAAAGCGTGCCCGCATCTCGGTCATCAGTTTCGTCGGTCTGCCCGACGAGGGCGTCCGGCAGAGCTTCGTGAACCAGCTTCAGATGGCGCTCTTCTCCTGGATCAAGAAGAACCCCGCGGTGGACCGTCCCCTGCTCGGGCTGCTGGTCATGGACGAGGCCCAGACGTTCGTCCCGTCGGGTGCGATGACCGCGTGCACCCAGAGCACACTCGCCCTCGCCTCCCAGGCCCGCAAGTACGGTCTCGGCCTCGTGTTCGCCACCCAGGCACCGCGCGCCCTGCACAACCGGGTGCCAGGCAATGCCGCCACCCAGATGTACGGCCTGCTCAACAGCCCCACGCAGGTGGAAGTGGCCCGGGAGATGGCGAAGGCCAAGGGCGGAGATGTCCCGGACATCTCCCGCCTACGCACCGGCGAGTTCTACGTCGCGCTGGAGGGCGAGGCACCGCGCAAGATCCGAACGCCCCTCAGCCTGAGTTACCACCCACGCGGGCCACTCACCACCGAGGAAGTGGTCGCCCGCGCCCGGCAGTAGGCCATGGTGCGCTCAGCGCCGGTCAGACTTACAATAAGATCATCGGTATATGCTGACCACATGGGTATCGAGGAGATGCGGGAACCCACATTCCTGGTACTGGCGGCGCTCGCCGACGGGGCCAAACACGGGTATGCGCTGATCGGGGAGGTCTCGGCGATCTCCGGCGGGCGGGTGACGTTACGGGCCGGCACGTTGTACGCCGCGCTCGACCGGCTGACCGGGGAGGGCCTGGTGCGCCAGAGCGGCGAGGAGGTGGTCGAGGGCCGGCTGCGCCGCTACTACGACCTCACCGACCCGGGCGCCGAGATTCTTGCTGCGCAGGTTGACCGCCTTCGGTCGAACGCCGCCGAAGCCGACCGCCGGCTGCGGTCCCGGCGGCGGCTGGGAACGGCACCGGCATGACCGCTTCCCGGCTTGAGATCGCCTACCGTCGGCTGCTCCGCTGCTACCCGCCTCGCTGGCGCCACGACCACGGGGACGAGCTCATCGCCACCCTGCTGGACCTGGCCGACGCGACCGGTCACACCAGACCGAGCCCGGCGGACATCGCGGATCTGGTCGGCCACGGTCTGGCCACCCGGCTCGGCGCATCGCTGGGCCTGGTGCCCGTGGTGGTGCGGCAGCGGACCGCGATCCTGGCCCTGTCGTCCCTCGCGGTGCTGTCGGCGGGGCTGTTCGTAGTCGCGGAGGTGATACCGAAACCTTTGCCGGCCTATGCGGGCAATCCGCCGAGCGCCGGTCTGACCTTCGGGCCGTTTGTCACCCTCGGTGCGGCGATCTATCCGCTGCCGGTTGCCGCCCTCGTCGCCGCGTCGGCCGGCGCACGCCGCACAGCTCGCGTGCTGCTGGGTCTGACGTGCATCGCGGTGTGCGCTGCTGTGCTCGTGGCCGCGTGGACCGATATCGCGCGGCCACCGCTCTATCTGCTCGCGGTGCTGTTCCTGCAGGCGGGGATGGCGTCGGCGGGGATGCCAACGGCGCTCCGCCGCCGCGACCTATTCACCGCGGCGGCACTGTTCTGCCTGTTCTTGGCGGCGGCCGGAACTTACAGTCTCTCCCTCGTCCATTCCAATGGCTACGTGTATTACAACAACCCATTCGCCGCCTACCGAGGGCCGGACGGTCTGGTCGACAGCATCCAGAGGATCCTCCCGGCCACGGTCCTCGTGGGCGTTGCAGCCGCGACCGTGATCAGCCTGAGGCGACCCGGCTGGGCCGTCGCGGTCTTCGTCGTCGGTGCGGCCTGGTCACTGATGCCCATCGCCGAGTCGATCCGCTACTACCCGTGGGGCGCGGCGAACAACGTCGTCAGCGGCGGCTTTCTCCTCGCCGCCGTCCCCGTCGTCCTTGCAGCCGTTATGGACCTGTCCCGCGCTGCCAGCCAGCACGGGTTGGGATCCGCACCGGCACGTCAGGGATCAGCACCTCCCAGCAACGACCCCGACCAGGGGTGACACCACCCGAGTCTCGGGCAGTCAGCCCGGGCCCGGACCCCGCGGGGACGGCTCCTGGCGCCGACGAATGGAACGGCCATGACTCTGCCGGCCGGCTCGGTGGCAACCGCAGCGCTGTGATCCCCCCCGCAACCGACCCCACAGCAAGATCCATCTATACGGGTCGCCGTGGGGGGCATATCGGACACGAACACCCCCACGGCGACCCGCGTGCACCCTGCACACCCGTAGCCTGCTGAAAGCGGCGTCACAGAAGGTAACCATGGTCGAGGGACGTGCCGCGGTGCGTGGCCGTCGGGCGGTGCCGACGTGGCCGCGGGCGGGGAGAGCGCGCCTTGCCGGTGCGCAGGCAGAACCGGGCGAAGTGCGGCACGCACTCGACCGTGCCGTCCTCGATGTAGCCCTCGGCCAGGGACGACTCTGCGTGGCTGCGGGTGTCGTCAGTGGCGAACAGCTCGCCGTCGACGTTGAACACCGCGATGGGCGGGGTCGTGGGGAGGACGACGGCCTCGCCCTCGGGAATCTCGTCGATATGGCAGACGGGATGCCACTGCTCCGGCGCGTCATCGGGCATGACATTTCCTCCCGCGCATGCCGCAGCGGGTCGGGGGCCGTTCGCCGCTGGTCGCGGGCCTCGTCCTCACCACCGTCCCGGTGGGGGTGGTGCGGGGTCACCGTCCGGTCTCGATCACCTGCCCGTCGGCGGGACGGGCGGGATGGGCGGGACGGCGAGGCGGTCTGGCGGCGGTGCCTCGGCGGCTTCGCGGATCCTGGGGTGGCGCGCTGCCGCGGCCTCGTACCAGCGTCCGTAGCTGCGCGCGCCCCACGGCGCGGTGAGGCCGTGCAGGACCACGCTCATACCCACGGTCAGCATCACCACCGGGACGATCTGGTGCTGTTCGGGCAGTCCACTGGTGGCGACCAGATCCGCGAAGACGATCGACGCCAGCCCCCGTGGCCCGAACCAGCCGACATATGCCACGGTCGGAGGGGCGACCTTTGATCCCCACAGCGAGACGGCGACCGGGATCATCCGGACGACGGTCAGGCTGAGCAGCCCATAGATGAGCGCGGTCCAGGTCGCGTGTGCGAGGGCTGGCGCCAGAAGCAGGGCGCCGAACAGCACAAGGCTCACGCAGACACCAAGCTGGGCGACATCCTGCGGCGTCTGCTGCGCCGCGGACAGGCTCTCGCCCGCGACCAGGCCGGCCACGAGGCCGGCGGCCCAGGCCGCGATGAAGCCGCTACCGTCGATCAGGTCTGCCAGGACGTAGGCCAGGGCCGCCACAGCCAGCAGCGCAAGCGACTGCCACAACCGGCTGGACCAACCCCTGTGCACCGACCACCGCAGGGCCAGTGCGCCACCGGCGCCCAGCGCCATCCCGATGGCGCCGGAGGCCACCAGAGCGCGCAGAAACACCGACACGGCATGTCCGCGGCCGACGGTCTTCTCCTCCTCCAGTGCCAGGGCCAGAAAAATGGTCACAAACGGAAGTGCCAGGCCGTCGTTCAGGCCACCTTCGACGTTCAGGGCATGGCGGATCAGCCGGGGAACCCGCGTGTTGTTGATGACCGGCAGCCCGAGGGCCAGGTCGGTGGGCGCCAGGATGGCCGCCAGCAGCGCCGTCTCCCACCCGCCGAGGCCGGGAAACAGCGCGGACGCCAGCAGCCAGCCGACGGCGATGGTCAACGGGAACCCGATTCCCAGCAGCCGGCCGGGCAGCGGCGACTCGGTCGCCCAGGGGCCCAGACCGGCCCCCATCGCGTCGGTGAACAGCACGACCACGAGGGTCAGTTCCAGCACGGCGGTGACGCCATGCTCACCGATGGACGAGCTGATCAGTCCCGAGACCTGGCCGCTGGCCAGCAGGCCGGCCGCGGTGAACACCAGTGCGCCGCTGATCGGCGTCTGCCGCAGGCGCCGCTCCACCAGCGCGTAGGCCAGCAGCGTCACCGCCACGACCGCGACCGCGGACTCCAATGCTGTGCTCCTGTCTCACATCGACTCGCCCAGGTGATCAGGGGAAGGCGCAGACGGCTGGGAATCCTCCGTGTAGGGCCGAAAAACGATCAGGACCCTGCTCGGACGTATTCAGTACCGCCGCCGCATCCTCACCTTCTTCCCCGGCCAAACCGGCCTGACCCTTGGTTCAGCGCTCCATGGTCAAACTCCGAACATTAAAGATCTGGCCATAAAAACGGCGGTTGCCCCGGCCCCGCGTGGGCACCCTTGCCGTAGCGGACTGGAGGGTGGCATGTGCAGATGGATGGGGTATCGGGGCGATCCCATCGTCCCATACGCGTTGTTGTACGAACCCGAAAGATCACTGATTGCCCAAAGCGTCAGGCATGGACCGGACCTGCTCGAACCCAACGGTGACGGGACCGGTCTGGGCTGGTACAGCCGGCGCAGGACCCCGGCCATCTTCCACAGCGACTCACCCGCGTGGGGTGATGAGAACTTTCGGGAACTGGCCGAGGAGATCTGTTCCCCGATGTTCCTCGCGCACGTGCGGGCGGGCACCGGAACACCGGTGCAGAAGACGAACTGCCATCCGTTTCGCTATCGGAAATGGATTTTCGTACACAACGGGTACATCGACGGCTTCGGTTCGCTTCGCCGTGAGCTGCTGATGGCCGTACATCCTGACCTTTTCAGCAACATAAAAGGCACCACGGACTCCGAGGTGATGTTCCATCTTGCCCTGACGTTCGGTCTGGAGGAAGATCCCGTCGGGGGGTTGGAACGCATGGCCGGTTTCGTCGAGAGCGTCGGAGCCGCTGCGGGTGTTGCCGAGCCCCTGCAGATGACGGTCGGGTTGGCCGACGGCGAGACACTGTTCGCGGCCAGATACGCCAGCGGGCCGGTGGTCAACACGCTGTACATGAGCGAGAGCGTCGACGCGATCCGGATGCTCTACCCCGAGCACGAACGCCTGCGGCACATACCCGGCGACGCCCGCGCCATCCTGTCGGAACCGCTGAGCGAACTACCCGGGGTATGGCGGGAAATACCCCCGTCCACGGCCATCGTCGTCACCGAGACGCCCCATCAGCGCACCTTCCGTCCACAGCCGCCCGGGTAGGAAGCGGGAAGCCGCCCTGGGTTCTCAAGTGGCACGCGACGATCGCGGGAGGAACCAGCATGAACGCCTATCCACCGATCGCGGACCACGGTCTCGTGGGCGACCTGCAGACCGCGGCGCTGGTCGCCGCGGACGGGACCCTGGACTGGTGGTGCACCCCGCGGTTCGACTCGCCAAGCGTGTTCGCCTCGTTGCTCGACAGCGATCGCGGGGGCCACTGCCGCCTGGCCGCTGATCTCGGCGAGGCCGACGAGGTGGGCGTCCGGCAGCTCTACCTGACCGACACCGCCGTGCTCGTCACCCGGTTCATGGCCCCGGGCGGGGTGGGCGAGGTGGTCGACTTCATGGAGCCCGATGCCTCCACCACCCCGTCGACGCGCCACCGGCTGATCCGGGTCGCCCGGGTGGTTCGGGGCAGTCTGCCCTTCGAGCTGCTGTGTCGGCCGCGGTTCGACTATGGTCGCGCGGCCCACACGTTGCGCCATCTCGACGACGGATCGGTGGTGTTCCACGGTCCTGACACGGATCTGCACGTGCAGGCGACCGCCCCGATCGCGCTTCATCCGGACGGCCACGACGTTTCCGCCCGTTTCACCCTCGACGCCGGCGAGCTGGCCGCGGTCGTCCTCACCAGCGACAGCGGTGACGCCGCCACCCGCGGCGAACGTCTCGGCGGTCCGCCACCCACGGTGGAGAGCATCACCGCCGCATTCGACGCCTGCCGCGCCTTCTGGCTGAGCTGGCTGCGGGCGTCACGCTACCGAGGCCGGTGGCAGGAGATGGTCACCCGCTCGGCGATCACCCTGAAACTGCTCACCTACGCGCCCACCGGCGCTCCCATCGCCGCCGCCACGATGGGTCTGCCCGAGCAGATCGGCGGCGAACGCAACTGGGACTACCGGTACACCTGGATCCGCGACGCCTCGCTGTCCGTCCACGCCCTGAGCACCCTCGGTTTCACCCGCGACGCGAACGCCTACCGCCGCTGGCTGCGCGAGCGCCTCGACGCGGGCTGGACCGCCTCCGGCGAACCGCTTCAGATCATGTACCGCGTCGACGGGGAACCCCACCTGACCGAGGAGGTCCTCGACCATCTGGAGGGCTACCGCCGGTCCGCGCCGGTCCGCGCCGGCAACGCCGCCGCCGACCAGATCCAGCTCGACATCTACGGCGAGGCCGCCTATGCCCTCGCCGAGGCGAAGGACATCGGCGGGGTCCGCGGCTGGAAGGCCTTCGCCGCCGTCATCGACTGGCTCACCGACCACTGGGACCGCCCGGACGAAGGCATCTGGGAAACGCGTGGGGGCCGGCAGAACTTCACCTACAGCCGCCTCATGACCTGGGTCGCCTTCGACCGGGCCATCGGGATCGCGACCGCCTACTCCCGTCCCGCCGACCTCACCCGCTGGCGGACGGCCCGCGACACCGTCTTCCACCAGATCATCGACCGCGGCTGGAACGACAAGCGCCATGCCTTCGTCCAGCACTACGACACCGACGTCGTCGACGCCTCCCTGCTGCTCATGCCGCGCGTCGGTTTCCTCGCCCCGACCGACCCCGACTGGCTGAGCACGCTCGACGCCATGAACGACGAACTCGTCAGTGACAGCCTCGTCTACCGGTACAACCCCGCCGCCTCTCCCGACGGCCTGCGGGGCTCCGAGGGCACCTTCAACCTCTGCAGCTTCCTCTATGTGCAGGCCCTGGCCCGCGCCGGCCGCCTCGACCAGGCCCGCTACGCCTTCGACAAGATGCTCACCTACGCCAACCACGTCGGCCTGTTCGCCGAGGAGATCGGACCGTCCGGCGAACAGCTCGGCAACTTCCCCCAGGCCTTCACCCATCTCGCGCTCATCGACGCCGCCATCGCCCTCGACGAGGAGCTCGACCGCGCCGAGAATCCGGCCCGCTGACCGTCTGCGACGCGACCGAAAGCGAGGTACGTGGCGACGATGACCGAGCAGACGCCCGACGTGGGTCTCCGCACCCTGCCACGGTCGGCCGGCGCCGACCGGCGAGTCCTGGCACCGCTCGCGCTCGCGCAGTTCATCTGCAGCTTCGCCGGGTCGAACATGAACGTGATGATCAACGACATCAGCCATGACCTCGACACGACCGTCCAGGCCGTTCAGGTCGTCATCACGGTCTTCCTGCTCGTCATGGCCGCGCTGATGATTCCCGGCGGCAAGCTGACCGACCTGCTCGGTCGCAAACGCTGCTTTCTCGTCGGGCTCGCGGTGTACGGGACGGGTGCGTTGCTCAGCGCCGCCGCACCGGGCGTGGGCGTGCTGCTTCTCGGCAACTCGATCCTGGAGGGCATCGGCACCGCCCTGCTGATTCCCCCGGTCTACATCCTCACCACGGTGCTGTTCACCGACCTCACCGCCCGGGCCCGCGCCTTCGGGGTCATCATGGCCGGCGGCGGCCTCGGGGCGGCGGCGGGCCCGCTCATCGGCGGCCTGATCACCTCCGCGATCAGCTGGCGCGCGGCGTTCGCCTTCCAGGCCCTGATCATCGCACTCGTCATCGGGCTGAGCCGGTCCATCACCGACCCGCTCCCGGCGGACCCGCACCGTCACTTCGACATCCCGGGCGCGGTCCTGTCCGCAGGCGGTCTCACCCTGATCGTCCTGGGCATCCTCGCCGCCGACGACGACCTGGCACTCACCGCCGCACTTCTGGTCGCCGGACTGCTTGTGCTGGCCGGATTCCTGCACTGGGTACGCCGCGAGGAGCGAGCCGGCCGGGAGCCGTTGCTGTCCACCAGCCTGTTTCGCAACCGGGTCTCGAACCTCGGCCTGATCACCCAGAACATCCAGTGGCTGCTGCTGATGGGCTCGTCCTTCACCGTCGCCACGTTCCTGCAGGTGGTACGCGGCTATGACGCCATCAGGACGGGCCTCATCTTCACCGCGGCCACGGTCGGTCTGCTCGCCTCGTCGACCGCCGCTGAGCGGCTCGCGAAACGTCACTCCCAGGGCGCCCTGATCACGGCCGGGTTCGCCCTGGCCATCGCCGGAATCATCGTCCTGATCGGCCTGGTCGCCGGATCACGCAGCCCCTGGGCGTTCACCCCCGGGCTGTTGCTGATCGGTCTCGGCCTCGGGGTGATGCTCACCCCCTCGGTCAACGTCGTCCAGTCCTCCTTTCCCGAACAACGCCAGGGCGAGATCTCCGGCCTGTCCCGCAGCGTCTCGAACCTCGGTTCCTCCTTCGGCACCGCCATCGCCGGGACCATCCTCGTCGCCGGCCTGACCACGAACGCCTACGCCACCGCCATGGCCACCCTCGCCGTCCTCGGCGTCGGCGGCCTGGTCGCCGCCGTGCTGATGTCCCGGACCGCTTCCACGGTCACCGCACCGGATGGCGGCCGGCCCGCTATCGGCCCGCACGACTGACCTGCACCCGGTGGCCTCAGATGGCCACGGTTCAGCACCTGAACAGGGATCTCACCCGCCGTCCGACCGTGCCGATCACGGATATTTCCTGCGTGTTGTACCAGGCCCCGACGATCGCCCCTCCGGTGAGCACGACCCCGAGTCCGATCAGCCAGGAAAGAAGTGTGAAAACGACTCCGATCTCGCCGTAGTTCCGCTCGTTCTCCACGATCGACGTCGAGAACAGCAGCCGGCTCACCACCCCGAGGCCGGTCAGGCCGATCGTGGTGAACACGGCCACGGGCAGGATGTCCCGCCAGGCCAGCCGACCGCGGACGAGAACCCAGGTGCCGATCCAGAACAGCAGCCCCATCGCGGCGATGACGATCAGAGCCTGGCATACCTGGCCGACGACCGTGCCGGTGAGCGCCGCCCCGGTGGCGGTGGTGCCAGCCAGAAAGACGATCAGTCCGGCGAGCCAGACCGCCTGGGCCGGCACACCGCGCAGACCGAACGCCGGAACCCGGAAGACCCGCAGATAGACCGACTGCACCGCCCCGGCCAGGCTCAGTCCCCCCAGGCTCAGCCAGACCGCACCGAGGACCGTCCACTCAGCCTGCGCGGATCCGCCGCTGTGGGGGGTGAACAGACGCTCGACGGCCAGCGCGGCGTCGTGGTTCAGCCCCATCCGCCGGACGATGATCTCGGCCGCGCCGCCGGGGCGCAGCGGCGACACCGCGGCCAGCGTGATGACAAACGGGAAGAACAGCATCAGGATGAGCGCGGCGAGAGTCATCGCCCCGTTTATCAGGTCACTTTCCCACAACTGGCAGGCCAGGCCCTCCGCCGACGAACCGCGCCACCTTTCCCGATACCCTCCGCATTTTCTCTGCGCCCGCCTCCGAGCCTCGGAAAGGCGCCTTTCCGAGTACTCGCGGCTATCCCGGACGCCGACTCCTCCCCGCCGCCGACCCACTCCCACAGCATCACCCGAAGTGAGGGTCGGCGCATCCCACCTGGTTGAGGAGGCGGAAGCAGGCGCCGATATTTCCGGAATCTCGCGGCGCCGTTCTCCGCCTCGTCCACGACCGGTTTTCGGCTGCTCCTCGCCGGGCAGGAACCGGCCGCGAGACCGCGCTGGCAGCCGCACCAGGCAGAAAGCAGGGGGGACCGCACCATGGTTACCAGTGCTGGCGGCAGTTCCGACGGCCCGGCACATTCGGACGACACATCCTTCCTGTCCGGCGGGGAACGCGCGGAGTACGAGCGGCTGCGCGGCGCGGCAGCGGTGCGCCACGACCGGCTGAGGACCGTCGGGGCATCCCTGCTGCTCCTGCTGGCCGCCGTGCTGGCGCCGCTCGCCGTGGTCGCCACCTGGGCGGACACGACGATCTCCGACACGGACCGGTACGCCGACACCGTCGCACCGCTCGCCACCGACCCCGCGGTGCAGAACATGGTGATCAACCATCTGACCGACCTGGTCGTCAGGAACGTCAACGTCGACCAGGTCACCGCGTCACTCGACGGTGTCCTCACCCGAAACAACGTTTCCCCCGTCGTCGTGGACCACGCCGACGCCCTGACCGGCGCGTTGAAAAACGCCCTGACCAGCGCGGTACATCAGGTGGTTCAGGGAGTGGTCACCAGTGACCAGTTCCCCCTGGTATGGCAGAACGCGAACCGTCGGGCGCATGCCGCCGTGGTGAAGGTGCTCACCGACCAGGGCAGCAACGTCCTACAGGCCAAGGACGACACGATCGTGTTGGACATCGGCCCGATCGTCGACAGTGTGCGGCAGCGGCTGGCCGACGCCGGTTTCGAGCAGGCCGGCAGAATTCCCGACGTCGACCGACAGATCGTGCTGCTGCGGACGGACACCCTGACCACGACCCAGGACGCCCTGCACCTGCTCGCCGTCCTCGGCCGGTGGCTGCCGGTCGCCGTGGTGGCGCTCGCCGCGCTGGGCGTGTGGCTGGCGCCCTCGCACCGCGCCGGGCTCATGGCCCTGGGCGTCGGCCTCGGCGTGACGATGATCGTCCTGCTCGTGGTGCTGGCCGTCGCGCGCCAGCGCTATCTGGACTCCGTCCCGCCCGACACCCTGCCGCACGACGCGGCAGCGGCCATCTACGACGTTCTCGTCCGTTTTCTGCGAGACAGCGCGCTGACCTGGCTGATCGTAGCCATCATCACCGTGGTCGCCGGATATCTCCACGGGCCGGGACGCGGGGCCCGCGCCCTGCGCACCGGCGCCACCCACACCACCGGGGCCGCCGGCCGGGCCGCGGCC
>NZ_JAMQQG010000169.1 GCF_023716925.1 Frankia sp. R82
CTCAGGGAGGAGTACAGGTGCCGAGATCAAAACCGCCGTACACGGAAGAGTTCCGCCAACAGATGGTGGATCTTGTCCGGGCCGGCCGGCTGCCCGAGGAACTCGCGAAGGAATACGGCCCGTCGGGGCAGTCGATCCGTAACTGGGTGCGGGAAGCCTCCCGCCAGGACGACACCCGAGCGGACGAGATCAGCGCCGCCGAACGTGAGGAGTTGAACCGTCTCCGGAAAGAGAACCGGCAGCTCCGTGAGGAACGCGACATCCTCCGCAAGGCCACGATTTTCTTCGCGACGGAGACCGGTCAGACATGAAGTTCGCTCTGATCGATGCGGAGAAAACACACCACTCTGTCTCCGTCCTGGCCCGCGTGCTCGGTGTGTCACGCGAGGGCTACTACGCCTGGCGTCGCCGCGGCGGGCGGTCCACCCGGACCGCAGCCGACCAGACCCTGACCACGAAGATCACGGCGGTGCATGCCGCGTCCCGAGCCACCTACGGCGCCCCGCGCGTGCACGCCGACCTGGCCGCCGCCGGCGTGCAGGTCGGCCGCAAACGCGTCGCCCGGCTGATGAAACAAGCTGGCCTGCAAGGAGTCCACCGCCGCCGGCCGGTCAGCCTGACCCGCCGGGATCGGGCCGCGCACCTGCCTCCCGACCTGGTCAACCGCGACTTCACCGCCCCCGCCCCGAACCAGATCTGGACCGCGGACGTCACCTACATCCCGACCGAGCAGGGCTGGCTCTACCTCGCGGTCGTCCTCGACCTGTACGCCCGGCGCATCGTCGGCTGGTCCATGTCCGCCGAGCAGAAAACCCCTCTTGTCGCCGACGCCCTCACCATGGCACTACGCCACCGCCGCCCCGAACCCGGCATCATCCACCACTCCGATCAAGGAAGCCAATACACGTCCCGGGAATTCGCGAAGATCTGCGAGAAACACCAGGTGCGACGCTCCGTCGGATCCTCTGGTGATTGCTACGACAATGCGGTCACGGAATCTTTCTTCGCCACCCTCGAATGCGAACTCCTCGACCGCACCACCTTCACCACCCACGACCAGGCCCGCGCCGCAATCTTCGACTTCATCGAGGGCTTCTACAACCGGCGACGCCGCCACTCCACCAACGGATACCTCAGCCCCCAGGACCACGAAACCCGCTTCCAGGAGTACGATAAAGCCGCCTAACCGTTCAAAGCCCTACCTGTGAACGAAACCGGGGCAGCTTCA
>NZ_JAMQQG010000170.1 GCF_023716925.1 Frankia sp. R82
GTGGTGCCGTTGGTGGTGTCGGCGCGGTCGCCGGAAGGCCTGCGCGCTGCTGCCGGGCAGCTGGCCGATTTCCTCGAACAGCAGCCCGTATCGAGCTTGGGTGATGTGGGGCGTGCGCTGTCGACGTCCCGTTCGGTGTGGGAGTTCCGGGCTGGGGTGGCGGCCGCGGAGCGGGATGAGGCGGTGGCGAGACTCCGCGCGGTGGCTGCTTCTTCGGGCGGCGAACAGGCGGCGGGTTCGATGGGACGTGTGGTGCTGGTGTTCCCGGGTCAGGGGGCGCAATGGGCGGGGATGGGCAGGGGGTTGTGGGCGTCTGACGCTGTTTTCGCGGCGCGGATGGACGAGTGCGATCGGCTTTTGGACTGGTCGCTGCGGGCCGTGGTGGACGGCGTAGAGGGCGCTCCGTCACTGGACCGGGCCGACGTGGTCCAGCCGGTGTCGTTCGCGGTGATGGTGTCGCTGGCGTCGATGTGGCAGGTGCGCGGTGTCGTTCCGGACGCGGTGGTGGGCCATTCCCAAGGCGAGATCGCCGCGGCGGTCGTCGCGGGGAGGCTGACGCTGGCCCAGGGGATGCGCCTGGTGGTGGCCCGCAGTCAGGTGATCGCGGCGCGGCTGTCGGGGCGGGGCGCGATGATGTCGGTCGCCGTGGGTGAGGAGCGGGCCGAGACGCTGATCGGTCTACGGCCGGTGGAGATCGCCGCGGTGAACGGTCCGGAGTCGGTGGTCCTGGCCGGTACCGCAGACGTGATCGCGGCGGTGCGCGAGGAGTGCGAGGCGGCCGGGGTACGGTCCTCGCTGCTGCCCGTCGACTACGCGTCGCACTCGGTGCACGTTGAAGCGGCTGAAGGTGAGCTGACCGCCGCCGTGGTCGCCGCCTTGGCCGAAGTCGGTGACGCGGATCGGGGCGAGGGGTTCGATCCGTCGGTGAGGTTGATGTCGACGGTCGAGGTGGATTGGGTCGTCGGGGAGTTGGACGCGGGTTACTGGGTGCGGAATCTGCGTTCGCGGGTGCGGTTCGCCGAGGCGGTGGAGCGTTTGGCGGACGAGGGGCATCGCGTGTTCATCGAGGTGAGCTCGCATCCGGTGTTGACGATGGGCATCGAGGCCGTGCTGGAGCGGACCGGTATCGCGAATGCAGTCGTGGCCGGGACGTTGCGGCGTGATGAGGATGAGTCGGCCAGGTTCGTGCAGTCGATGGTCGACGTGTGG
>NZ_JAMQQG010000171.1 GCF_023716925.1 Frankia sp. R82
GACAACAGCGACCCGCTGGCGGTGATCCCGCCGGTGACCAGCACCGCGCCCGCCGGTGGCCAGCCCGCGCCGTCCGATGGCCCGGCCCCGGCCAGGGACGGGCTTCCCGCCGCAGCCGGCGATCGTGGTGTTTCGACCGGTGTCACCGCGGCGTGTGCCGGCGTCTCGGCCGGGACGAGACGGGGAACGAACAGGCCCGGGCCGCGGGGCGCGCTCTGGTCCTCGTCCGCGGGGGAGAGCAGGGCGACGGCGAGCGATCGTGCGCTGTCGTCGTCGAGGATGGCCGGCAGGTCGATCAGACCACCCCAGCCGCCGGGGCGTTCGAGGGCAAGGGTACGGCCGAGGCCCCACAGCATCGCCTGCTCGGGGCTGGTGACCGGGTCGTGCGCTCCGGTGCTGACCGCGCCGCGGGTCACCAGCCACAGGGGACGGTCGGGATACCGATCGCCCAGGGCCTGCGCGAGGGTGACGGTGAGTGCCAACCCGCCGGTCAGCGTCGGATGGTCGGGATGCGGCGCGGTATCCAGGCCGAGCAGGCTCAGCACCCCACCGAGCACCCCGGGCCCGGTCTCGGCCCCGGGCCCGGGCCCGTCGGGGCTGGTGTCGTCCGGTCGGGCGCCCGTGAGCGGGACGTCGGACAGCAGCGCGGCCAGGCGGGCGCGGTCGGCGTCCGCGGCGGTGACGCGGACCGGCACCGGTCGACCACCGAGTCGGCTGACGATCGAGCTCAGCTGGGTCAGGGCGGGCTCGTGCACCGCGTCGGCGGGGACGAACACCGGCCACACCCCGGACAACGGACGGGGACGGTCGGGTTGGGTGCCGAACGCGGCCTCGACCACGCTCGCGGTGGCCTCGGCAGGCAGGGCCCGCCACTCGGTGCGGTACCGCCAGGTCGACGGGTCACCGGGACGGCGACCCCACGGCCGCGGCGCGCGCCGCGCGGCCGGAGGACCCTGCGCCGCGAGACGGGCGTCGGGGTCGAGCCAGTGCCGGCGGCGTTGGAAGGGATACGTGGGCAGCTCGACATGCCGACCGCGGCCGGCGCCGGCCGCCCGCCAGACGACCGCCACCCCCCCCACCACCACCACCACCCCCACCACCCCCCACACCCCGAGCAGCCCCAAGCGCACCAACATGTAGGCGCCACAGAGCAACTCGGTGACGGTCCGGCCGCCCGGGCCGGGCCCGCCGTATC
>NZ_JAMQQG010000172.1 GCF_023716925.1 Frankia sp. R82
GTCTAGTGTCCCGTGATTCCGGTTTCTTTATTTCCCATTATTGTCGACCAGTTTCTTGACATTGGCCTGCACAAGTTTGACCTTGGCGAGGATCTCACCGGCGGTCGCGGTCCAGACGAACGGCTCCGCGTCGGCGTTCCAGTGGGCGATGTAGTCCTTGATCTGCCTGATGAGGACCTTCACCGAGCTGAACGTGCCCCGGCGGATCGACTGGCGGGTGATGATGCCGAACCATGTCTCGATCTGATTGATCCAGGACGATCCTTTGGGGGTGAAGTGGAAGTGGACGCGGGGGTTCTTCTCCAGCCACTTCTTGACGTCGGGGGTGGTGTGGGTGGAGAGGTTGTCCACGATGACGTGGATCTCTTTGTCGGCGTGGGGCGCGACCGCTTTCTTCAGGAAGGCCAAGAAGTTCTCGCCGTCCTTGCTGGGCCGGCACTCGCCGAAGACCTCGCCGGTCCCGGTGTTCAGCGCGGCGAACAGGTTCGTGGTGCCATGCCGGACGTAGTCATGGGTGCGTTTCTCGCTCGCGTGGAATGCGATCGGCAGCAACGGCTGGGTCCGGTCCAGGGCCTGGACCTGGGTCTTCTCGTCCACGGAGAGCACCACCGCCCCCTCGGGCGGGGCGAGGTACAGACCGACGATGTCGGCGACCCTCTCCGCGAAGTCAGGGTCCCTGCTGATTTTGAAGGTGCCCTGCCGACAGGGTTTCAGCCCCTCATCTCGCCACAGCTTCGCGACGTAGTGCCAGGAGATCGAGGTTCTGGTGGTCCGGGCGATGTACTTGGCCATCTCCCGGCTCGACCAGTGCGTCAGTCCCGTCTCGACCGGAGGAGTAGCACGGGTCAACGCCAGGACACGGCCGCGGATCCACGCCGGCACCTGCTCCCGCGGCGCACCGCGAGGAAGATCGACAAACCCGCCGACGCCCTTCGACTCGTAACGGGAAAGCCACAGGTCGACCGTCGGCCGCGAAACCCCGGCCCGCGCCGCCACCTCCTTCTTCTGAAGACCCTCGGCATACCACAGCACGATCCGGGCCCGCGTAGCCACGTTCGCCGGAACATCCCCGTCGTTCACCAGGGACAGCAGTTCCGCCCGCTCATCCGCCGTCAACTCCACCTGACCATTTTATCTCACCTACCCGAGTAAATTGAACAGAATCACGCGACACTAG
>NZ_JAMQQG010000173.1 GCF_023716925.1 Frankia sp. R82
TGATCACATCCGGTCTGTCCGGGTATGGCCGGACCGTGCTCGGGGCTTGCCGCTGGTATGAGGTATGCGGATGGTGGTGGGTTGACGGCGCAGGGTCGTGCTCGTCGGGAAGCGGTTCGGGTGCAGGCGGCGGACCTGTTCGCCGCGGGGGTCGATCCGGTCGAGGTCGCCCGGCGGTTGCGGGTGAGTACGAAGTCGGCCTACCAGTGGAAACGGCGCTGGCGGGCCGGTGGTGCGGCGGCGCTGGCGTCGCGGGGGCCGAGTGGGGCGTCGTGCCGACTGTCGGACCGTCAGCTTGATCGGCTACGGGTGGAACTGGACCGTGGTCCGGCCGGGCATGGCTGGCCCGACCAGCGCTGGACGTTGGCCCGGGTGACCCTGCTGATCGGCCGGCTGTTCCACATCCGTTACATCCTGCGTGGCACGTCGTATCTGCTGCACCGCATGGGATACAGCCCGCAGGTCCCCGCCCGCCGGGCCGCGGAACGCGACGAGGAGAAGATCGCCGCGTGGCGGGCCGAGACCTGGGCGAAGGTACGAGGCTAGCGGCGACGACCGGCGCGTGGATCCTCTTTGAGGACGAAGCGGGGCAGAGCCTGCGCCCCCCGAAGGCCCGGACCTGGGCACCTCGGGGGCACACCCCGACCGTGCGGGTGTCGGGGAAGGGCTCGGGTCGGGTGTCGATGGCCGCCCTGGTCTGCTACCGGCCCGGGCAGCGGCCTCGGCTGTTCTACCGGGTGCCGACCCACCACGGCCGTCGTGGTGAACGCCGCAGCTTCTCCGAAGACGACTACGCCACCCTGATCGCCGCCGCGCACCACCAGCTCCACGCCCCGATCATCCTGTGCTGGGACAACCTCAACACCCATGTCAGCGCCGCGATGCGCGTGTTCCTCACCCGCCACGCCGGCTGGCTGACCGTGGTCCGCCTGCCTGCCTACGCCCCCGACCTCAACCCCGTCGAAGGGGTCTGGGCACACGTCAAACGCGACCTGGGCAACCACATCCGGGTCACCGTCGACCAGCTCACCATCACGATCAAGACCCTGCTCAAACGCGTCCAGTACCGCCCCGACCTCATCACCGGCTTTCTCGGCCAGACCAGCCTGTCCCTGGATCCAGAACCCCCGTAGCCAGACCCTGACCATTCCAGCTCTG
>NZ_JAMQQG010000174.1 GCF_023716925.1 Frankia sp. R82
CCGGTGGGGGTGGTCCAGGTGATGTGGCCGGGGAGGGTCTGTTCGATCAGCCAGCTGGCGGGCTGCTGATGATCGGCTGATCCGGCCTGGCCGGCCTGGCCGGTGTGGCCGGTGTGGCCTGTCGGGCTGGCGGGCTGCTGCTTACGGCGGCCGAGCATCCGGTGATGACGCCGGCAGACCGGGGCGAGGCTGCCCTCCCGAGTCCGTCCCCCGTCGACCCAGGCAACCGTATGGTCAAGATCTGTGCTGGTGGCGGGCTGCCCGCAGCCCGGCAGCACACAGGTGGTGTTGCGCGCCCGCACCCTGCGGGCCAGGGCCGCCGAGGGAAACCTGCGCTGGGACACGTCGACGAGGTCCCCGCTGTCCCGGCGGGTCAGGATCTGCCGCCACGTGCAGTGCGGATCGTCGCTCATCTGCCGGACCACCTCCGCCGGCACCGGCCCGAACCCGGGAATCTCTCCGGGTAGCTCTGTCAGCCCGAGCAGGGTTTCCACTGGCACGATCACCTGCAGTTCGACCGGGACCCGCCCGGCGTCCGCGCCCATCAACAGCCCGTAGGCCACATCCGCCCGCCGCTGATCAAAACTGCGACCATCCCCAGCGCCCTGGCGGGCGAGCCGGGTGAGCCGCGCCCACACCGCCCACACCTGCTCCGCGCCCAGCACCAGGCCCACCCGGCCCATCCCGTCAGCCTCGGGACGTACCTCCACCCGCCGCGCGGCCTGCGCCTTCTCCCGCCGCCGCGCCGCCCCGCCCGGATCCACCCGCAGCACCCCGCGGCGTACCGCCTGCGCGAACGCCTCCGCACTGGGCCGGCCACCCCGCGCCAACACCACCCCGGCCACCAGCCCGGCCTGCTCGTCGGACAGCTGCCCGGTCAACCGGTCCAACACCACCAGCCGCCCCAGATCAATCACCCCCTCGTACAGGGCTTTCACTGCCCCTACCAGACGGCGCACCACCCGCACCGCAAACGCCACCTGCAGGCCACCCTGCGCCGGCGACAGGCCCGCCGCCAACCCCACCTCCTCACCCACGAACTCGCTGTACCCCCACCGCTCTGCTTCCGCCCACACCCCCGCCCGCACCCCACCCGCC
>NZ_JAMQQG010000175.1 GCF_023716925.1 Frankia sp. R82
TTTGGCCGGTCCGGGATGACAAGTGAGGGTCGCTCGACTTCCTGGTACGGAACGGTCGACAGCAGGTGGCTGATCATGTTTATGCGGGCTCGGCGCTTGTCGTCCGCCTCGATCTCGAACCAGGGCGATTCCGTTGTGTCGGTGTGGACGAACATGTCGTCCTTGGCGCGGGAGTAGTCCTCCCAGCGGCGGATGGACTCCAGGTCCATCGGTGAGAGCTTCCAGCGGCGCATCGGGTCATCCAGCCGGTCGCGGAAGCGGTCGTCCTGCTCGGTGTCGCTGACCGAGAACCAGTACTTGCGCAGCATGATGCCGTCGTCGATGAGGAGCCGCTCGAACACCGGGCACTGCGCGAGGAAACGTCGGTGCTCGGCTGGCGTGCAGAATTCCATGACCCGCTCGACGCCGGCGCGGTTGTACCATGACCGGTCCATCAGGACGATCTCGCCGGCGGCGGGCAGTTGCTCGATATAGCGCTGGAAGTACCACTGAGTTTTTTCTCGCTCCGTGGGCACCGGGAGGGCGACGATCCGGGCGACCCGCGGGTTCAGATATTCGGTGACGCGTTTGATGGCGCTGCCCTTCCCGGCGGCGTCTCTGCCCTCGAATATCACGACCAGGCGTCCGCCGGTCTCGCGGATCCACTCCTGCATGGTCACCAGCTCAGCCTGGAGCCGGAGGAGTTCTTTCTCGTAGAGCTCACGCTTCAGCCGCGGTGCGGCGTCACCGGTGCCGGTCCGGCGTCTGACTTGTCCGCTCATACCTGTCCAAGGAGGGAGGCCGCAGGGGCTGGTCCGTTACCGCCGGCCATTATTCTATCCGGCCTGCTCACTGGTGCGCCATCCTCGTGTCGGAACTCGTAAACGGGAGATGTCGGGCACGCCCGTCTACCGCGTCGAACGGGCCTTGTGTCGATCTGGCGGTTCCGGACACTTCGAGACCATGATTGTCGGCGCGGTGGTCGCGTTGAAGGCGATGAGGAAGCCGAGCGCGCCGGATGATCCGTCGTCCCGCGCGCTCGGCTGGCGGTGCTGACCGGAGACGGCACGGGCCTCGGGCGCGCTGGGAGTCG
>NZ_JAMQQG010000176.1 GCF_023716925.1 Frankia sp. R82
GGGTGAAACTCTGCTCCTCGGCGACTGCCACGAAGTAACGCAGGTCCCGGCCGTGCACATCTCGACCCGACGTTCACACCGGTCGGACGGCTCTCGGCCGTGCTGCGGGTGCGTACCGGTGCCGAGGTCGCCGTGTCCGCCGCGCTCGGCCCGGCCGCCGACGCGTTGCTCGTCGCCTCGACGCAGGATGTGCGCACCGCCTTCGCCTGGCTGCGTGATGCCGATGCCGGCCGCGCCACCCTGGTCACCGCGTCTGCCGCCGCCGGCACCGCCCTCGACCCCGGCGCCGACGCCCTGCCGCCCGGCTGCGAGCGGCTGGTGGACCTGGTGGAGATCGTCGACGAGCGGTTCCGGGTCCCGGTGAACTCCCTGCTCGACGCCACCGTCCTCGTCGCGGATCTATCGGCCGCGGGTGCGGTCCTCGAACGCCGCCCGGATCTGCGGGTGGTCACCCGGCAGGGCGATCTGCTCGGCCCCGCCATGGCGGTGGGCGGCAGCGCGCATCCACCGAGCGCGATCGAACTGACCGCCGCGGCCGAAGAGGCGCAGGCCGGGGTGGACGAGTCGAGCCGCCGGGCCGAGCTCGCCCATGAGGCGCTGGAGCCGGCTCGGGCCGAGGTCGCCCGGACGCGGGCGGAGATCGACGCGGCCTCGGCCGCGCTGCACGGGGCCGACGCGCGTTCCCGTGCCTTCCGGGAGCAGATGGCCAAGCTCGAGCGGGCCAGGGGCACAGCCGGCGCCGAGGTGATCCGACTGGAGCAGGCCCGGACCCGGGCGGAGAGCGCCCGCGACCGGGCCTACGGCGCACTGCACGAGCTCGAGGCGGCACTCGCGACCGCCTCGGCGCAACCCGAGGTGGACGAACGATCCTCCGTGGAGCGTGACCGGCTCGTGGCCGCCACCTCGGCGGTGCGGGCCGCCGAGGTGGAAGCCCGACTGTCGGTGCGGACCAGCGAGGAGCGTGCGCGGGCTCTGCAGGGCCGGGCCGACGGACTGGTCCGGGCGGCGGCCGGGGAACGGGCCGCGCGGGCCGCCGC
>NZ_JAMQQG010000177.1 GCF_023716925.1 Frankia sp. R82
CCGATCCTCCCTGTTCAGGAGCACTTTCCTCTTTGCGGCAACCCAACAGACGATCACCCCGGTGAAAGCCCGAGGCTCAGGGTCAGGGATCAGGGTCGGGAGTCAGGGGTCAGACATCCCATTAGAGGGCGTCCTGGGGACATGGGGCCCGGTTGCTGGCGTAGGCGGCGGTGCGCCACAGGGTGGCGTCGCCGATGCGGCGGCGGTAGAGGCCGCACAGCTTCGTCTTGCCCGAGTAGACGTATGCCATCAGGGCGGCGGGCACGTCGTCGTACCCCGTGGGCACGGCGAGCAGGGCGGCGCGGACGCCGCTCTGGCCGGTTATGTAGCCGGGGCCGACGTTGTAGATCCAGTCCACCAGGGTGTCGAACTGGTGCTGGAAGAGCGGCGTGTTGGGAATACCGGTGCGAATCGCCGGAACAATACGCGAGGTAATGTCGGTATAGGCGATATATCGGGCCTGGTCGCGGGTTATGGTTCCCCACTGCAGGCGGTCCGGATCGGTGCATAGACCACGGTGGATCAGGTGGCCGCTGCCGATTGTGCAGTTGCCGGTCGCGTCGTCGTACGGGCTGGCGCGAAATCCCTCCCAGGTGAGGATGTACTCCAGACCGGCCGCCGAGAGGTTCAGGTCTTTGGGCAGGGCTGCGAAGAAGCCTGCTGCCGGACTACCATCGGGGACGGCCGTCGGCGCGACCGCCGCCGCGGCAGTGCCGGTCCCGATAACGGCCCCACCAGCGATGACGAAGGCGAGTGCCAGGGCCGTCACCCTCCGGGTAGAACTCCGGTGTTGATGGGACCTGCCGTGGCCCGGCCGTCCGGCGTGCCGGCGGCGAGCCGATCGTCTGATGCCGGCGGTTGTGCGCCGTAGGGCGTGCGCGAGCACAGTGCGCACCAATCCTCCCGTTATTCGCGGAACCGTGGGTGTGAAGTTGACCCGATTCTGTTCACACCTGGGCTCTTTGAGATAATGGACTCAGGGAGGAGTACAGGTGCCGAG
>NZ_JAMQQG010000178.1 GCF_023716925.1 Frankia sp. R82
CGTGGACGGCGAACCCCATCGCGTCCCGCCCGTCGCGGCCGAGCTCGTATTCGAGCAGGTGACCGGCGCTGCCCGGACGGCTGGGAGCCGGTGGGCGTGCCGCCGGTGGGCGTGCCGGTGGCGGTGGCGGTGGACGGTTCGGGGTCGGGCGACCGGGTGGAACGGTCCCGGCGTTCCCGGCGGCCCCGGCGGGGCGGTTGGGCCTCTCGGGCGGCGGCGTGGATGTCCTCGGCGACGTGCAGGGGCAACGCGCTGTCGCGCAGCCAGGTGGGGCCGAGCAGCATCCCGGCGGCCGCGGCGAGCTCGACGGCGAGCTGGCGGGTGGTGGGCCGGCGGCCTGCGTCCTTGCTCAGGGTTCGGGCGACCAGATCGGCCAACGGCGGCGGGACATCCGGCATCGGTGGGGGCGGGACCTGGTGGTGGTGGCCGTACTCGGCGAACGTGAGTTTCGGGCCGAACGGCAGCCGTCCGGTGAGCAGTTCGTAGAGGACGACGCCGAGGCTGTACACGTCGGTGGCGAAGCCCGGGCGGCCGAACCCGAAGATCTCCGGGCCCATGTACGGGTAGGTCCCGGCGACACTCGCGGTCGTCGAGGTCGCGTTCTCGACGATCTTGGCGATGCCGAAGTCGACGACCTTGGGCATGTCGTCGGCGGCGAACATCAGGTTGGCCGGTTTGACGTCGCGGTGCAGCACACCGGCCGCGTGGGCGTAGCCGAGCGCCTCTGCGGTGGCGATGCCCACCGCGCAGATCTCGGCCAGGGGCAACGGGCCGGCGCGGGCCCGGGCACGCACCGTCCCCCGCGGCAGCAGCTCCATGATGATCACGCCGAGCCCGTCGACCTCCTCGCCGTCGAGGACCTTCACGACGTGCGGATGGTCGAGCGAGGCGAGCAGCTGCGACTCGGCGGCGAACCAGAGCGGCAAGTTCGAACTCCAGGTCCGCTCCAACGGCTGCTACCAGGCCGGCGGTCCCACGAAAATCATCGGAC
>NZ_JAMQQG010000287.1 GCF_023716925.1 Frankia sp. R82
CCGACATCGTGCTCGCCGGCGCGGCGGAGGCGCCGATCTCGCCGATCTCGGTTGCCTGCTTCGACGCGATCCGGGCCCCGGTTCCGACCCGCCGGACGATCCCAGCACCCCCGACGAACGCCGCCGCGGCCCCGTCTGACCCGACGACCCGCCGAGCGCACCTCGTCGATCACCCTCGCCATCGGCACCTTGCCGTCCAGCCGCCGGTCACACTCCGCAACGCCCTGCGCGTCCCTTTGTCGCGTGTCGAGGCTCGGCGTGTCGATCTTTGTGGCCCTTCTACCGGGTTCGCGGCATCGTTTTGTCCATTCCGTCCCTGCGGAAGCATCCAGCCCTGCCGCGCCGCCGGCTACCGCCGCCCGCCGGTGCCGCCTGCTGGCGCCTGCGACGGTCACGACGGTCACGACGTGTCACCCCGCTCGGTCGTGGTCAGCTCGGTCGTGGAGTCCACGCTGATGTGAGGTGTGGTCGCTGGGCAGTGTTCTCGCGATGGCAATGTGTGGATGACGAGGGCGATCGAGGATCCACGAGATGCGCCTTGGCCTCGACGACGACGACGACGGCCGGACGTGGCGTGTGGGACGGGGTGGCGTGGTGGGAGTCGACTCGGTGGCGGTGGACAGGGTCGTGGCGGTGGACAGGGTCGGGGCGGTGTTGGAGCGGTGGCAGGTGAGGGTGTACCTGGTCGCGATCGGGGTCGGGGTGGTGGTGGGGCTGGTGCTGCCGGGGGCCGGACCGGGGTTCGGGCCGGCGGTGAGTCCGCTGCTCGCGGCGCTGTTGTTCGTCACGTTCCGTCAGGTGCCGGCGGTGGAGCTCGCGCGGTCGTGGCGGGACGGGCGCTTTGTGGCGGCGGTGCTGGTGGTGAACTTCCTCGTCGTGCCCGCGGTGGTCGCGGCGCTGCTGCCGCTGCTGCCGGACGAGCGGGCGCTGCGGCTCGGGGTGCTGCTGGTGCTGTTGTGTCCGTGCGTGGACTGGGTGGTCGTGTTCGGCGGACTCGGCGGTGCGCGGCGCGCGCAGCTGCTGGCGGTGACACCGGTGCTGCTGGTCGTGCAGCTGGTGCTGCTACCGGGCTATCTGGGCGCGTTCCTCGGCTCCGCGCTCGGGGATGTGGTGCGGGTCGGGCCGTTTCTGTGGGCTTTCGCCCTGCTCCTCGTCGTTCCGTTGGCACTGGCGTGGACGGTGCAGGCGGTGCTGGTCCGCCGGCCCCGCGGACGGTTCGCGGGTGTGGTCGCCGCGACGGACGTGGCGATGGTCCCGGTGCTGGCCGCGACGCTCGTCGCCGTGATCGCCTCGCAGGTGCCCCGGGTACGCGGCGGCGGTGGTGACGGCGGTCTCGGGGAGGTGGCCCGGGTGGTGCCCGCCTATGTGCTGTTCGCCGTGGTGATGGTGGGCGCCGGGGTGGCGGTGGCCCGGCTGTTCCGCCTGGACGCGCCGGCCGGACGCGGGGTCGTGTTCAGCGGGACCGCCCGTAACTCCCTCGTCGTGCTGCCCCTCGCCCTCGCTCTGCCGGACGATCTCGCCGTGGCGGCGGTTGCCGTCGTCACCCAGACGCTGGTCGAGATCCTCGCCATGGTCGTCTGCGTCCGCGTCGTCCCCCGCCTGCTGCCGGACCCCGGACGGTAGGCGGCCCCGGCTGGCAGGAGACCCGGCTGGCAGGAGACCCGGCGCTGGCGGCTGCTGACGGTTGCGCGGAACCGTCAGCGGGGGACCCCGAGCGCGCGGTTGCGCGGAACACCGAGGCCGCGCGTCCAGCGGGTCCGGCGCTCAGCCGAGGACGGCGGGGCGGAGCACGTCCGTGCACCACTGGCGGAACGTGGTGGGGCTCGAGGTCGCGGGGGTGCGCCGTTCGCCGTTGTCGAGGCCGTCGTTCTTGGCGTCGATCATGTCGATCATGGCGCGGGCCATCGCCGCCGACCAGCCGGCCGCCACCAGGCCGTCGTACTGTGCCTGGCCGCTGATCTGCTGGTGGCGGACGGGGCGCCCGAGCACGTCCGACATGATCTCGGCGAGCTCGTGGCTGGTGACGTCCTGCGGGCCCAGGACGGCGACGCCGTCCTGGCCGCGCCACGAACGGTCGCGCAGCAGCTCGGCGGCACGGGCGGCGATGTCGCGGGTGGCAACGGTGGGGAAGCGCAGGTCGGCGCGCGTGGCGGAGAAGATCACCCCCTGGTCGCGGATCGAGGCGACCTGGCGGAGCCAGTTGTCCATGAACCCCGGCAGCGCCAGCGCGCGCAGCGCCACGCCGGTGGTGGCGATCAGGTCGTCCATGGCCAGCGATGCGGTCACCAGGCCTGCGCGGTCGGCCACCGGCGTGCCGCGTCCGAGCGCCGAGACGGTGACGACGTGACGCACCCCCTCGCTGCGGATCGCCGCGCAGGCCGGGCGAGTGAAGTCCAGGTAGGCGTCCTGTGGGTTCGTCGCGGCGTGGTTCGGCGGCACGAGCCAGAACACGGCGTCGGCGCCGACGAAGGCCTTCGCGACGACGTCCGGGTCGGCGTGCGAACCCGCCACCACCTCGACCCGATCGCGCACCTGCTCGGGCAGCGCATCGGGGCGACGGGCGATGACGCGGAGCGGCTCGGCGCCATCGACGCCGTCGGCGAGCAGCCGGGCCAGCAGCTGGCCACCGATATTGCTGGTCGGTGCGGTGACAACGATCATGATCTGGTTGCTCCAGGGTTTCGGGGACGGTGCCATGGCCGCCCGGCCAGCCGGCCAGCCGGACAGCCGTCAGTCAAGGCCGCGGGACGCCCTGGGGGAAGGACCGATCCGGTCCGGATTCATATCCTGGCGGTATGAGTACACCGGAGTGGTCGGGCGGCGAGCTGGAGGTTCGCGAGCTGCGGTACTTCGTCGCCATCGCCGAGGAACTGCATTTCGGCCGGGCCGCCACGCGGCTCGGGATGGCCCAGCCGCCGTTGTCGCGCGCGATCCGCGAGCTGGAACGGCGGCTCGGGGCGCAGCTGCTGGAACGCACCACCCGCCGGGTCTCGCTCACCGCGGCCGGAGACGTGCTGCTGCGCGACGCCCGTGTCGCCCTCGAGGCGGTGACGGCCGCCGCGCGCCGGACCCGCCATGCCGCCCGGCCGGCCCCGACGCTGCGGGTCGCCCTCAAGGCGGACTATGACGCGGGCCTGCTGCCCGGCATTCTCGCCGCCTACCACGAGCAGGCGGCGGCGATCGCCGTGGATCTGCTGCTCGGTGGGCGCGGCGAGCAGGAACAGGCGCTGCGCGACGGTCGGGCCGATGTGGGGCTGCTGCCCACCCCGGCCGAGGCCCGCGGTCTCGACGTCGAGCCGCTGCTGACCGAACCCCGCCTGGTGGCCCTGGCCGCCACCGATCCACTGGCTGACCGCCCCACCCTGAGTCTCGCCGACCTGCATGGACGGCTGCTGCCCGACGACCTGCCCGCGTCCTCGGCGCCCCGGGACCTGGCCCAGATCTTCATGCTCGTCGAGCTCGGCACCATCATCTGGTATCCGCCGCGGTCGCTGGCCGAGCGGCATCCACGGCTTGGCGTGGTCTATCGCCGGGTCACCGACCTGACGCCCAGCACCCTGTGCGTGGCGTGGCCGAGTGACTGTCGCTCGCCCGCCGTCGCCGCTTTCGTCCGGGCCGCTGCCACGGTGTCCGCCGCAGCCGGTTGATTGGTGCTGCTTATCGGCGCCGCGACGCTGCCGAATTGCCGGGAGCAGGGTTTAACGGACGTTTTATCCGGGCGGCGGTCGTGATTCACGCAGGATGCAAGAATGGCGACGTCCAGCGCGGCGGCGGGGCGGTCAGGCAATGGGCCCAGTCCGGTCGCCGCCGAGGTTCTACGCACCACGGGGAGATGCGCAGATGACCGCCGTCACACCACCGGAGGCACCCGTAACGGCCGGGTGGCAGTACACCGGCATTCTGTCCGCGCTGGCACTGGGCAGCCAGCCCGACCCGTATCCCGCCTACCGGCAGGTCCGCGAGCTCGGGGTCTTCCTGCCCGGCGAGATCGCCGGCGGGCGGATCACCCTGGTCACCGGGCATGCGGCGGGCTCCGCGGCGCTGGCCCATCCCGCGATCGGGCATGGCTACCGGGACGGCGTGAGCTACCGCGGCACCGTGGAGGACGGGCTCGGCTCCCTGCTGCGCGCCGACCCGCCGGACCACGGTCGGCTGCGCCGGCTGGTCGGTCGGGCGTTCACCCCCGGAGTCGTCGCGTCGCTGGCTCCCGGGATCACGGCGACCGCCGACGAGCTGCTCGACGCCGCGCTCGACCAGGGTGAGGTCGACGCGGTCACCGCGTTCACCCGTCCGCTGCCGCTGCGGGTGATGTGCCGGCTGCTCGGGGTGCCCGACGCCGACGAGGTGTTGTTCGGTGACTGGGCGGACGCGCTCACCCGCGGTCTGGACCCGCGGCCGATGCTGAGCGCCCAGGAGAACGCCGCCCGTCAGTCCGCCACCGTCGCCTTCGAGGCCTACTTCCGCGACCTGCTCGCCGACCGGCGGGCGACCCCCCGCGAGGACCTGCTCAGCCGGCTGGTCGCCATCCACGACGAGGACGGCGACGCGCTGACCGAGACGGAACTGCTGGAGCTGTGCACGCTGCTGCTCGTCGCCGGCTACGAGACGACCGTGAACCTGCTCGGCGCGGGCATCCTGGCGCTGGCGGCCCATCCGGCGGCGCTCGCCGCGCTGCGGTCCGACCCGGACCTGATCGGCCCGGCCGTCGAGGAGATGCTGCGCTACGACCCGCCGGTGCAGGTCATCGGCCGCACGGTGCTGGCGGACGTCGAGATCGGCGGCCAGGAACTCACCCAGGGCGACGGTCTGCTGGTCCTGGTGGGCGCCACGAACCGGGACCCGGCCGCTTTCGACGAGCCGGACGACTTCCGCATCGACCGGTTCGCCGGCAGTGGACGTGCTCGGCGCCACCTCGGCTTCGGCGTCGGCATCCACTACTGCCTGGGTGCGCCCCTGGCCCGCATCGAGGCCGAGCTGACCTTCCGCGCCCTGCTGCGCCGGGTTCGCAACGTCACCGTCGTCCCCGAGGACGTGACCTTCCGTAGCCAGATTGTGGTCCGCGGCGTGCGTACTCTCCCACTGCGGTTGGCGGCCTGAGCGCCGCAACCCTGACCCGCGGGGTCGGAACGGGCGGCCGGAACGGACGGCCGAGCAGGGCGGTTGTGCCGGGAGACTGAACGGCACACGACCCGTGGATGGCGGCGCGATGTCGTGACCGGCGTGTCGTGGACGGAAATTCCAATGATGCAATCGGTAGCTGCTGCACGGGACGCTGCACGGTCGACGATCGGCGACGATCCGGACTGCCGGTGATCGAACCGGCGGTCCGACGCGCCCGCGGAGGCTGCGCATGAGCACCACCGTCCTGGATCTACCCGAACCCGGCCGACCCCCCTCCGACCTGGATCCGCAGGAGTACCTCGCCGCGCTCATGCGCTGGCACTTCTCCACCGAGACCGGCAGCGCCTTCTGGCTGCGCCGCGTCCGCGGCCTCGAGTTCGACCCGATCGCCGACGTCCGCACGTTCGACGATCTGCGCCTGTTCCCGAACGTCGTCGACGAGTTCCGGGACGTGCCGGTCGAGGACCTGATTCCGCGCGGGCTGACCGGCGCCGACCGGGCGATCGCCGGGGTGTACGAGTCCGGCGGGACGACCGGCCGCCCGAAGCGGTTCGTCATGTTCGACCGCTGGATGGAGTTCGCCCTCGGCTGGGACGAGGCGCACTACACGCCGCTGGGCCAGGCGAACGTGCTTGCCGTCGCCCCGAGCGGCCCGCACATGTTCGGCGAGTTCGCTCGCCGCCGGGCTCGCCGCCACGACGGGGTGCTGTTCTCCGTCGACCTCGACCCGCGGTGGATCAAGGCACTGCTCGGCCGGGGCGACACCGAGGAGTCCGAGCGCTACGTCGCCCACGTCGTCGACCAGGCCGCCCATGTTCTGCGCACCCAGACCGTCGGTGTTCTCATCACCACCCCGCCGCTGCTGGAACGCCTTTCCCGCCACGACGACCTGGTCGAGATCATCCGCAAGGATGTCCGGTACATCTGCTGGAGCGGCGCGCATCTCGACGCCGACACCCGCGACCTTTTCCGGGACGAGCTGTTCCCCGGAATTCCGTTGAAGGGTCTGTACGGCAGCACCACCATTCTCGGCATGTCCCGGGAACGCGACGTCGAACGCGCCGACGGCCTGGCTGCCTTCGATCCGCCGAGCCCGTACATCGCCTTCCGCGTCGTCGACCCGGCCACCGGCGACGACGTGGCCGACGAGCAGCGCGGCCAGGTCGTCATGAACCACCTCACCAAGTACGCACTCATCCCGAACAACCTGGAACGCGACCACGCGCTGCGGATCGCGCCGCCGCCGGGCTGGCTCGGCGCCTCGGTCGCCGACGTCGGCCCGGTCGCCACGTTCGCCGACAGCCCGGTCATCGAAGGGGTCTACTGATGGACGCCACCCTCCCCGCCGCCACGACCGCCCTGGCGGCGGCCGGGACCGTCCAGATCGACGCGCTCGGCGTCATGGGGCCGTATCGCAGCCGCAGCCGGGTGCCGCTCACGTCGGTGTCCGGGGCACCGATCGGGGAGATCTCCCAGGTACCGGCGCTGTACGTGCGCCGCACGCTGGCGGCGATGCGGGCCGCCCCGGTCGTGCCGGCGGACGAGCGGCTGGCCGCGATGGAACGGGCCGCGGACGTGTTCGCCACCGCGACCATCGGCGGGTTCGACCCGGACGGCTACGTCGAGCTCGTCTCGACCGCCTCCGGGGTGCCGCGGGCGGTCGTCCGGCAGTCCGTCGAGTGGATCACCGATGTGCTGCGCTCGCAGCGGGAGGTCCTCGAGCTCGCCCGCCCGACCGGGGCCGTCGGCGACTGGCGGGACGGGCGCACGTACGCGGGCTCGGCGGTGTGGGCCCGCCGCGGCGACCTGTTCGCCGTCCACGCGGCGGGCAACACCCCGGCAGTGCACGGCCTGTGGCCGGAGGCACTGGCTCTGGGCTACAAGGTGGTGGTGCGCCCGTCGTCCCGCGAGCCGTACACGGCGTTTCGGCTGGTCACAGCGCTGCGCGAGGCGGGCTTTCCGCCTGCGACGATCACCCTGCTGCCCACCGACCACGGCGTCGCCGATGTGATCATCGGCGAGTCGGACTTCGCGATCGTCTACGGCGGCCAGGACGTCGTCGACAAGTACGGCGCCATCCCCACCGTCCTGCCCCAGGGCCCGGGACGCTCGAAGATCCTGGTCACCGCGGACGTCGACTGGCGGGAGAAGATCGACCTGATCGCCGGGTCGGTGAGCCACCTCGGCGGCACCGCCTGTACCTGCACCACCGCCGTGCTGGTCGAGGGCGACCCGGCACCGCTGGCCGAAGCCCTCGCCCAACGCCTGGGCCGCATCCCGAGCCTGCCCGCGGACGATCCGCAGGCCATCCTCACCGTGCAACCCACGGCCTCCGTCGTCGAGATCGACCGCTACCTGCACCGGATCGCCGGCAATGCCCGCCCCCTGCTCGGCGGCGACACGATCGTCGACGAACTGCCCGGCGGCGGCGCGGTGCTGCGTCCCGCCGTCCATCTCGTCGACTCGGCCACCGCCCCGCAGCTCGGCGTCGAACTGCCGTTTCCCTGTGTGTGGATCGGCCCATGGCGGCCCTCCGACGGTCTCGCCCCACTGCGCGACACCCTCGTGCTCACCGCCATGACCACCCGCGGTGAGCTGATCGACGCCCTGCTCGACGACCCGACCATCACCAACGTCTACGTGGGCGACCATCCGACGACCTGGCTGCGCCCCGGCGTCCCGCATGACGGCTACCTCGCCGACGTGCTGATGCGCACCAAGGGCATGATCCGCTCGGCGTAGCACCCGCACCTCTGGCCGGTTCCGCGGAACCGGGCGCCTGTTCTCGACGGTGATCACGGCGCTGGCTCGGCGTTCCGGCCGGGCTGGGTTGTCCCGCGGTGGGTGGCGAGGGTGATGCGGCTGAGGAGGTCGGCGGCGTGGGTGGTCTCGGGGAGGCGAGAGCGCGGGCAGAGGTCGAGAATGCGCTGGCAGGCATCGTCGAGGTTCGTCCGATGGCCCACCGAGACGTACACCTCTGCCACACGTCTCGGTACACATCGTCGACCGGCGTCGGGACGGCGAACTCGCCCAGGTACGGCTTCATCGCCTGCGTGACGTTGTCACGCAGGCGTCCGTAAACCCTGACGGCGGCGGCGGAATTCAGCGTCCGACGCTCTGCCAGAAGTCGCAGTGGTGTTCGGCGGCGAGGTCGACGGTGGCGATCCGGCTGGGCGCCAGCCGCAGGGTCGGGCCGGCGGTGCCGGTGAGCCGCGGCCAGGCCGGCTGGGCCGGGGCGCTCGGGGTGCCGGTGCGGGCGAAACTCGCCCAGTAGTCGATCATAGTGTTGGCCAGGGCGGTCTGGGCCTCGCCGCGCAGATAGTCGTGGCCGGCCAGGTCGAACAGGAAGGGAAGGTCGGTGGCGTGGGCGGCGCCGGGATCGAAGGCCGGCGACCCGATGCCGTTGACGTCGGGTGCGTGCGGATCGTCGAACTCGGCGCTGTACACCGTGGATCCGTGCCTGGCCAGCGCGGTGTTGCCGGCGAGCATCGGGCACATCCAGGACGCGTCCGTGATCACCGTCGACCAGGCGATGGCCGCGCTCGGATACCGCGCGAGCGGGTACTGGGCGGCGACCCGTCCGGCGCTGGCGCCGAACGCGGTCGCGAGGTCCTTCGGGTAGGACGCGGCGGTGTAGGTGGGCCTCAGTTTCTCCACTCCGCCGACGAACCCCCGCTGCTCGTCATGATCACCGCTGGACAGCACCGGGACCTCGATGTTCTGTCCGTCCGCGATGGCCCTCGCCGGGTCCTTCGGCAGCAACGGGGTGCCGAAGGCGAGCACGTTGGAGAACAACGACGTGATCTTCAACAGATCCCCGGTGGACGTCCGCCGCAGGCAGGCCAGCACCGACGCTGGCGCCGTCGTCCCCGCGCCGGTGCAGCCGAGGGTCGCGGCCCTGGTGCGGCCGAACGTCTCGCCGTCGGCGAGGCTGACGAACGGGGTCTGCGCCGGGGTGTCGGGGAGCAGGCCGTTGCGTGGCCAGCGCACCTGGCAGGCACCGCCGGACGACATCGCCACCCGGTTGACCAGTCCCCTCGCCGCCGGCGAGGTGAGCAGCGCGCAGGCACTCATCGCCCCGGCCGACTCGCCGAACACGGTGATGGCGTTGGGATCGCCGCCGAACGCCTCGGCGTTCTGCTTCGCCCAGCGGGTCGCGAGAATCTGGTCGGCGAGCCCGAAGTCGCCGCTGCCGGCCAGCCCCGGCAGTGACAGATAGCCGAACACCCCCAGCCGGTAGTTCACCGTCACCACCATGACGTGCCCGCGGGTCGCCAGCCGGGCCGCGTCGTACACCGACCCGGAGCCGGTGGTGAACCCGCCGCCGTGCCACCACACCATCACCGGCAGTTTCTCGCCCCGCTGCATCGTCGCCGGCGTGGTGACGTTGAGGAAGAGGCAGTCCTCGGACGGGGAGGCCGTGGCCGACGCGCCGGGCGCGATGCCGGCCTGGGCGCAGCTCGCGCCGGCCCGGGTCGCCTCGACCGGGCCCGTCGGCTTTGGCGGCGCCACCGGCATCGTCCACCGTCGCGCCCCCGTCGGTGCCTGCGCGTACCGAACGCCGAGGAACTGCCGTACCTGCGCTGTGGCCATGCCCTGCAGCCGTCCACTGGACGTGTCCACCGTCAACGGCGCCGGCTCGCCGCCCGGGGTGCCCGCCCCCGACGACGGCATCGACGTTGATCCGCCGCCCGACCCCGCCGATCCGCAGCCCGCGGCCAGCCCCACCGCCGCCACCACCGCCACCACCGCCGCGGCCAGCACCCCGCGGAATCCACCCGTCCGCTGGCGCGACCGCGGTGGCCGGCGGGCGGGAGGCGGAATCCGGTGCTGGTCGCGCATGGTGACTTCGGTTCCCCTCGACGGCCGGGCGGACAGCGGGCGTGCAGTGGCCGAACGCCGCGTTCGGCTGCTGTCGAGACGGGTGCCTACCCAGACCTCATCCGGCCAGTCCGGATCCGCCCGTAACGGCCGTTTTTATCACCCGTTCTTCCGGGGCCCCGCCGCGCTGGGCGGGATGACCTGGCGGGCGAGGCGGTCCGGGTCGATGAGGGCGAGGATCTCGGGGGCGAACAGATCGTGCAGGACGAAGGCCAGCCGCTCGGCCGGGGTCAGCGTGTCGAGCACCTCGGCTGGCGAGATCTCGACCCGTATCCCACTCCGATCGTCATCCGCATCACCCCCGTAGCTCAGTTTGGTCCGCTGCCGTCCTGCGACCAGGGGCTACGGTGCATGACAGCACCATCGTCGGCGCGGGCGTCGTCAGCCTGCCGGCCACCCGGAATCCAGGTTCCTGGACGATCCGCGTCACGTACGCGACCTCCGTGCACGGCTTCGGCCTCCTGGTCGACCTGGTCGCTGTCGTCGGATCTGGCGTTATCGTCCGGGGTGGGAGGGGACGGGGCTACGGGAGAGGACATTTCTTCCGGAGCCAACCGGGTCAGGATCGCATCAGCCACATCGGCACTGTCCTCGCGCAGGCATCGGGCGATCATCCGGGTGATCATCGACCGTCGCGGATCGTCGGTCCGCAGGCCGGTGCTGGCCAGGAACAGCTCAAGAGACTCGGCCGGTCCAGCCGGCCGGGCGGTGACCGTCGCGGCTGTCTCGGCGGGAGTCGGCAGATCCACATACGGGGCCCTACCGCTTCCGCTCTCGCCGTTGCTTCCGCTGGCTCCTTCGGGTTCCGTGGTTCCACGGGTGCGCTCGACGGCGGTAGGGTCCAGCAGACGGCGGAAAGAGTCGGACAGCTCTGTTCCGGTCGCTGCCGCAGACAGCAACCCAAGCGCCTTCATGCTGTCCACCGCTTCGTCGATCTGCTCATTCTGCTTCGACAGCCACCAGACGACCGCGCTACCCGGCGACTTCAGGACGTCGTCGCTGAGGTAGCTGCGCCGCTCCTGTTCCTGGCGCCGCTCGTGGCCCCACACCTCCTCCTGTCGGCGGATCTCCGCAAGTCGTGCGAGGTGTGCGCGGTCCTGCTCGGCGAGTTCGAGGGTGATGTCTTCGGCCATCACCCGGATGCGACCGGTGGAGTCCGGTTCAAAAACGCCCAACCTGGTAGTCAGCTCCGCCTCGGCCGCGAACAGGCGTCCGGGCTCCCAGCGTTGACCGACCGAAGATGCACGTTCGAGAATCGCCTGCCGGGCCAGGCCGGCCCGGTTGAACGCCATCTCGGAGGGTGCAGAGATCTCCATCCAGCAGAGGGTGGCCGAAAACAGGAAGTCGTAGTCCGTGTGCTTGCTCGGCAGCGCCATTCCCTCGAACCTCTGTCGCTGTGCAGGTGCAGGTGCAGGTGCAGGAGTCGCGGATGGCGGGGATATTAAATCCGGATCCGGCACGTCGAAGAACCACGGGTCACGGCGTTCGGACAGAAGAATGGCGAGATAGGCCAGGAACAGGAAAATAGGAATGATCCATACAGGCCACCTGCTCCAGGGGCCGACGAGTGCAACGATGAGGCCAAAGGTGGTGAACCCGAGGCCGATCGCGATCTTACGGGTTATTGGCATGGCGTTTCTCCGCGCGCAGGAGTGTGGGGTGACATCGCCTCAGGCGGCCAGTATCCGAAAAGCTCGGGCTGCCATCGCGTCGTCGACGTCGCTCCGTCGGCGGCCGTCATCGGGTCGTGCGGCACGGCGCCAGACCGAGCAGATCTGGAGCAGCCGGCCAAGCAGGATGGCCTGGCTCATGCAGCCGGCGATCAGCACCTCCATGAGGAGCTCTCGGTGCTCGGGATCGTCACCGGCCGCGGTGAGCCACGTGTGCACGCGGGCGATCGTCTCCTTGGCGAGCGTCCGGTCGGGAAAAGCTACCGCCCAACAGCGCACCAAGCGGTCACGGACCGAGCGCTTACCTAACAGGGTGCCGCCCCGGCCGGGGGTGATGAACACCATCGGATCGACAAGGTCGAGGAAAAGCTCGAGGTCAGTGCGCCAGTAGTCGCTACCAGGCTGTCCCCGCTGGAATCCGTCCGCGAGTCGGCCGAGCAGATAGACGGGTAGGCGGTCGTCCTCACGCACCCGGCGTTGTAATGCCTCCCGGGCGGCCCGGGAGGCATCCGGACGCCGGGCGAGATGGCGCAGGCGCACCACCGCCTGGTGAGGATGGTCCACGGACATCACGTCGTCGCATACCGATACGAGTACCGCGGCCAGCCCCTCGGAGGTATTTTTCCCGGCTGACCATTCGTAGATCCTCTGCCGGAACCATCCGCCGTGCACATCGTTTGTCAGTCCACGCTCGAGAATCCGGCGGGCTGCCGATGCGGAGACCGTGTTCAGCCGTTCAGTTAGCGTGGTGATCAGTGTGCCCAGGGTTCCCGGTCCGGTGCGGGTGCCCTCGCCGAGAAACTGGTCTGCGAGCCGGGTCGCCAGGTCGCCGCGACCGTCGGCGTCGAGGCCGGGCAGTCGGTGGACCTGCTGGAACCATGTCGGCAGGATCCGATGGACCTCGGGTACGTACACCGAAAGATATCCGCGCACTGCCAGATCATGATTGGGATCACGGAATCGGACCCGGCCGTCCGGGCTGATGCCGGCCTCGATCGCCGAGATACGACTGTGCCAGCTGTGTCGGTCCAGCACCGGTGCCTCCTCCGGTGGATGCTCCACCAGCGTCAGCAGGCCTTCGGTGGCATATTGGATGTCGTCAAGGCGTGCTCCATGCAGCATCGCCACCGTCAGGAGCAGGGCTCGCTGAGATCCCCCCTGCAGGCCGGCCAGTTGCCGTTGGACGTCCTCATGCCTTGGCTCAGCGGCGCGAAGTGCGGCAGCGCACCACTCGTCAACATCGCGCAGACCCGACTGATGCGCGCGGACGATCAGTCCGGCCAGGTTGGCGACCGCTGACAGGCTGGTCTGCCGCTGCACACTGGTGCGCAGCGAAGATGGTGGTCCACCGTGGAGAGCAAGGTTGACTTGCTGAAATCGAAGGTGTCGCATCAGCACCCGCTCGGGGGCAGGCCGTCCGAGTAGCACGACGAGGTGTCGGAACTCATCCAGAAGACCCCCCTGCCCCACCCCGGGAAGGATCCCGACGAGCTTGGCGTCCTGTTCGCGTAGTCGCTCGCGGAGCGCGGACAGTTCCTGCTGCGCCCATTCCCAGTGCTGGCCCGTCACAGCTGACAGGTCGAGCACGATGCGGTCGTTGGCGTCGATCTCGTCCGCCTGTGCCCAGAGCTCCTGCTGGTCCTGCTTCGGCTTTTCCTGGTCCTTGATGTTTCCGTCGTTTTCGACGACCTCCGTCCGAGGCAGGCCGCCACACTCGTGCAGCAATACCCGGGCGGCGGTTGTCCGCCCGCATCCCGGGCGGCCCTCGAGGAGGACGAGACCGTGACGTTCCAGGATGTCCCGTGCGCGGGCCATCCCTGTTGGTGGCGCAAAAACTCGATCCAGTCGGCGGAGCTCGTCGGCTGCCACCCGCCGCGGCGAGCGCCGTCGTGCTGCGCTCTCCGCCCGCAACGTCTGATAGATGTTCTGGATGTTGGTCTGGTGAACGTCGATGCCGTCAGAAGCGGATATGGAGGGAACTGTCAGAGGTAGTGTGCTCATGATTCTGAGCTGCGGGAGTTGTGATCGCCGTAGCCCTGTCTGATGCCGCCGCGAACGTTTCCCCTGATGTTGATGTTGTCGTCTCCCCGGCGGGTCTGGTTGAAGCTGCCATGAATCCCTCCGACATTTCCGTGCGTTCCATAGTCGACCGTCGTCGTGGAGTGGTCGTCGGTCCGGATGTTGTCGCGTTGCGCCGGTGGGTACTCGTCGCCACGGACGGTGTGGTGAATCGTGGGCTCGCCGTCGGCGGGGCGGGCTCGATCCACTTTTGCCAGTAGTGGCACGTGATGGACAAGCAGGTCACCGAGTGTGCTGAGGTCGGTACCAGTCTTTTGTGGGTCGAGAGGCCACGACTGGATTTCCCCCAGCGGTGCCAACTCGTCGGGTAGCTCCGTGGGATTGATCCGAGGGACGCGGCGTCCGACCAGCACCGGCAGTACCGTCGTGCCTGCGGCCAGCGCATAGGCGATCTCCCGGCGGACCCAGTCCGCCGGGTCCTGCAGCTTTGGGGAGGTGGCCCAGCTTGGTCCGATCACCGCGATCAGGACGGCGCATTCCTGCACTCCACGGTATATTTCGGAAGGAAAAGCGTTGCCGGCGAGAATCGAGGAGGATGCCCGAAAGATGTGGCCTGGTCCGAAGCGGTGCTCGATTTCCCGCTCGAGCAGCGCCGCGGTGCTGTCGCCGTCACCTGTGCGGTAGTTGACGAAGATCTCTGCCATGACTGAGACTCCTATGCCGGTGTGATCAGGGAAAGGGCGGTGCCGAGCTCCGGAGCGAGCTCCCGGACTGCCTGGTGGCGGGAATGACGGTTCAGGGTGGCGGCGAGCTGGCGCAGGTCGGCGGCGATCGTCGCAGAGCGCACCGTCGCCGCCGCACCCAGCAGGTCGGCGGCCAGTGCGCAGGCATGGTCGATGTCGCCAGCGTTCGCGTGGGCGCGGGCCTGGCGGATGCCGTAGCGGGCCCGAGTCCGCAGGGCATGCGCAGGGACCTGGGCGAGTTCTCTGTCGAGAACCTCGGTGGCCTGACCGGGACGACCCAGGTCGTGCAGGCACCAACCAGTGACCATCTGAGCCGGGTCGGACAGGTGAATCGTGCCGATGGTCGGTTCATCGTTCGATGACGCCTGGTGGAGCAGGCCGCGGGCGCGATCCAGACAGGTCATGCTCGCTCGGTGGTCGCCGAGGATCGCGTGCCCCTGGGCCTCCCGCTGGGCGGCAAGGCCGCGAATCCGTGGCGGCAGCGCCGGTCCCTGCGCCCGTTGTGCGAGCGCGACGGTCTGTTCGCCGTCATCGCGGTACAGGGTGACCAGCGCCCGCCGGACCATCGCATAGGCGGCGAGGTCCTCGTCGCCGCCAGCTCGGGCAAGCTCCACTGCCCGCTGTGTCCACCACAGCGCACCCTGCTCGTCGCCGTTCTCCTGCACCAGCCAGCCGATGTACTCCGCGTACCGGGAGCCGAGTCGAAAAAGATCCTCTCGAATCCCCGGGCGTGCACTCCTGGCAACCTCACGCACCGTATGGGTCTGAGCTATCAGGGATGGGAGGAGGAAAGCCGGGCTCATGACCTGACCGAGGCGGCGATACTCGTCGAACAACTGCCGGAAGGCAGCCAGAATCCCGGCCCCATCTGCCCCCGTGGGTGTCGGGGAGGGTAGGGAAAAGTGCCCCCCGACACCAGCTGCGGAAGTCAGGCCCGCCAGCATTGCCTGCCGGCGCCCGATCGGTGCGAACCAGCCTGCGTTGCTCCCGTCCAACTGCATGAGCCATACCTCCTCGTCGGCCATCGAGCGGTCGCTGTCGGCCTGCCGTCTTTCGGTGGTCTCGATCTCGTCGGGGATTTCTGGCCGGAAGGCGGGAAGTAAGGAAATGAGCTCTCCGTCGGCAGCGAGGGCTGCGTCGCAGAGCCGTGCCAGCTCGCGGCTCGGCTCCTTGAGGCCGCGCTCGACCTTGCTGAGCTGGGCTTTACTGTAAAAAATCTGGGCAGCAAGCTGTCCGAGGGAGATGCCGGCAGTCAGTCGCTTCCTTCGCATCTCCGTTCCGAAATCTGCCTGATGTGAGTCCGTGCGCATCCGAGCCCCCACAGGTCCGCAATGTATGTCCGTCCCCTGGATTATCCGGTGGTCGGACCCTCGATGCGTCGAGTTTGCCAGGCGAACGAGCGATACAGGACGTAAAGCAGGCGTTTCCCGTTTCCAAGTACCGGATGCCAGGCGGACGCACCGGATTCTGCCTGGCGCTGGGGCTGACCCGCCAGGGACGTCCGCAACATGGCCGGGATTTCCAGCACGTTCGGCCGGTCCTCATGGCCGAGGGCGGAGATCGCAGGAGCGCTGCGGTGTGATTGACGGACGTGCGCCAGCTCGGGTTCACACCCAGGACAGCGATGGATCGGAGTTGGGGGTGTGTGCGGCTGGAGGGCGGGTAGGCGAAGGGTGCGGCACGATCCGTGGCTCCACTCCGGTCTCGCCTGCATCGATGCAGGTCACGGGCGGTGCGGTCCAGCGGTGGTGCGGCTCGGAGGCCCAGCAGCCGACGACGAGTGCCTGGTGGTGTCCGGTTCCGCGGAACCGGGTGGCGCCGGGGCCGGCGAGCGGCGGATGGCTGGGGCGGGAGCGGCGGGTCGGGTTGCACAGGCCGACCTGGGAAGTGTGGATGACAGCAGGATGAGGAGTGCACGGTGACCATCAGGGAGCGTCGTCCGACGACCACCGACGCGGGGATTCCCGTCGCCAGCGACGAGCACTCGCTGAGCATCGGGCCGGACGGTCCGCTGTTGCTGCAGGATCATTATCTGATCGAGCAGATGGCGAACTTCAACCGGGAGCGGATTCCGGAGCGCCAGCCGCACGCCAAGGGCGGCGGGGCGTTCGGCACCTTCGAGGTGACCCAGGACGTCAGCGCGTTCACCCGGGCGGCGGTGTTCCAGCCCGGGGCGAAGACGGACGTGCTGATCCGGTTCTCCACCGTGGCGGGGGAGCGGGGCAGCCCTGACACCTGGCGTGACCCGCGCGGCTTCGCGGTGAAGTTCTACACGTCCGAGGGAAACCTGGACATCGTTGGCAACAACACGCCGGTGTTCTTCATCAAGGACCCGATGAAGTTCCAGCACTTCATCCGGTCGCAGAAGCGCCGCAGCGACAACAACCTGCGTGACCACGACATGCAGTGGGACTTCTGGACCCTTTCGCCGGAGTCCGCCCACCAGGTCACCTGGCTGATGGGCGACCGCGGCATCCCGCGGACCTGGCGGCACATGAACGGCTACTCCAGCCACACCTACATGTGGATCAATGCCGCCGGCGAGCGGTTCTGGGTGAAGTACCACTTCAAGACCGATCAGGGCGTCGAGTGCTTCACCCAGGACGAGGCCGACCAGATGGCCTCGATCGACACCGACTACCACCAGCGTGACCTCTACGAGCACATCCGGGACGGCGAGTTCCCGACCTGGACGCTCAAGATGCAGATCATGCCGTTCGAGGACGCGAAGACCTACCGGATCAACCCGTTCGACCTGACGAAGGTCTGGCCGCACAGCGACTATCCGCTGCGCGAGGTCGGCCGGCTCACGCTGAACCGCAACGTCACCGACTACCACACCGAGATGGAGCAGGCCGCGTTCGAGCCGAACAACATCGTCGCCGGCACCGGGCTGTCGCCGGACAAGATGCTGCTCGCCCGCGGCTTCAGCTATTCCGACGCCCACCGGCACCGCCTCGGCGTGAACTACAAGCAGATTCCGGTGAACGCGGCGAAGGTACCCGTCCACAGCTATTCCAAGGACGGCGCGATGCGGGTGCACAACGTCTCCGACCCGGTGTACGCGCCGAACTCCTACGGGGGCCCGGCCGCCCGGCCGGACCTCACCGACGACGGCGGGCTGTGGTACGCCGACGGCGAGATGGTCCGCGCCGCCTACACCCAGCGCCCGGATGACGACGACTGGTCGCAGGCCGGCACGCTGGTGCGGGAGGTCCTCGACGACGCGGCCCGTACCCGGCTGGTCGACAACATCGTCGGTCACCTGCTCAACGGGGTGAGCGAGCCGATTCTGCGGCGAGCCTTCGAGTACTGGCGCAACGTCGACAAGGACCTCGGCGACCATGTCGAGGAAGGTGTCCTCGCCAAGCGGTCCGAGCTTGACCCGAAGGCGGCCAAGCAGGCCAACCCGGCCCGCTCCAGCGCCCAGGCCAAGGCCTGACCGCCTGAGCGGTCCCGGGACGGCGCAGGTCGGCGCCATCACCGGGGCTCCGTTCGGTCGTGCGAGCAACGCCCCCCGTGCCCGCAGGGTTATCACTCTGCGTGCAAGGGGGGCTTCGTGCTGTCCAGGTGTGGACGGTTGTGGTGAACGGGATCCACGCAACGGCGGGCAGCTTGCGAACTTCACTTGCGAACAGCGTTAAGTTAGGCGATAGTCTGGCACATCAGATGGAGGCGGGCGTCACACCAGGCGCCCCACGCCAACGGGGGCGTGCGTGCGTGATCGGCAGGCCCGTACCCCGCTCCCGGACCCGGGCGTGGCGATCGGCGGAACCGCTTTCCGCGGCGGCGGCTGCTGCGGCTCGCGTGCGATACGTGGAGAGGGGTGCATGCGTATGACCTGGGGCGACTCCGGATAGTCCACACCTTCGCGCGACCGGAGCAGGTCGAGGCGCCGTTCCCGCGGCGGCTCGCCGGCCGCTGACTCGGGGTTCCTCCGCCCGGCCACCACCCGGTCGGGCCGTCCTGAGCGGTGCGTCGGCGTTGGGGCATTCCCGCGCTGTCCGGCGCGGGTACTGACGCCTGGACGTCACTCGTCATCACCCGATTTGGGCCTGTGCGGTTACCGGCCCCCAGGCGAGCTGCCTGGAACCCGCGGTCGAACACGGCCCACCATGGCTACTCTAAGTAATTTTCAATCGCATTTTGTAGTTCTGCCCTGGGTGCGCACCGTGAGGCGCAGCCGGGGACGACACCACGGAGGTACACCAGATATGCAGCGGGAAACATCCGGGCCGAGCCGGTGGCGTAGCCGCTCGGTCCGTGTCACGAGCCTTGCGGCGGTGTCGACGCTCAGCGCGCTCGTGCTGCTGGCCGCCGGCTGTAGCAGCAGCGGTAGCGATGACACGAGCAGTGCGTCGGGCTCGAGTACGGCGCCGGCGGTCAGTGCCGCGTCGCTGTTAGGCCCGGCCGACCAGGCCACCGGTGCTCCGGTCAAGATCGGCCTGGTCTCGGACGGCAAGGGGCCGGCCTCGGACACGTCGATCGAGCTGTCCGTCGCCGATGCCACGACGAAGTACCTCAACGAGCACAAGGGCGGCGTCGCCGGCCGGCCGATCCAGCTCGTCAAGTGCGAGACGCAGAACGACCCGGCCAAGGGCACCGACTGTGGCAACCGGATGGTCGAGGAGAAGGTGGCGGCCGTCGTCGTCGGCCAGTCGGCGGTCGCCGACGCGGTCTGGCAGCCGGTGCACGCGGCGAAGGTCCCCTTCTTCGTCTACGCGGCGAACACCGCGGCGCTGCTGACGGAGTCGACCTCGACGTTCTCGCTCGGCGACCCGACCGCGCAGGTGCGTGCGGCCGTGGATCTGGCCAAGTCGAACGGTCTGAAGAAGGTCACGGCGATCGTCGTCGACGTACCGCCGGCGCTCGGGTCGTTCAAGGCCGACGGGCCGAAGATCGCCAGCGAGGCCGGGGTCCAGCTCACCCTGCTGCCCGTCCCGCTGGGCACCGCGGACATGACTCCGCAGCTGCAGAAGCTCTCCGGTGGTGACTCCGCCGCGTTCGTCCTGGGCAGCGAGGGGTTCTGCATCGCGGCGTTCAACGGGCTGCGCACGGTCGGTTTCACCGGCCCGATCGGCGCCATCGGCATCTGCGCCTCCGACGCGACCCGCAAGGCGGTCACCGGTGGTCTCAAGGGCATGTCCATCGTCGGCACCGTGCCGATCGGGGCGGACAACCCCTCGACCCGGCTCTACGATGCGGTCCGCACCACGTACGGCAAGTCGATCGACCCGACGTCGGTGACCGGCCTGAGCATGTTCATGACCCTCTCCGGCTTCCAGACGGCGGTCGCGGGCCTCAAGGGCGACGTCACCCCCGCCACGGTCACCTCCGCGATCAAAAGCATGCCGGAGTCGGAGCTGCCCGGTAGCGGCGGCCAGAAGTTCCAGTGCAGCGGCAAGATCCTGCCGAACTACCCGGCGGTCTGTCTGCGCGGCGCCCTGACCACCAAGCTTGACGCCAAGGGCAACCCGACGACCTACCAGGTGCTCGGCTCCTCCTGACCGTGGATCGCTGATCACGGGTGCCGGCGGCCGGCGTCACCGGCCGTGGGGGCGGAATGTCAGGGAACGACATCCCCGACATTCCGCCCCGTGCGCGTGGGGACGTCGGGAACGTTTGGAAAAGTTGCCCACAAAAATGTGATCTGAAATTATCCTCGCGAACCTCCTGTATGTGGTTGACAGTGGTTGACGTAGCACTCTGGGCGGGATAGCAGGGCGAGGCGTACCGACCAGTCGCGCAGCGTGTCCGCCCTTCGCCCTCGCGGGCCCCGGCCGGGGCTGTGCGGCGGCCCTGTCGAGACGACGTGCAGGGAAACCTGTCCGGGCACTGGCTGTGGCCAAGGGCCGTATGGCAAGGAAGGCGCGTGCACATGTCGAGGGATGGCCGGCTGGCAGGAAAGGTCGCTTACATCACGGGGGCCGCTCGCGGCCAGGGTCGATCGCACGCGGTCGCGCTGGCCCGGGCAGGGGCGGACATCGTGGCGATCGACATCGCCGCGCAGATCGATTCCATCAAGTACAAGCTGGCGAGCAAGGCCGATCTGGACGAGACGGTCGCGCTGGTGGAGGCCGAAGGCGGGCGCTGCCTGCCGATCATCGCCGACGTGCGTGACATCGACGCCCTGGACCGCGCCGCCAAGCAGACGATCGCGGAGTTCGGCCGGCTCGACATCGTGCTGGCCAACGCCGGCGTCATGCACATCTCCACGGCCGCCGAGTCGCTCGAGACCTCCGCGCGCAACTGGGCCGACGCGGTCGGCGTGATGCTGACCGGGGTGTTCAACACCATCCGGGTCACCGCCCAGCCGATGATCGACGCGGGCAACGGCGGGTCGATCGTCGTCACCAGCTCCACCGCCGGCCTGTCCGGCATGCTCGACGGCACCGGCGGCATCGCCGGCTACAACGCCGCCAAGCACGGCGTCGTCGGCCTGGTCCGCGGCTACGCGAAGTACCTGGGCAAGCACAACATCCGGGTCAACTCGGTGCACCCCATGGGCGTGGCGACGCCCATGGTCATCAATCCCGAGTTCGAGGAGTTCTACAACAGCGGCGAGAACGCCACGGTCGTGTCGATCTCCCCCCGGCTGCTGCCGATCAACATCCTGCAGTCGCAGGACGTGACCAACGCGATCCTCTGGCTCGTCTCCGACGAGGCCCGCGCCGTCACGGGGATCACCCTGCCGGTCGACGCCGGCGTCACCACCCCCTGAGCCGTCGTCCCACAGACCTGGTCAGCCGAACTCATGGGGAGGACGTGACGGTGACTGTCGATGCAACAGACGCGTCAGAGTCAGGCGGCGCACCAACAGGCGCACCAGCAGACGCGCCGGTATCGCTGCCGGCTCGGCTGCGGCTGCTCGCGGCCGAACGGCCGGACGACATCGGACTGCGGTACATCGCCCTGGACGGTGACGAGCCCGCGTTCAGCTACACCTGGCTGGACCAGCGCTCGTCCCAGCTTGCCGCCGCGCTCGCCGAGCGGGGTGTGGTCCTGGGCGATGTGGTCGCCCTCGGTCTGCGCAACTCGCCGCAGCTGGTGCTCGCGGCGCTGGCGACCTGGAAGCTTGGCGCCACTCCGGTGCCGGTGCGCTGGGACGTGCCCGAGTGGGAACTCGAGCGGGTCAAGAGCGCGGTCAACGGGCGGGTGTTCCTCGGCGCGGCCGACCTTGACTGGATCGCCAGCACCGAGAACGACCCGGTACCGGACCTGCCCGACCGGGTCTCCCCGCGGATCCAGGGCATCTGCAGCAGCGGTTCGACCGGCAACCCGAAGATCATCGTCATGGAGCGCCCCGCGCTGTACCTGGAGCGGGCGACCACGCCGTTCATCGCGGCCTGGGGCGTCGACGTGCCACGGCCGGAGACGATCCTCGTGCCGGCGCCGATGTACCACGCCAACGGCTTCGCGACCCTGCAGCACCTGTTCGCCGGCGACCAGCTGGTGGTGCTGGAGAAGTTCGAGGCCGCCCGGGTCGTCGACGCCGTCGAGCGCTATCGCATCTCGACGTTCACCGCGACGCCGACCATGCTGCAGCGGATCGCCGCCCTGCCCGACATCGACGACCGCGACCTGTCCAGCATCCAGTGGATCCTCCAGGGTGCGGCGCTCATGCCGCGCACGCTCATGCACCGCTGGATCGGGCTGATCGGGCCCGAGAAGATCGTCTCGATCTACGGGATGACGGAGGCGCTCGGTCTCACGGCGCTGCGCGGCGACGAGTGGCTCGAGCATCAGGGCAGCGTCGGGCGTGGCCTCGGCGACACCGAGATGTGCGTACTGGGGCCGGCCGGCGAGGTGCTGCCGCTCGGCGAGATCGGCGACATCTACCTGCGCAGCAACTCGTCCCCCGCCTACACCTATGTCGGCGACGCGCCGCGCCTGCCCAGCACCCCGGACGGCTTCGCCACCGCCGGCGACCTCGGCTACCTCGACGCCGACGGCTATCTCTACCTGGTCGACCGCCGGGTCGACATGATCGTGACCGGTGGGGCGAACGTGTTCCCCGCCGAGGTGGAAGCCGCGATCATCGATCATCCCGGCGTCTCGGACGTGGTGGTCGTGGGCCTGCAGGACGAAAGCTGGGGTCGGCGCGTCCACGCGATCATCGCGCCGGCCGATCCGGCCGCCCCGCCGAGCGCCGAGGAGATCCGCGCCTTCACCCGATCCCGCCTCGCCGCCTACAAGATCCCGAAGACGGTCGAGGTCGTCGACGCGATCCCCCGCAGCGAGGCGACCAAGGTCAACCGCGGCGCCCTCGTGAAGGCCCGCGGTGGCTGATCCCGGCTGGCGGCGGCCGAGCTGTTCCGCCCACCGGCGGGCGGAAACCCGGTGGGCGGAGGGCAGCTCGGCCGCGCTGCCCGGCCTCAGACGGTGCTCAGGGCGACCTCGGTGGACTTGACCAGCGCGGTCACCGGGGAACCGGTGGCGAGCTGCAGGTCGAGCACCGAGGCGAGCGTGATCGCGGAGGTGAGCTCGCCGCCGCCCTCAAGGGTGACCCGCGCGACCGACATGGCGTTGCCCGACTCGACGCTGGACACCGTGCCCCGCAGCTGGTTGCGGATACTCAGGCCCGACACGTCCCCGGTGGCCAGGGCCACCTCGTTGGACTTCACCAGCACCTCGACCGGGATGCCGGGCTTGAGCCCGAGATCCTGCACGGCCGCGCCCGTCACCGCCGCGGTGACGCTCTGCCCGCCGTCGAGCGTGACGGTCACCGTGCTGATCACCGCACCCTCGGTGATCTCGGCGACGGTGCCGGGCAGCTGGTTGCGGATGCTCAGACTCATGGTGACGCTCCATTCCCTGGTTTTCGGTGGGGCCTGGAGATGTCATACCCCGAACGCGCGTCGACTTCACGGGGTCGAACCATGAATGAGGCATGGCCGACAATGTACGCCGACCATCCCTGTGTCGTCATTACGGAATTCAACCGGCCGTTCTTCCGTAATTCGAGGCGATTAAACCGTCGTTACTCCCGCGGTCGCGGAAGCGTGCACGTCGGCTTGGCGTAAGGTGACCGGCGACCTGCGTCCCGTCCCCTGACGGTGCCAGCCGGACGAACCGGCACCACCGTTACCGGGGAGTCACGGACTGGCGTTCGAGGGCGATGTCGAGAAGTTCGTCGGTGAGGACGAGTTTCACCCGCGGTCGGCCGCTGACGGCGCCCGCGGCCCGCTCGGCGGCGTCGATGAGCGCCCAGCCGTCCGCGGTGACCAGATGCGGCTGGCGTTCGAGCAGCCAGCTGACGATCTCGACGTCGTGGTCGAAGGCGACCCCCCGGTCGTGGCGGCGCAGCGAGCCGTCGGCGAGATCGGCGAGCAGCCGGGTCACCGTCTCGGCGGCGCACTTGCGGTTCGTGCCGATGATGCCGGTGGGCCCGCGCTTGATCCAGCCGGCGACGTACTCCCGTTCGGTGCCCTGGACGCGCCCCTGGTCGTTGGGAATGACCCCGCGCCGCTCGTCGAAGGGCAGCCCGCCGAACGCGACCCCCCGATACCCGACGGCGCGCAGCACCAGGCTGGCCGGCACGGTCTCCCGCTCGCCGGTGTCGACGGCGCTGACCCAGCCGTCCGCGTCGACCTTCAGCTCGTTGCGGGCGAACACCACCTCCTCGACCCGGCCGTCCCCGCGGATCTCCAGCGGCGTGCGCTGGAACCGCAGCGTCACATGCCGGGCGCCGGGGGGCACGGGGGTGGCGGCGTAGCCGCGCAGCACCGCCAGGTTGCGCTTCGCCGAGCGGGACAGCGCGTCCTCACCGGGCTGCTGCGCCACCTCGGCGGGGTCGACGTCCACCCCGGATTCGGTGAACTCGGGCAGCTCCCGCAGCTCGGGCGTGGTGAACGCGGCCTGCGCCGCGCCGCGGCGACCGACCACCATGACCTCGGTGATGGTGCTTTCCCGCAGCGCCGTCAGCGCATGATCGGCGATGTCGGTGCGGGCCAGCCGCTCGTACGGCGAGCACAGCAGGCGGGCCACGTCGAGCGCCACGTTGCCCGCGCCGATCACGACCGCCCGCTCGCCGGTCAGATCGAACGTGTACCCCGCGTACTCGGGATGGCCGTTGTACCAGCCGACGAAGTCAACCGCCGACACGCTGCCCGGCAGGTCCTCACCCGGGATCCCCAGCCGCCGGTCGGTCTGCGTGCCGACCGCGTAGAGGACGGCGTCGTAGCGCGCGGTGAGCTCCTCGCGGGTGACGTCCCGTCCGATGTGCACGTTGCCGAAGAACCGGAAGTTCTCGTGGGCGGCGATCTGCTCGTACACGCCCGACACTGTCTTGATCTTCGGATGGTCCGGCGCCACTCCCGAGCGCACCAGCCCCCACGGCGTCGCCAGCCGCTCGTACATGTCCACCCGCACCGGCACGGCGGTCTGCTCCAACAGCGAGCTCGCCGCATAGAACCCGGACGGCCCTGACCCGACGACCGCGACGATCAGCGGCTCCACCTGGGTCCGGGCCGTGACTGGCTGGGACGTGACTGGCTGGGACACGGTTCCTCCCGTTCTCCCGGCATCGGGTGCCTGCGCGGACCCGCGTACGCAGCCGGCCGGGCTCGGGCGCCCGAACCGGCACATGCCGTCGGCCGCCGGGGTTCTGTGACATCACTCTTTTCGGACATCACCCGTCTCATACCCGCAACACCCAACACGGCGCATGAGTGGGGAATTCCGGTCCGATCCGCCGGAGTGCGCTCGACGCTTCTTGCACGGAACGCGTGGGAACTCCTCGGCCGGCGGTCGATGCGCCCGAACAGGATGACCGTCCGAACGTTCTGTCTCAACGTAGAGAATCCGACTACGTGACGCAAGAACAGCGCCCGTCACCAGGTCGCCCGTCCGCCCAACAGACGCCTGGTCGGTACGTACGGTCAGAACGGTCAGTCAGAACGTGCGGTCAGATGTCGCCGCGCCAGCCGCGCAGGCCCTCGGAGCCGAGGCCGGAGGCGCCGAGCCGGCGCAGGAACTCCTCCACGAGGTCGACGAGCTCCCGAGCGACCTCGTAGGGCGTCTCCATGGACAGCACCGCGGGCAGCTGTGCGTCGGCGCTGCCGGCGAACGCCCGGTTGCTCGCCCGCAGCATGGCGGTGAACACCGGCACACCGAGCTCGTCGATCTGGTCGATGTGCCGGCGCAGGAAGCTGGTGGGCCGCCCCCGGTAGTACTGCACCATGACGAGCACGACGCCGAGCACCCGCGGGTCGAGCTTCTTGACCGCCGGATGCAGCCCGGACTGCAGCTCGGCGACCCGGTTGTACTCCCAGACGAACCGGCCGAGCTTGCCCAGCAGATGCTCGATGCCGAGCGTGGAGAGCAGGTCGGGACGCGCCGGGACGAGCACATGGTCACACGCCGCGATCGCCGCCCGGGTGACCACCCCGAAATGCGGCGGACAGTCGATCATGACCAGGTCGTAGGCGTCGGCATCCAGCGACTCCAGCCCGTGGGCCAGTCGCTGGTAGACGTCGAAGTAGTGCCGGGTCGACCGGTGCGCCTGCGCGCCGCCGAGCCGGGCGGTCAGATCCATCTCGACGTCGCCGAGCGCCAGATGTGACGCGATCAGGTCCAGCTTCCCGCCGCCCGCGCTGATCGCCTCGGCCGCCTCGAGGGGAGTCGTGACGTAGCCCGCCAACGGCGGCGGAGAGGTCTGCGGACGCCACGTCTCGAACCACGCCTTCACCGTGCGCCGCTGATCGGCCAGCTCCGTGCGCCACACCTGCGGCCGGTAGAACGAGAAGGTCAGGTTCGCCTGCGGGTCCAGGTCCACCATCAACACCCGTTTGCCCAGGCGGGCGATCGCCGTGCCGATATTGGCCGTGAGCGTGGTCTTGCCAACCCCGCCCTTGTAGCTGGCGACCGCCACCACCTTCACGGCATCCTCACTTCACGTCGTCAGCACGTCAGCTCGTCAGCACGTCAGCTCGTCAGCGGCCAAACGGTCGTCCCATCCGTGCACGGCTCACATGCAGACTACGGCGATGCCCTGATCCGCCCGTTCTGTCGCCCTGTCATCCACGCACGCCCCACCCCCACCGCACCCGCCCCGGTACCCCCACCACACCCCCGGGGCCGTCCCAGGGCCGACCCCGTTCCGCTCCGCGAGGTCGCCGCGGCACGTCCACGTCCGGGTGGCGCCGCCTTCCCGCCTGGGTCGGCTTGCGCGGTCGAGTCACGGGAGCCTGCCGTCTGGAGGGGCGGCGGCATACACCCGGATGACCACAGCGCCGAGGAGTTCGACGCCACCGCCGATCCTGCCGAGACCTGTTCGGGAGATCAGGGCTCGGTGCTGCTCGAACAAGCCTCGGCAGGTCTGGGCCGTGTGGGTTTCCGGTGGAGGGGTCGCATCGGCCGGGGATCCGGTCCACGGCGGACGGCCGGAGGTCCTCCCCGTTCGGGTGGACGAAGGTGCCCCTGACCGGGTGGGCAGGGACGTGGGGGCCAGCCGGGTGGCCCGAACGGGCGGTGCCAGCGCGTCGGGTGGGGTCAGGCGGCTTCGCGGGGGGTGGCGGCTTCGCGGCCGTCCAGGCAGCGGGCGAGCCAGTCGGCGGAGCGGGTGTAGGCGGGGTCGTCGTCCTGGTCGGGGCCGGTCCCGGGGGTGGTCAGGGTGCGGTGCCGAGGGCGGGGGAGGGAGCCCCCGGCCCGGGGATAGGAGCCCAGGAAGCGGACCTTCGGGCACAGGCGGTGCAGGCCCATCAGGGCCTCGGCGACGCGACGGTCGCTGGCGTGGCCCTCGGCGTCGATGGAGAAGCAGTACTGGCCGAGGCCCTCGCCGGTGGGGCGGGACTCGATGCGCAGCAGGTTCACCCCCCGAACGGCCCATTCCAGCAGCAGTTCCAGCAGCGCCCCGGGGTGGTTGTGGGCGAGCCAGACGACGGCGGAGGTCTTGTCCGCCCGGGTGGGGTCACCGAGGCGGCCGGGCCGCCCCACCAGCACGAAGCGGGTGGTGGCGCCGGCGACGTCGTTGATGTCGGTGACCAGCGCTTCGAGGCCGTAGCGGCGGGCGGCGAACTCGCCGGCGAAGGCACAGTCGAACCGACCGTCGCGGACCAGCCGCGCACCCTCGGCATTGGACGAGGCCGACTCCCACTCGGCGTACGGCAGGTAGGTGGCCAGCCACCGTCGTACCTGGGCCTGGGCGACGGGATGCCCGGTGACGGACTTGACGTCGTCGAGCTGGGTGCCGGGGCGGACCAGCAGCGCGAAGCTGATCGGCAGCACCACCTCGCGGTCGATCATCAGCGGCTGACCGGTGGCGAGTTCGTCGAGCGTGGTGGTGACGGCGCCCTCGACGGAGTTCTCGATCGGGACCAGGGCGCCGGTGGCGTCACCGCAGCGCACCGCGTCCAGGGCGGCGGTGACCGACACGGCGGGGATGAGCTCGGCGTTCGCCGCCTCGGGCAGCGTCCGCAGAGCGATCTCGCTGAACGTCCCCTCGGGGCCGAGATAGGTGTAGCGGGCCCGCACGGGCACGGCAGACCTCCTTGTGGAACGGGCGACGCCCGCGGGCGTCACGGGCAGGAGGCGAGTCATGGACGGGAGGCGAGGTCCGGCGGTGGCGGTCATCGGGGGACGCGGCTCACAGGTGCCGCAGCAGCGCGGTCGGGTCCTCGGTGGCGTCGGCGACGAAGCGCAGGAACGCCCCGGCGGTCGCCCCGTCGCAGACCCGGTGGTCGAAGGTGAACGACAGCTGCACGACCTTGCGCACGGCAAGCGCGCCGCCGACGACCCAGGGGCGCTCGACGATGCGTCCGACGCCGAGCATGGACGTCTGCGGATGCGCGATGATCGGCGTGGCGCCGTCGACGCCGAAGACGCCGTAGTTGTTCAGGGTGAACGTGCCGCCGGTGAGTTCGGCGGGGGTGAGACGTCCGGCGCGGGCCGCCGCGGTCAGCCGGGTGATCTCGGTGGCGAGCTCGGCGGTGGTGCGCCGGTGGGCGTCGTGGACGACCGGAACCGCAAGCCCGCGCGGTGTCTGGGCGGCGAAGCCGAGGTGGATGCCGTCGTGGTGGCGGATCCCGGTCGCCTGGCCACCGTCGTCGGTGACCAGGGACGAGTTCAGTTCCGGTGCGCGCAGCAGGGCCGCGACACACACCCGGGCGAAGATCGCCAGCAGGCCGATGCGTGGTTCGGCGCCGCCGGCGTTGAGGGTGTCCTTCGCCGCGAACAGCGCCGTCGCGTCGGCGTCCACCCAGCAGGTCGCGTCAGGCACCTCCCGGCGACTGCGGGTGTACACCTGCGCGGCCCGCCGCCGCAGCACGTCGAACGGCTCGATCCGATCTGGTCCGGTCGGGCCAGGCACCACCGTGGACGGGAACGCCGCGTCGGACACGGTCGGGGTGACGGACACAGCCGGGGTGACGGACACGGCCGGCGAGTCGGGTGCGGGCCGCGGGCGTGGTGCGGCGATGGCCGCCTCGACGTCGCGGCGCATGATCAGCCCGCTGGGCCCGCTGCCGGGCAGCGTCCGCAGGTCGACGTCATGGTCACGGGCCAGCCGGCGCACCAACGGTGAGACGACCGCGACCGAACCCGTGCCGCCCGCGCTCGGCCCGGTGCTGCCCGGCCCGGTGGTGCTGGCCGGGATGGGGGATGGGTCGTGGGGGCGGGTGCTGAGCCTGGCCTCGGGACGGGGGATCGGAATGACCGTGCTGCCGCTGCCGCTGCCGTACGTGGTCGTGGGGGCGCCCGGACGTCGGCGACGGGGTCGGCGGCGGTCGGGTTCGGTGCTCACGCCGTAGCCGACCAGGATGTTGCCCGGCCCGTCCGGGGTGTTCGGGACGTCCGGGACGGACGCGGTGACGGTGATCAGGGGAGCGCCGACCAGGACGCTGCTGCCCGCCGGGCCCGCCAGCGATGTGACGACCCCGGCGTACGGGCAGGGGACCTCGACGACGGCCTTGGCGGTCTCGACCTCGGCGACGGGCTGGTCGACGGTGATGACGTCCCCGACCTGGACGAACCAGCGGACCACCTCGGCGGACACCAGGCCCTCGCCGAGATCGGGCAGGGGAAACTCACGAACCGCGGGCACGGGCTACTGCTCCCACTGAAGTCGGGCGACGGCATCGAGGATGCGGTCGACGCTGGGCAGGTGGTGCTTTTCGAGCATCGGCGGGGGATACGGGATGTCGTAACCGGTGACGCGCAGCACGGGCGCGGCCAGCTGGTGGAAGCAGCGTTCGGTGACCCGTGCGGCGATCTCCGCGCCGATCCCGCCGAACCCGCTGGCCTCGTGCACGACGACGGCACGTCCGGTGGCCCGCACCGCGGCGCTGACCGTCGCGTCGTCGAAGGGCACCAGGGAGCGCAGGTCGACCACGGCGAGGTCGAGGCCGTCCTGTTCGGCGGCATGCGCCGCCGCCAGGCACACCGGCAGGCTCGGCCCGTAGGTCAGCAGCGTGGCGGACGTCCCGGTCCGGCGCACCACCGCCCGCCCGATCGGCGCGGTGTCCTCGAGCGGGGCGGTCGTCCAGTACAGCCGCTTGGGCTCGAGGAAGACGACCGGGTCGTCGGAGGCGATCGCCGCGCGCAGCAGGCCGTAGCCGTCGGCGACGGTCGCCGGGGTGACGACGTGCAGACCCGGGGTGTGCGCGTAGTAGGCCTCGCTGGAGTCGCTGTGATGCTCGACCCCGCCGACCCCACCGCCGTAGGGGACCCGGATGGTGATCGGCAGGCCCATCCGTCCGCCGGTGCGGTTGCGCATCTTGGCCACATGCGAGAAGAGCTGCTCGAACGCCGGGTAGGCGAACGCGTCGAACTGCATCTCGACCACCGGGCGCAGCCCGTACATCGCCATGCCGATGGCGGTGCCGAGGATGCCGGCCTCGGCCAGCGGGGTGTCCAGGCAGCGGGCGGAGCCGAACTCCGCGGCCAGCCCGTCGGTGACCCGGAAGACGCCGCCGAGCGGCCCCACGTCCTCACCGAGGACGTGCACCGTCGGATCGGCCCGCAGGCTGTCGCGCAGTGCCGCGTTGAGTGCCTTCACCATCGTCACGGACGTCGCGGCCGCCGGCCGATCGCCGTGCCCGGACGGCTGCCCGGCGGGCAGCGAGGTCACCGTCGTCGCGCCGCTCATCGCAGGTCACTCCCGTTGTTCCGGTCCAGGCCGTCGTGGTCGTGGTCAGGGTCGGCGTCGGCGTCGGGATCTTCGTCCAGGGCCAGGCGGGCGGCGAGGTCAGCGGCCTGCTCGCGCAACTGGCTCGTCGGCGACGCGTAGACGTGCGCGAACAGCGACTGCGGGTCGGGTTCGGGGGCCGCGTCGAACTGGGCGCGGATCTCCGCGGCCAGCTCCTCGGCCTGCGCCGCCAGCCGCTCGGCGCCCGTGTCGTCGAGCAGGCCGGCGGTCCGCAGGTGCGTCTCCAGACGGGTCAGCGGGTCACGGGTCCGCCAGAGCTCGACCTCCGCGGCGTTGCGGTAACGGGTGGCGTCGTCGGCGTTGGTGTGTGCCTCCAGCCGGTAGGTGACCGCCTCGACCAGCACCGGGCCGTGACCGGCGCGGGCGTGCGCGACCGCCGCGGAGAGCACCTGGTGCATCGCCAGCGCGTCGTTGCCGTCGACGAGCCGGCCGGGCATCCCGTAGCCGACCGCCTTGTGCGCGAGCGTCGGCGCCGCCGACTGCTTCGCCAGCGGCACCGAGATCGCGTAACCGTTGTTCTGCACGAGGAACACCACCGGTGCCTTCAGCACGGCCGCGAAGTTCAGTGCCTCGTGGAAGTCGCCCTCGCTGGTTCCGCCGTCGCCGACCAGCGCGAGCGCCACCAGGTTCTCGGCGGACGCCGGGTCGGACGCCTCCCGCAGCCGGGCGGCGTGGGCGAGACCGACGGCGTGCGCGGCCTGGGTGGCCAGCGGTGTGGCCAGCGGTGCGATCCGATGCTCGTACGGGTCGTAGCCACAGTGGGAATGCCCGCGCATGAGGGTCAGTGCGTCGATCGGGCGCACTCCACGCGCCACGACGGCGAGGGTGTCGCGGTAGCTGGGAAACAGCCAGTCCTGCTCGGCCAGCACCATCGCCGCCGTCACCTGGCAGGCCTCCTGCCCGGTGGACGCCGGGTACACCGCGAGCCGACCCTGACGGGTCAGTGTGGTCGCCTGCCGGTTGAACCGGCGGCCGAGCAGCAGCCGGCGGTACAGGTCCCGGGCCAGGTCCGGGTCGCCGACCGCCGCGGCCCGGGTGCCCAGCACGCGTACCGGCTCGGTTTCGGGCAGCAGCGACACCGGGTCACGGCGTGGGCCGCAGGGGCCCACCGACCCGACCAGATCGGGCGGCACACTGTCGTGGACGATGGTCATGACCCACCTTCGGACTGGGCGGCAAAGAGCTAGAGAATCGGCAGGACGGACACCGCACCCACGCACCCGGGTGCCGATCCGGTCGCGCGCCCTCGGCCACGCCCGCCGCGAGGACCTGTGCCGTCCGCGCGCCTGGCCCGACGCAACCTCGAGCTCGACACGGCGCTCACCGCGGATCGGTCACCGCGGCGGTGGACGCATCCGGACCGCCGCCGCCGTAGGGGCAGGCTGCCCGGGTGACGGATGCCGTCGGGCGGTGTCGCCGGTCCGTCCGGCGAAGTACCCCCCTGTTGTCCAGGCGGTCAGTCCGCGCGACGTGGGTCGCGTGGCTCGTGTGGTGCGGTCAACGGGACCGGGACCGGACGGGCCGGTCCCCGGGGCCGGACGGCGGCATGGGGTTGCCGACGGTGGTCGCTGTCCGTCTCCATTCACCCTTTCGCTGCCGGCCGGGTCGGGTCCGTCGCCGGTGGGGTCCGGATGTCGGTGGCCGCGCCGAGGGAAATCGGCGCCGAGCGGCCGGTACCCGATCCGACCGGCCGTCACGACCGATTTTCCACGGCCGTCCGGCGATTGTGCCGTGGTAATAATCACGCCCGGTTGACACTACGACCAGGGTGCCATCAGTCCCACCTTCGACGGGCCGTAAAAACCGGCCTGGTGGCCCGTTCGGGGAAGCGGCGTCGTGGACTCCGTCATTGCCGCTACGGGCCTTCTTAACCGGCGCCCCGGCCAAGAACGAACACCCGGCCGCCGGCGCTTCGCGGCGCCCGGCCGTAGGCCGCGAGGCGCTCGGTCCCTGGGTCGCCGGAATCGTGCTGCCGATCGTCCACAGTTTTTGTGGAGGCCCGCGAGGGGAGGTCGGTCGAGAAGGGGAGGGCGGAGCATGCGATCGTCCGCAGGCGTATCGCATCGCGACATTCCGACAGTACCGACCCGGATACCGCGGACGCCGTCCGTCGCGCATCTTCGGCGCGACTGTCCCGGCTTTGTGGACTGCCGTGTGGAGGGTTGTTCAAGGATTCGGGCCCCGAATTCCTGAACAACCCTCCACATCTCTTGATCATGATGTTTGGTTGGGGTGGGGTGGGTGGGGTGGGTCAGGCGCTGAGGGCGCCGGTGGCGAGGAGGCCGACCAGCACGGCGGCGATGACGAGGCGGTAGGCGACGAAGGCGTCGAAGGTGTGGGCCGCGACGTACTTGAGCAGCCAGGCGATGGAGGCGTAGGCGACGACGAACGAGACGACGGTGCCCACGGCCAGCGGTGTCGCCGACACGCCACCGCCGACGGCGTCCTTGAGCTCGTAGATGCCGGCGCCGGTCAGGGTGGGAATGGAGAGGAAGAAGGAAAGCCGGGTGGCGGCGACCCGGTCCAGGTCGCGGATGAGGCTGGTGGAGATGGTGGCACCGGAGCGGGAGAAACCGGGGAAGAGCAGGGCGAGGATCTGTGCCGAGCCGACGATCATCGTGTCGGGCAGGTTGATGTCGTCCTCGCCGCGCTTGTGCCGGCCGTACCGGTCGGCGAACCACATGAGCCCGCTGCCGGCGACCAGCGATCCGGCGACCACCCACAGCGAGGCGAGCGGGCCGTCGATGAGCGGTTTGGCGGCGACCCCGACCAGAATGACGGGAATCGTGGCGTAGATGACCCACCAGGTGAAGGCGTAGTCACGGTCGTTGCGGGCGGCGGGGTTACGCAGGCCGCGGAACCAGGCGGCGAGCAGGCGGCGGATGTCCTTGAAGAAGTAGACGAGGACGGCGGCGATCGCGCCGACCTGGATCACGGCGGTGAATCCGACCACCGCCTTGTCGTCCACCTTGATTCCGAGCAGACCTTCGGTGATCTTCAGGTGGCCGGTCGAGGAGACCGGGAGGAATTCGGTCAGGCCTTCGACGATGCCCAGGAGCACGGCCTGGCCGACACTGATGGCGCTCACGTGATCGATACCTTCGGGATCCAGGCGCGGAGCGGGATCCGCGCGGTCGGTCCGGGCGGGCGTGGTCGCCACGCCGGCGACCCGACCCGTCGATCCCGGGGATGGTCTGCTGCGATCCGCACAGTAGAACACCGTGCGTACGCGTCCGAGCCGCGGGTCGCCCCGAGGCCGGCTGGCCGGTGGGTCGAGGCTCGCCGCCCACCGGATCCCACCCGTCCGTTGTCAGCCGCGAGTGGCCGCGCGCTGCCCGGACCGGTACTCGCGGACGACGGGAATCGCCGACCCGGCGATGATGACCAGGGTGATCGGGATGAGGTAGCGGTCGATGGGCACCACCCGGCCGAGCGCGTAGCCGAGCAGCGTCAGGCCGTCCGCCCACAGCAGGCCGCCGACGACGTTGCTGACCGTGAACGCCTTCACCGGCACCTGCACGACACCGGCCAGCGGATTCATGAACGTCCGCACCACCGGGACGAACCGGGCCAGTATCACCGCCCGGCCGAACCCGTAGCGGTGCAGCACCTCGTGGGCTCGTTCCACGTGGGCGCGACGGAACAACCGCGAGTCCGGACGGTCGAACAGCCGCGGCCCGAACCGCCGTCCGAGCAGGTAGCCGGTCTGCGCGCCGGCGATGGCGGCGACGGAAACCCCGGGCAGCACCGTCGCCAGCTGCAGGTGAGGCCCGGAGGCCGCCGCGTCCGCGGCACACAGTGCCCCGGCAAGGAACAACAGCGAGTCACCGGGCAGGAAGAAGCCGACGAACAGCGCCGTCTCGGCAAAGATGATCGCGATCAGCCCGAGCAGACCGACCGAGGACGCGATCGACGACGCGTCCAGCACATTGAGCGCAAGGGCGTGGGTCACGATCCGGTCACCGCCGCCAGCTGGTGGAGTCGTCCGCGCCCCACACCGGCTGGACGGGCCAGGCCACCGTCTCCGGCGCCGCCGGCGACGGCAGTGCGGGCGGTGCGGGCGGTGCGGGCGGCGGCGGAATCTGGACGTCGCTGCGGGTGCGGGCGACATAGGCGACCAGCGCGACGATGAGCACGGTCGCCAGCGCGCTCACCGTGCCGTCCCCGAGGCCGAGACCGTGGCGGTGGGTCGGCTTGCCGAGCCAGTCGGCGAACGACGCGCCGAGCGGACGGGTCACCACATAGGCCGCCCAGAACGCGGCGACCTCGCCCAGGCCGAACCAGCGGCGCGCGACCACGGGAACCAGGATGATCCCGGTGAACATCAGGCCGGACGCCAGATAGCCCAGGTGCAGGGTGTCGGCGGTCAGATCGCCGAGCGCGGTGCCGAGCGCGAACGTGGCGAGCACCGTCGTCCAGTAGTAGTGCTCGCGCCGGCGGGTGACGATCGAGTGGATCGACAGCGTGCCCTCGGTGCGGTGCCAGCGCCGCAGCACGGCGGCGAGCACCAGCGCGTAGAACACCGTGGATCCGATGTGCCCGATCGGCGGGCCGTCGGCGGCCATCGTCCCGAACACGGCGAGCATCACCACCGCGAACCAGTAGACCGGTGCCTGGTAGCGCCGGGTCCGCAGTTGCAGCCACATCGCGGCGGCGAACCCGAACAGGCCGATCGCGGCCGCGAGCACGAGGTTCACCGAGGCGAGGAAGTCTGCGGTGGCCTCGCCCATCCCGGTGGAAAGAATCTTGATGGTCCAGAACAGGCCGGTGATCTCGGGAACCTTCGCGGCGACGGGCTCCCTGCCGGGCAACAGACGGTGGACGGACGACCGCATTCACAGACCTTTCCGAGGTGGGTGCGCGGGCCTACCGAGACCATCACGTCGGCGGTGTGAGGACGGTGTGAGGCGGACCGTGAGCGATGGGACGGGCCTCGGTGACGGCCAGCCGGGTGCCGGTCCGTACGATCGGCGGATGGCCGACAGCCGCGCACCTCTCGACGACCGCGCCGTGCCCCCCGCCCGTGCCGTGCCCCCCGCCCGTGGTGACGAGCTGCTGCGCGGGCTGGGTGCCTACGTGTCCGCGAGCCGGCCGGAGTTCGAGCGGCGCCTGGCCGAGCTCGTCGGCATCCCCGGGGTCAGCGCGGATCCGGCGCGGGCCGCCGACATCGCGCGCACGGCCGAGCATGCGGTGACCCTGCTGCGCGACGCCGGCCTGTCCGCGCGGATCGTGGCGACCGCCGGAAACCCGGTCGTCGTCGGCGAGCACCAGGCCGGGGCCGACCGGCCGACCGTCACGATCTACAACCATCTGGACGTCCAGCCCGCCGACCGCCAGGAATGGCACACCGAGCCGTTCCGGTTGACCATCGCCGGCGACCGCTACAACGGCCGGGGCAGCACCGACGACAAGGGCCCGGCGCTGACCGCGCTGCAGGCCGCCCAGTTCGCCGTCGGACGCGAATGGCCGGTCAACATCCGGTTCGTCTGGGAGCTGGAGGAGGAGATCGGCAGCCCGAACTTCGAGGCGTTCGTCCGCGCCGAGCTGCCGCGCCTGGCCACCGACGTCGTACTGGTGTCGGACTCGATCTGGATCGCCGCGGACCGCCCGGCGATCGACTACGGCCTGCGCGGCCTGGTCACCTTCGAGGTCACCGTCACCACCGGCCGCAACGACACCCATTCCGGCCTCACCGGCGGCCCCGCCCGCAACCCGCTCACCGAACTGGCCGGCATCATCGCCGAATGCGTGGACCCGGTGACCGGCCGGGTGCTCGTCCCCGGTTTCGCCGACGCGGTGGCCCCCGTCACCGACGCCGAACTCGACGGTTTCGTCGCCTCCGGTTTCGACGTGGAGACGTTCATGGCCGCCCACGGCCTGACGTCGCTACGGACCACCGACGTCCGCGAGGTCGTGCGCCGCATCATGGCCGAGCCGACCTTCGAGGTGCACGGCCTGACCGGCGGTTACACCGGCCCCGGGGTGAAGACCGTCGTCCCGCCGCGGGCCACCGCGAAACTCAGTGCCCGGATCGTCCCGCACCAGAATCCGCAGGTGGTGTTCGGGCTGATCCGCGACTTCATCACCGCCCGCCATCCCGACGCCCACGTCGAGCTCGAGGCCGCGATGCCGCCGTATCTCGGCCCGCACACCGGCCCCTACGCCGACGCCGCCGCGGACGCCGTCGAATACGCTTTCGGCCGCCGCCCCGCGTTCGTCCGCGAAGGCGGGTCCATCGGCGCCGTCCTCACCATGGACGAGTACCTGAAGGCCCCCGTGATCCTGCTGGGCCTGAGCCTGCCCAGCCACGGCTACCACGCCCCGAACGAGCACTACGACTGGACCCAGGCCGCCGGCGGCATCCGCATGTTCGCCCACTACCTCGCCCACCTGGCCACCCGGACAGGACAGGTCGGCCAGGCCGGGTGATCCCGCGGCGCCCGGCTCCACCGCCCGGGCCGACTACCGGGCTGGGACGACGCCGATGGCGCCGCCCTCCGGGCCGAGGCGGTTGAGCAGCAGCGGAAGTTCATGCGCCCGCACATAGTCGTCGACGGCCTGCTGGGCGCCCTTCCACCAGCCATAGTCATCGACGATGAGCACGCCGCTGGGGGTGGTGCGCGGGTAGAGGTGCTCCATCTCGTGCCGGGTCGACTCGTACCAGTCGGTGTCCAGGCGCAGCAGCGCGATCTGCTCGGGGGCGTGTTCGGGCACGGTGTCCTCCACCTTTCCCTGGACGAAGTGCACCTGGTCGGCGGGATAACCGATCCGGGCGACGTTCGCCCGCACCTCGTCGAGGGACACGACGCACCAGGCGGAGTCGGCCTGGTTGCGGTCGGAACGTGACAGCAGGCCGGCGGCGGTCTGCCCGTCGGGCGCGACGTCGAGGTCGGTCGGCGCCGACATTCCCTCGAAGGTGTCGAACAGGTAGAGGTGGCGCGAGGTGTCCCCGAGCTCCAGCAGCGTGCGCGCCGCCGCCATCGTCGACCCGCCGGCCCACACCCCGCACTCGACGATGTCCCCGGGTATTCCGCTGCGCACGAGGTAGCGGACGCCCTGGATGAGCCCGAAGACCTTCGCCTGGTCAGTGAGGGTGTACGGCGCCGACTCGCGGATCGTCGCCAGCGCCTGCGCGTCCATCCCGGCCGGAACCTCCCAGCCCGGCCTGCGCACCACCTCGAACCCGGTGCGCTTCACCGCCCGGCGCACATAGTCCTTGACAAGCTTCCTGCTCACGGGCTGCCTGGTGGTCATGGTTGCCTTCCCGGGCTGATGCCGACGGCCCCGTGGCTCGGTGGCCTGGTGTCCCAGCGGTCCACTGATGTCGTGGTGTGGCGACTGTGTGGTCTGGTGACTTTGTGTCGGCGTGTCGTCGTGCATGGGTGAGCATGTTCTCACAGCGAACGCACAGCGTGGTCGCGGATCGCGGGCATCCGGGTGCCACGGTCGCCGTGGACGGGCCGGTTACCGGCGGCTGGTGTGGCGGTGGCGCGCAACAGGTCGAGGGCGTGTCGCAGCTCGGTGTTCTCGCGGGCCAGGCGGCGGATCTCGGCCTGGTGCCGGCGAAGGTCGGCCCGGGCCCGGTCGGCGGTGGACTCGGCGCCGCGCACCCAGGTTCGCAGGGTCTCCGCGCTGATGGCGAAGGCGGCGGCGACGGTCTGGATCGCCGCCCACTCGGAGGCGTGCCGCGGGCGGCTCTGTCTGACCTGCGCCACGGCCTGCGCGCGGAAGGCGGGGGTGTAGCGGGTGGGGCGTCCCATGTGAGGTCTCGTCTCCGTTCAATGCCACGCCCACGATGGGCGGCTCGGTGTCAGGGGGTGGAAGTCGGCGCGCGGGGAGATCCCGAGCCGCTCTGGGGAGTGAGTGCGATGACGAGCAGTGCATCGCTGGGCGAGACCGCGGGGCTGGTCTCCTCCGACGGACCTGCCCGGGACGTGGTGGCCTGCGGATTGCTGGTCGGAGCTGTGAAAGGGGCGACCGTGCGCCGCCCGGGAGCGGAGGGGACAGGTGACGGTGTGGGTCTCGGCGGCGGCTCCGCGGCCGGATCGGGGGTCGGATCGGGAGACGGATCAGGAGTCGGCGACCCGCCGGACGAACCCGCGGTCGCCGGACCCGCCACGGATGTGGCCACGGCCGGGGTGGTCGTCGGCGCCGGTGCGGGTGGCGGCGCGAGGGCGGTGGGGGAGCTGCCCGGGTGCGTTGCCGGCGGGGTGACGGTCGGGCCGGGCAGGGCGCCGATGGTGGTGTAGGCGGCGCTCCAGGCGAGGACGGCACGCACATAGCTGTCCGACGGGTTGTAGGTGAGAATCGCGGCCCGCAGCGACGCCGGTTCGGCGAGATCGTGACGGTGCCCGCACAGGTAGCCGGCGGCGGCGAGGGCGGCGTCGTCGACGTTGTTCGGGTCGGCGCGTCCGTCGCCGGAACCGTCGCGGCCGGCCCAGGCCCAGGTGGTCGGAATGAACTGCATCGGCCCGACGGCCCGGTCGAAGCGGCGGTCACCGTCGAGCCGGCCGGAGTCGGTGTCGCGGATCAGGGCTCGGCCGTTCTGGCCGTCCAGGGCCGGGCCGAGGATGGGGGTCGTGATGGTGTCGTCGGCCCTGATCACGCGGCCGACACCGTGGCCGGACTCCACCCGGCCGATGCCGGCGAGCAGCTGCCAGTGAAGGTGGCAGCCCGGCCACTGCGCCGCCGCTCGCCGTTCGGCCGCACGGTAGGCGTCCAGCACCCGGGCCGGAATCCGGCGCTCGGCGGCCGTGAGGGTGACGGTGCTGGTCGATGAGTCCGGCCCCGCGACGGCCGGGGCGGTGGTGTTACCGGGTTCCGGTGTGCCGGCCACCGGCTGCCCGGCCTGGCCGGGGGTGGCGGCAGGAGGTGCGTCGGCGGTCGGCGGATGTGCCGCGATCAGCGGGGGCACATCGTCGTCGTAGTCGCGGGCCGGTGGGTGCGCGATCGATGCCGGGGCCGCGGTGGCCATGCTGGTCGTCTCCGGCCCAACAGCACCGGGACCCAGGCCGACGGCGCCGAGCAGGCCGATCACCGCGAGGGTGGCGAGCAGACCGGTGGCGGGTCCGCGCCGGACATCGCGGCGTCGTGTGTGCCGTCGGGCGTGCTGCCGGGCGTGCTGCCGGCGGGCGTGTCGACCCGAGTCGCGCGCGGGACGCCGGGAGCGGTGGCGTGCGGTGTGGTCGGCGGCATGCCGATGCCGGCTCATACCGAGGGCCTCCCTTGCGATGACGGGCCGGTGCGCCCCGTCCGGTCGACGCACGCGACACCTGTCGAACCGGCCGGACGTGAAATCCACCTCCTCCTTTCCGGGGCTGCGTCCCGGAAAGGGGTGATGCCGGGAACCACGAGGGAACCCGGCGGGTCGGCCTGCCGCATCCCTGTCCCTGGAATGCGGTTTCCGTGGGCGCCGACCCCGGTCTTCCGATCGTGTGGGCGACAACGACCGGAAGTGCGACACCGAGATCTTCCGTGACTCTGATCCGGAGCAGGACTCTGACATATGGGCGCTGCGATTGCCACCCCTTTCGGGCAGAAAGTTCCTTGCTGCCCGTAACGATCAATCTCTGGGGTGATCGGCATTGCCCAAGAATTGGGGCCATATGTTACGGCGAAGTAACACCCCATTGGGTGACCCAGGTAACACTCTTAACTGACGGTGGTTATTGATGATCCTCCTGGCTGGATGCGCTCACCGGCAGTTCAAGGGCTTCCGGGAAAGCCGCTGTTCGCCGCCTTCCTTCATCACCGGAGGTAGCTGCCGCTGCGGCTGCTTTCGCGTGAAGGTAACCGTGGGTAGCGCTACAGAAAAGCAACGCCGGTCCTGATTTCTGTACCGCGATCCACGCCCCTGTCATTTTCGGTGGTCCGCGCGGTCTGCCGTTCCCCTCGGCGACCGCGCGGACATCCGTGTGCGGATCTCTTTGTTTCCGGTGGATCGGAGCTGGCCTGATGTGGACGTCGCCCGGGCGCCCTCGCATGTTGTTCACCCGTGTTCTCGGGGTGCTGCTGGTCGCGGTTCTGGCCATGACAGTCGCCGAGTTCGTGCCGGCCGCGCGGCACGTGGCCCAGGCGGCGGCCACCGCGCAGCCGCCCCCGACGGACGCCGGGCCGCCCGAGCGGCCGGACCTCGTCTCGGCGCAGCTCGCCGCGCGTGCGGACAAGCGGCGGATCGAGGTCACCGACGCCCGCACCGAGTCGACGTCGACGTTCGTGAACCCCGACGGCACGATCACCGTCGACTCCTACTCCGGCATCCGCCGGGTCCACCGCGGTGACGGCTGGGCCGACGTCGACTCGACCCTCGTGCTCGCCGACGGAAAGGTCACTCCGAAGGTCGCCAAGGCGGGCATCGTGCTCTCCGCCGGCGGCAGGGCCGGCGGAGACGTCGCGACCCTGGTCGACGGCCCCCGCGAACTCGCCTTCGCCTGGCCGGACGCGCTGCCCGCCCCGACCCTCGCCGGCAGCACCGCCACCTACGCCGACGTGGCCCCCGGCACCGACCTGCTCGTCAAGGTCACCCCGACCGGCTACGACGTGCGGATCGTCGCCCACACCCCCGCGGCGGCCCAGGCCGCGCTGCGCCTGCCGATGCGCCTCAAGGGCGTCACCGCCGCGCGCACCAAGGACGGCGAGCTGCGGCTGTCCGCCGGCGGCAAGGTGACGGCCCGCTCACCCGCCCCGTTGATGTGGGACGCCCACGTCGACCCGAAGGCCAAGCTGCCCGACCACACCCACGGAGTCGACGCCACCCTCGACGGCACCGCCGCCGCACCGACCCTCACCCTGAAGCCCGACAGGGCCTGGCTCACCGACGCCGCCCGCCAGTACCCGGTCACCATCGACCCGGCGGCCACCCTCGCCGACAACCTCGATACCGACGTCAACAACGCCAACCCGACGACGAACTACGACACCGGCGACACCCTGCGAGTCGGCAACTACCTCGGCGCGGCGGTGAACCGCTCGTTCCTGCGCTTCGACGACTCAGGTATCAAGAACCGGCACGTCACGTCCGCCGTGCTGAACCTGTGGCAGGGCGGCTCGGCAACGTGCACCGCCGAGCCGACGGTCGTGCAGGGCGCGGGCGGCATGGGCGCGGGCACGACCTGGAACACCCAGCCCAGCGCGGACGGCACCAACTGGGGCAACGCCACGTTCAACAACGGCGGCTCCTGCACCGGCTCCGGTGGCACGAACATCGACATCACCGGCCTCGTCGACGCCTGGGCGCACAACGGCTTCGCCTCCCCGGAGGCGCTGACCATCCGCGCCCCCAACGAGTCTGACGCCAACCAGTTCAAGTACTTCTACTCCGGCGACACGATGCTCGCCCCGCACATCTCCACCACCTACAACTCCTACCCGGGCACGGTCGCCGGCCGCTTCACCAGCCCGTGCTCGGCGCAGTGCGGCGGCAGCCCGGCGATGGTGCTGACGAACACCACCACCCCGACCCTGTCCGGCTCCTCGTTCGATCCCGACGGCGGGCAGGTCCGCGTCGACGTCGAGGTGTGGAACTCCACCGGTACCACGAAGATCACCGGCGGGTCGGTGTCGAACACCCCCTCGAACTCGCCGGCCTACTGGACGGTGCCCGCGGGCCTGCTGACGAACGGCACCGCCTACGAGTGGCGCGCCCGGGCCTTCGACGGGGTCGACTACTCGCAGAACTGGTCGTCGTGGATCCCGTTCACCGTCGACACCACCGCACCCGCCGCACCCACCGCGGTGAGCTCGGCGGCCTGGCCGTCCGGCGGCTGGGCCGCGGCGACCTCCGGCACGTTCACCTGGACCTCACCCGGCGGTGACACCCAGTCGTTCCTCTACGGTCTCGACCAGCCCTCCCCGGCCAGCGAAACCACCGCGACGACCACGCCGACGCTGACGGTCGGCGGCGGCCTGCACACCTTCTACCTGCGCACCAAGGACAAGGCCGGCAACCTGTCGTCGGTCGTCAGCTACGGTTTCGGGGTCGGTTCCGGGGCGCTCGCGCAACCCGCGGACGGTGCCCGCGCCCAGCGGTTCGCCACCCTCGAGGGCCAGGCCCCCACCACCCAGACGAAGGTCACCTTCCAGTACCGGCTCGGCACGAACACCGCCACCGGCTGGACCGACATCCCCACCGGCGACGTCGTCATCGCGGGCGGCACGACCCACCCGACGTGGCCGATGGTCCGCAACGGCTCCGGCCTGTTCGACAAGCTGACCTGGGACGTCGCCGCGACGATGACCGCCGTCGGCGCCTCCGACGGGCCGCTGCAGGTCCAGGCCTGCTTCCGGGACGCCTCGAACACGGTGAGCTGCGCACCGGCGCACACCATCCAGTTCACCCGGCACGCGTTCGCCGACGCCGAAGCCACGCAGGCCGTCGGACCGGGATCGGTGGCGTTGCTCACCGGTGACTACTCGGTGTCCGCCACCGACGCGTCGCTGCCGGCCTACACCGGTGACCTCACCGTCGGGCGCACCTTCACCACCCTCGGGGTGAACGCCCCGGCCGGCGGCGGTCTCACCGTCGACCCGTCGACCCCGGCGGCGGCCGGCTGGGCCGGCAACGGCTGCACCGCCGCCGGCAACGCCGTCACCGCGTCGTTCACCGCCCCCGCGAACTCCCTGCTGCTCGCCCTCGCCGACACCGCCTCCACCGGGGCTGGCGCCAGCACCACCCCGTCGATCTCCGACTCCGGCGGCCTGGCCTGGACGAAGATCGGCTCCTCGGGGGCGAACGGCACCAAGGACGAGGCGATCGCCTGGTGGGCGAAGACCTCCGCCGCCGCCGCCCGCACCGTCACCCTCACGTCGGCGACGAACACCTGCTCGAAGTTCCTGCAGGTCGTGGTCGTCAAGAACGCGAACCTGACCACGCCGATCGGCGCGACGAACATCGGCCCGGCCGGCAACACCACCGCGGGCGTGCTCAACCAGTCACTGACCTCGACCACCGCAGGTTCGATGGCGTTCGCCGCGGTCGCCGACTGGAACGCCGCCGGCGCCCCGACCCCCGCTGCCGGTGTCACCCTGCAGGGCACCTACTCGCAGTTCGACCTGACCGGTGCCGCGCTCTACAAGACCGCGGCGGCCACCGCCCCCGGCCAGGCGCTGAGCATCGCCACCACCGCCCCGGCGGGTGCGGACAACGCCTGGGCGATGTTCGAGGTGCTGCCCGCCGGCGCCTCGGCCGGCGTCTTCGGCCCCGGCTGGACGGCGAGCATGCCCGGCCCCGACGCCGGCGCCGCCGACGAGACCCTGACCGACAACACCGACTCCGGCGGCTACGCCACCCTCACCGACGAGACCGGTGTCCAGGACGTCTACACCCGCACCGGCACCGGCACCTACCCGTACTCCTACACCGGTGTCGGCGATGACGCCGTCGACGGCAGCACCCTGACCAAGGACACCGCCACCCAGTTCACCCACCTCGACGTCGACGGCACGAAGACCGTCTACGTCGCCCAGACCGTTGGCGGCGCCACCGTCTGGCACGTCGGCCAGGTCATCGAACCCGGCTCGAACACCACCTCCTCCTACACCACCGACTCCGCCGGCCGGGTGACCCGCATCCTCGCCCCCGTCCCCGCCGGGGTCACCTGCACGACGCTGGTCGCCGGCTGTCGGGCGCTGAACCTCACCTACGCCACGTCGACCACCGCGACCGGTAACGGCACCAACCCGGCGACCTGGGGCGACTACACCGGCCGCCTCAGCGGGCTCGCCTTCGCCCTCAACGGCAACACCCCGGTGAACGTCGCCGCCTACGCCTATGACTCGGACGGGCGGCTGCGCTCGGCGAAGGATCCCCGCACCGGCCTGACCACCACCTACAGCTACGACTCGGCCGGCCGCCTGGCCACTCTCACCCCGCCGGGCCAGGCGACCTGGACGCTGGCCTACGACGGGTCGGGCCGGCTCGCGACGGTGTCCCGCCCGACGCCCGCCGGGCCGACCGCGACGCAGACAGTGGCCTACGACGTGCCGGTGTCGGGCACGGGCGCGCCGATCGACCTGTCGGCCGGGGCGGTCGCCGGGTGGGCGCAGCAGGACCTGCCGCTGTACGGCGCCGGGGTGTTCCCGGCGGATCATGTGCCGGCGGCGTCGCCGTCGGCGTCGGACTGGCCGTACGCGGACCTGACCTACCTGAACACCGACGGCCGGCAGGTGAACAGCGCCTCCTACGGCAACGGCGCCTGGCAGATCACCACCACCGAGCACGATGCCAAGGGCAACACCATCCGCACCCTGTCGGCGGAGAACCGCAACCAGGCGTTGGCCCCGACCGCGGACACCGATCCGCTGGTGACGTCGCTGACGACGTCGGCGGCCCGCTCCCAGCTGCTGGACACCCGGACCGCCTACACCGCGGACGGGGTGTCGGTGGCGGACACCTACGGTCCGACGCACCGGATCGTGGACAACGGCGGTGCCCGCTACTCGGCCCGCGAGCACGTCCACACCGACTACGACCAGGGCGCCCCGTCCTCGCCGACCCCGTACCGGCTGCCCACCACGGTGACGACGACGGTCCGGTTGCCGGACGGCACCGACACCGACGTACGCAAGACGGTCAACGGCTACGAGGCGAAGACCGGCGCCGACCCGACCACCTCCGGCTGGAACCTGCACAAGCCGACGACGGTGACGACGTGGATGGGTGGCGGTTCCACCCCCGACATCGTGCGGACCACCTACTACAACGCGGCCGGCAACGTGGTGGAGTCGCGCCAGCCGAAGGCGAACGCCGGGGGCACGGACGCGTTCACGACGCTCACCTCGTACTTCACCGCGACCGGTTCGGGTGGGTGTGTGAACGCCTCGTGGACGGGTCTGGCCTGTTCGTCGGGCCCGGCGGCGCAGCCGTCGAGCGGCAACCCGCTGCCGGTGTCGACGTACACGTACAACGACCTGAACGAGTCGTTGACCGAGGTGGAGACGGTCAACACGACGACCCGGACGACGACGTCCACCTACGACAGCGCGGGCCGAAAGACGTCGGAGGCGGTGGTGGCGAGCCCCGCGGCGAACGGCGGGAGCACGATCCCGACGGCCACCTATGGTTTTGACTCGTCCAGTGGTCTGCCGACGACGACCACGGCGAACAGCATCACGATGACCACGGGTTATGACTCGTGGGGTCGGGTGACCTCGCAGACCGACGCGGACGGCAACTCCAGCTCGACCAGCTACGACATCGACGGCCGGATCTCCACCGCTGGTGACGGGAAGGGCACCTACACCTACACCTACGACGGTACGACCGGTGAGCATCGTGGGCTGCTGACGAGTCTGGACGTGGGCGCCGGTTCGGCTCCGTCGACGTTCACCGCCGGTTACGACGCCGACGGGAAGGTGACGTCGCGGACGTATCCGAACGGTCTGGTTGCGGCGACTCGGTATGACGACAACGGTGAGCCGACGGCGTTGACCTACGCGAAGTCGGGTACTCCCTGGTTGGCGTTTGCGCAGGCCAACTCGGTGTACGGCCAGGTCCGGATCGACGCGACGCCGGCGTCGTCGAAGTCGCTGGGCTATGACCCCTCGGGCCGCTTGACGTCGGTCGCCGACACGGTGAGTTATGGCGGTCCGGCTTCCTGCTCCACCCGGGTGTATGCCTACGATGCCGAGTCGAACCGCAGCAGCCTGTCGAGCTATCCGGATGCGGGGGGTAGTGACGGGGGGAACTGTTCGACGTCGACGACGCCGACGGTATACTCGTTCTCTTATGATCAGGCTGATCGGCTTACGAACAGCGGCTATGCGTATGATCTGTTTGGTCGGACCACGACGGATCCGTATCCGCCGGCTGGTTCGTCGGCGAGTCTCGGCTACTACGTGAACGATCTGGTGGCCAGCGAGACGGTGGGTTCGTCGACCCGGTCCTACGCGTTGGATCCGGCCCGCCGGGTCCGGTCGTGGACCGATGGGTCGGCGACCAGTGTCAACCATTACAGTTCGGCTGGTGGGGACAGTCCGGCGTGGATCGGGGTCGGCGCCGCCTGGTCCCGGAACATCACCGGTATCGGTGGGGATCTCGCCGCGGTCCAGACCGACAGCGGCACGGTCACCCTGCAGTTGGCGAACCTGCACGGGGATGTGGTCGCCACTGTGGATGACAGCACCTCGGTGACGTCGCCGGCGAGCTATGCGGAGTCCACCGAGTTCGGCAGTCCCTACTTCCCGTCGTCGGCCTACCCGCGCTACGGCTGGCTCGGCGCGAAACAGCGTTCCCGCGACACCCTGTCCGGCCTGACCCTCATGGGCGTCCGCCTCTACGACCCGAGCCTCGGCCGTTTCCTGCAGACCGACCCCGAACCCGGCGGCTCCGACAACCCCTACGACTACGCCCATCAAGACCCCTACAACACCTTCGACCTCAACGGTAACCGGTTCCACTTCAGAAGATTTTTGAAGAAGCACGGAAGAATGATTGCCTATGTAGCCGTGGTGGCGGCAGGTGGTTTTGGTGCAACGGCCTGTGTCGCGTCGGTGGCGTGCTTCATTGCAGCGGGAGCCGTAACGTGGGCTGGTGCATATGTGGTGTCAACGCCGCAGCCGACGGCACGCGGGTTGTACCAAAATGCCGGATATGGCGCTGCGGCCGGAATTGGAGGCGCTGCCGGTGTCAGGGCCATACAGGGCAGAAAAATTCTGCCGCGGCCTCGTCGGCGTCCTGTGGGAAGACATCGGCGGTAGCGCAGCCGCCGCGATGCGGTTGGGTTGCATTTTCAGGAAAAGATGTGAGCACGACATGAAATGTCAACAGAAAATCCGGGTCCTGGGTCGCGCCACGGTTATCGGCCTCATCCTCGGAGTTCTATTCGGATTCGGAGCGATTCTGATATCTCGGACGCTACATGGTAGCTATAACTGGAGTCTTCTCTGGAGATTTGGCCTGGCGACCTTCTCCATTGCATGCGGAGGAGTTCTGGGTGCGGAGCTGCGTGGCGCCGATCAGAGGAATAAATCTGACTGAGAACGTCAAAGAGGCGTGGATCGGGATCGTTGCCGCCCGATCCCGGTACATCACCGGGATCGGTGGGGATCTCGCCGCGACCCAGACCGACAGCGGCACCCTACCAGTGTCAACCATTACAGCTCGGCTGGTGGGGACAGTCCGGCGTGGATCGGGGTCGGCGCCGCCTGGACTCGGAACATCACCGGCATCGGCGGGGATCTCGCCGCCGTCCAGACCGACAGCGGCACCGTCACCCTGCAACTGGCGAACCTCCACGGCGACGTGGTCGCGACCGTCGACGACAACACCTCGGTGACCTCGCCGGCGAGCTATGCGGAGTCCACCGAGTTCGGCAGTCCCTACTTCCCGTCGTCGGCCTACCCGCGCTACGGCTGGCTCGGCGCGAAACAGCGTTCCCGCGACACCCTGTCTGGCCTGACCCTCATGGGCGTCCGCCTCTACGACCCGTCACTCGGCCGTTTCCTCCAGACCGACCCCGTCCCAGGCGGTTCCGACAACCCCTACGACTACGCCCACCAGGACCCCTACAACACCTTCGATCTCGATGGAAACAGCTGGTGGAAGAAGGTTCGGAAGGCCGGGCGATGGGTCAGCAACAACAAGTGGATCACGCGATGCACTAACTGGATGCCTGGCTCTCTTGGAACCGCCTGCGCTGGCGTGCAGTCGGCTGGATATGCAGTAAATGGCCAGTGGAGAGCCGCGGCCGGCACGGCAGCGGGGGCGGCAGTTTCATGGGGCGGAGGAAAAATAATTGGCCGCTCCATCAGGAGAGGTGTAAATCAGTACGATAGAGCCGTAAAGGAGAACGTCCATTCCTGGAGGCGGCGCGGGATATCTCCGGTCCAGCGGCGAGTGTACGACTATTCGGCGTATCTTCACGGTGCCGTCGCTGGAAAAATTACATCGTACTATGCTGGCGGTGGATATAAAACCAGGAGCCCTTGGTGGTGATATTGATGCAGGTTCTTGGGGTATTCTGTGCGGCCATCGGTATGTTGCCCTTAAATTTCTCGCGCCTACGTCTCCGGCGTAGATTTTCTATCTTCTTCGCAGGTGGCGCACTGACTGCAGTATTCTGCTTGCTCGCAGAAAGACCGCTGTCGGTACTTGTTCCTGCTATTTGGGCGGCTTTCTGTGTGCTTGGATGGGCTTCCTGGAGCTGGCAGGGTAGGATCGCGGCTGATATTGGATCCCGAGAAGCATTCGATATGCCACCGCTCGTGAATATCCACAGTCGGCGCTGGGTGCCATACAATCCATTTTTTGCTATCCGCTATATCCGAAGAATGTATCGAGATGACTTCTCGGTGAAGCGTTTACAGAAAGAATCGTTCGACTTCGATCGACTTTTTGATCGATTTTCGAGGAGGGCTCGGAACCGACAATAGAAGACTTGATACAGAATGCATCGGGTTGAATCGCCCTGGGCTCTGTGGGGCTCAGGGCGATTACCTCTCCGCTCACTGCTTTCCCAACATCGAAGTCGCTGGGCTATGACCCCTCGGGCCGGTTGACGTCGGTCGCCGACACGGTGAGTTATGGCGGTCCGGCTTCCTGCTCTACCCGGGTGTATGCCTACGATGCCGAATCGAACCGCAGCAGCCTGTCGAGCTATCCGGATGCGGGGGGTAGTGACGCGGGGAACTGTTCGACGTCGACGACACCGACGGTATATTCCTTCTCCTATGATCAAGCTGACCGGCTCACCAACACGGGTTATGCCTATGACCTGTTCGGCCGTACGACCACCGACCCGTACCCGCCCGCGGGCAGCTCGGCGACGCTGGGCTACTTCGTGAACGACCTGGTCGCCTCGGAGACGGTCGGTTCGGCCACCCGCAGCTACGCGTTGGACCCGGCGCGGCGGATCCGTTCCTGGACCGACGGCTCCACCACCAGCGTCAACCACTACACGTCCGCGTCCGGGGACAGCCCGGCGTGGATCGGGGTCGGTACGGCCTGGTCGCGGAACATCACCGGGATCGGCGGTGACCTCGCCGCCGTCCAGACCGACACCGGCACGGTCACCTTGCAGCTCGCCAACCTTCACGGGGACGTGGTCGCCACCGTCGACGACTCGACGTCCGCCAGCTCACCGGCGAGCTACGCGGAGTCGACCGAGTTCGGCAACCCCTACTTCCCCTCCACCGCCTACCCCCGCTACGGCTGGCTGGGTGCGAAGGAACGCTCCCGCGACACCGTCTCCGGCCTCACGCTGATGGGCGTCCGCCTTTACGACCCGTCCCTCGGCCGATTCCTGCAGACCGATCCCGAACCCGGCGGCTCCGACAACCCCTACGACTACGCCCACCAAGACCCCTACAACACCTACGACCTCGACGGCAAATGTATCCAGGTCTGGCACAAGCACTGTCGCGGCAAGAAGAGTATCTGGGTGCGGACCGCAAGGGCTTCGCGTTGGGTGTATCGCCACACCGAGGTCGGTGTGAGCGCCTGCTTTGGCCGGTGCGTTGGAATCGGGACACAGGGTGGAACTGTCTATCGGCAGACCGGCTGGGGCGGTTTCTTTGTAGGTGGGTATGTAGGAGTCACTCGCCGTACTTACAATAATCGAGGCTGTAATTCACTTGGTGGTAGCTATAGCTTTGGCGAAGTAGGAGTCTATGCCGAGACTGGTCTTTACGGGAATGGAAAGAAACTGCCTCCGCCAAGTGCGGATCTGGCGGGCGGCTACAGCCCCGGCCTGGGTTGGGGTGGATCGGTGATGACTAACCGGGATATTCTCGGGAGGCGGTACTGTTGAGTGAAACTCGAACTTTCCGCGGGTCCGTCGTGCGCTGGCGCTATCAAAGCAACCTTATTCCGTGGGGAGGGCGGCTCCTTGTCGCCACGGAAGTGTGCAGGCTGCGCTCCTGTTTGGGTCGACAGGACGAGATCCACCGTTCCGAAACCGCATTGGTTTCTTATGAAAAGATCAGGAATCTAGCTGCCTGGCGCTCGATTTTCACATTCTTTAGTTCGGATGGTGAGAAGCTCGGCCTGTCGTTTATCCCATCAAGGCCGGAGCGGGTTCGTCGTGCACTGGTCGAAGATGGATGGCCGGTTCGTATCCAGTACCTAGGCCTCCGAGGGTCGCGCTGGGAGAGTGCGGGGCCCGAAGGCAATTGACAGAGGGCGGAATCGTCCACCTCGATGGGCATCTGTGAACCGCCCCGGACTCTTCAGGTCCGGGGCGGTTCCCTTGGGCCTCGGCAAGTTTTGCTGGGCAGCGGTCTATGGATCGTGCCGAGTGATATCGGTGAGCGTCGGGTGTGGGGTGATGCTCCTATGGATGTCAAGCGGCGACAGGAAGATCCTCGGGAGTGCTCGGGGTCGTGAGGATCGTGTAGATCTCCCGTGCCACGTAGCGCTTGAGACAGCGGATGATCTCCTTCTTGGACTTGCCCTCGGCTGTGCGACGCCTCGACGTAGGCGCGGGTCGCCGGGTCCCAGCGCAGGCGGTAGAGCGCGGCGTTGGCTCCACCACCAGCGTCAACCACTACACGTCCGCGTCCGGGGACAGCCCGGCGTGGATCGGGGTCGGTACGGCCTGGTCGCGGAACATCACCGGGATCGGCGGTGACCTCGCCGCCGTCCAGACCGACACCGGCACGGTCACCTTGCAGCTCGCCAACCTTCACGGGGACGTGGTCGCCACCGTCGACGACTCGACGTCCGCCAGCTCACCGCGGAATCCGTCAAGCTGTTTGAGGCAGTGTTGTTCGAAAACTAGCTACTTGTCGGTTCCGGGTCTGGCTGCTCCTCG
>NZ_JAMQQG010000179.1 GCF_023716925.1 Frankia sp. R82
GTGGGGACGTTCCAGCGCCCGCGGCGACCCTGCGGCGACCCCGGCACCCGCACCCGTCCTCGCCGCCGCGCCAGCCGCCGTGTCCCGGTCCGTCCCCGTCTCGGACTCGGACTGCGCGGGCGGACGGGAGGCAGGAACCGTCGGGGATGCCGCACCCGCGGCGCCGCCAGCACCCTCGGCGGTGGGGGAGTCGGGGGCCTCGGCCAGGGCGGTGCGGGTCGCCTCCCACCAGGAGGTGGCGTCCTCGGCGCACAGACGGTCGACCTCGGCAGCCATCCGGGCGGTGAACGTACGCACGTCCTCCCCGTCCACCGGGCGCATCGGCGCACCGAAACGCACCGCCACCCGCGGACGTCCCGGCACCGGCCAGGTACGGCCCCGCGGCATCGCCGCATACGCACCCCGCACCCCCACCGGCACCACCGGCACCCCGGCGTTGATCGCCAGATAGGCCGCGCCCAACCGGAACCGGCCCCGCGCCCCGTCCTTCGACCGCGTCCCCTCCGGGAAGATCACCAGGTTCCAGCCGCCGCGCACCAGATCCAACGGGGTCGTCGAGGGCACCCCGCCGCTGCGGTCGATCGGCACCGTCGCGAACGCCAGCGCACTGGACGCACCCCGCCACACACTGCCGAAGAAGTAGTCGGCCGCCGCCGTCACCGCCGTACGCGCCCGCACCCGCCCCGGCAGCGCACACAGCAACATCGGCGCGTCCAGATGACTGCTGTGGTTCGACACGATGATCACCGGGGTGTCGCGGACCGTGTCGAACACGTCGGCGCCGTGACTGTCCACGCTCAGCGTCGAGTGCAGCAGCGGGGTCATCACCCCGGACAGGAACGCCCCCCGCGTCACCCGCGCCGGACCCGACCGGGCCCAGCCCGTCGGGAACTCCCGCGCCGCCGACCGCCCCGGCCCCGCCATCCGCACCGGCCCCGCCGTCGAACCGTCCGCCGACGTGGCCGACGTGGCCGGGGAGGCGTGGGAC
>NZ_JAMQQG010000180.1 GCF_023716925.1 Frankia sp. R82
CGACGTGCCGCGTGCGCTGATTACCGGGATTACCGGGCAGGACGGGTTGTATCTGGGTGAGTTGTTGACCGCGAAGGGTTATGAGGTGTTCGGGTTGGTTCGGGGGCAGTCGAACCCGAAGGTGGCGGTGGTGGAGCGGGTGGTGCCGGGGGTGGTGTTGTTGGAGGGGGATCTGACGGATCTGTCGTCGTTGATCGGTGCGGTGGAGATCTCGCAGCCGGACGAGGTGTACAACCTGGGGGCGATCTCGTTTGTGGGGTTGTCGTGGAAGCAGGCGGAGTTGACGGGGGAGACGACGGGGATGGGGGTGTTGCGGTTGTTGGAGGCGTTGCGGATCGCCGGTGGTAATGACATGTCTCGGGTGCGGTTCTATCAGGCGTCGTCGTCGGAGATGTTCGGGAAGGTGCGGGAGACGCCGCAGCGGGAGACGACGCCGTTTCATCCGCGGTCGCCGTACGGGGTGGCGAAGACGTTCGGGCATTATTTGACGGTGAACTATCGTGAGTCGTACGGGGCGTTTGCGTGTTCGGGGTTGTTGTTTAATCACGAGTCGCCGCGGCGGGGGATCGAGTTTGTGACGCGGAAGATTTCGCGGGCGGTGGCGCGGATTTCGTTGGGGTTGCAGGACTCGGTGACGTTGGGGAATTTGGAGTCGCGGCGGGACTGGGGTTTTGCGGGGGATTATGTGGAGGCGATGTGGTTGATGTTGCAGGAGGAGTCGCCGGATGACTATGTGGTGGCGACGGGGGTGACGCACAGTATTCGTGAGTTGTTGGATGCGGCGTTCGGGCGGGTGGGGATAGCGGACTGGTCGGGGTTGGTGCGTCAGGATCCGCGGTTTTTCCGGCCGGCGGAGGTGGATGTGCTGGTGGGGGATGCGTCGAAGGCGCGGGAGGTGTTGGGGTGGCGGCCGCGGGTGGGGTTCGAGGAGCTGGTCGCGATGATGGTCGACAACGACCTCGCCCTCGAGTCCG
>NZ_JAMQQG010000181.1 GCF_023716925.1 Frankia sp. R82
CTAGGCAGTTTCTCGTGGATCTTGACTGCCGGGTAGGCTTCATGATCCATGGTTGGTCGGCATGAGATCACCGACATGGCGTGGGCGCGGATCGCGCCGTTGTTGCCCAAGAACCCGCCGCGGGGCGGCCGCTGGTCGGATCATCGGATGGTCCTGAACGGGATCCTGTTCCGGGAACGCACCGGTGTGCCCTGGATGGATCTGCCGGAACGGTACGGGCCATGGCAGACGGTCTACAACCGGTTCCGCCGCTGGTCGTTGGATGGCACCTGGGATCGCATCCTCGACCACGTCGTGGTCAAGGACGACGCGGTCGGCGCCGTCGACTGGGAGGCGTCGATCGATTCGTCGATCGTGCGCGCCCACCAGCATGCCGCCGGCGCCCCGCATGCCGTCCCGAAGGATCAAAAGGGGACCGTCCCCTCAACGGACACACCCCGGACACCGCCCAGCAGGCGGAGGCCCTCGGTCGTTCCCGGGGCGGCCTGACCAGCAAGATCCACGCCGCGGTCGACGGGAAAGGCCGTCCACTGTCGCTGTGGCTGACCGCCGGACAGGTCAACGACTCCACCCAGTTCGCGCAGGTCATGGACGGAATCCGGGTCCGCCGCGACGGCCCGGGCCGGCCCCGGACCCGCCCCGAGCATGTACTCGCGGACAAGGGCTACAGCACGAAAGCGATCCGCGACGAACTACGCCGCCGCGGCATCAGCCACACGATCCCCGAACGCGCCGACCAGAAGGCCAACCGCCAGCGGCGCGGCCGCGCGGGCGGACGGCCACCGGTATTCGACACCGAACGGTACAAGCACCGCAACGTCGTCGAACGGTTCTTCAACCGGCTCAAGCAATGGCGCGCACTCGCGACCCGCTACACCAAGCGCGCCCACTACTACCGCAACGAACTCACCATCGCCGCGATCTTCATCTGGCTCAAAGATCCACGAGAAACGGCCTAG
>NZ_JAMQQG010000182.1 GCF_023716925.1 Frankia sp. R82
GGCCCAGGGTTTCGGCGTCGAGGACACCGACGTTGAAACCCTGGACGCTCGCGTAGGTGGCGATGTAGGCCATGCCGAGAACCGGCAGGGTGAAGTCGTTGACGCGTGGCCGAATACTGTAGTCGCGTAGTGGTGCGTTGATAAAAACGGCGTCGAGTGGTCGGGTCAGGTCGGCGCCGCGCAGGGCGGCGTCATCCGATGTCTCCATACTGCGATCCCCAAGCGAGAGTCAGAAGGCTCACGGTTGAAAGGTGATCCCCCGCCGCATTTCTCCATTGGGAGCCGAACGTGTGCTCGTCGTGGAGCCAGGGGTACGTGGGGGCGGCCCGTCCCGCCCAGGTACGCACGGCCAGGTCGGCGTAGGGATAGAGATTCCAGGTGTTCGCATAGTCGGCAACGGCGGCCCCGGCCGTCCACGGGCCGATGCGGTACACGCCTTGCAATCGGTCAACGAGATCTGACGGGGGCAGCTTCTGCCATGTTTCACCGTGCTGCAGGTAGGCCGCGGCGGCGGCGCGTAGCGGTGTCCGCTTGAAAGCGAGGCCCAGCTCGGTGAACTGCTCGTCGTCCAGATCAAGGATCTTTTCGGGTGCCGGGAAGAGACCGTAGGTGTGGCCGTCGGGCAGCATCACCTGCTCGCCGTGGGCCGCGCACAAGACCCGGTAGAGCTTCTTGGACTGGCCAGCCCGAATGACCTGCCGCAGGATTCCAGTGGCCAACGCCTCCCACAGCGACGGGTTCCGCAAGCGCCCCACCCGTCCCAGGCCGGCCAGCTCCTTCGCCAGCTCCGGGACCCCGCCCGCGGCGCCCTCGGGCAGGCTGAACACATCCGCCGCCGGCTCCGCCTGGCCGCCGCCGAGCGCGGTGAGCGTGAGATGGGCACCGCGGATGTCCGCCAGGAGCGGGCCGCTTGGCAGTGGGAAGACGCGACGTGCCCCGTTCTCGCCGGGGAGCCATGC
>NZ_JAMQQG010000183.1 GCF_023716925.1 Frankia sp. R82
ACCGCCGAGGAACGCGGAAGCTCCGGTGCGTGCACTCACCGAGGAAGAGGCCCGGCGGGTCCTCGCGGTTGCCCTCGTCGACCGGATGGCCGCACTGTGGCTGGTGCTGCTGGCGCTCGGCCTGCGCAAGGGGGAAGCGCTCGCGCTGCGTTGGGAGGCCATCGACCTCGACGCCGGCACCGTCGCTGTGGTGCGCAAGCAGCGACGCCGCAAGGCAGGGATCGACCCGGAAACCGGCCGGCAGCGCTGGGAACTTGTCGAAGAGGAAGACCTCAAGACGAAGGGTTCAAAGGCGGTTCTCGTGCTGCCCATGATGGTCGTCACGATGCTCCGCGCGCACAAGCAGCGGCAGGACGCGGCGAAAGCCGAGCTCGACGCGAAGGCCGAAAAGGCGGCAAAGGACCTGGCAGCGCTCGCCGGTGGGGACGCTGGGTCTCCGACGGACCTGGAGATCATCCGGTGGGCCGATCCGGGGCTGGTGTTCACGACGGCGGTCGGGAGCAGGATCGACCCGCGCAACGTCAACCGGTGGTGGGATGCGGTGTGCGAGCGGGCACAGGTGGGACACACCCGCGTGCACGACATCCGGCACACTACGGCCACCATGCTCTTCCGGGCTGGGGTGGACCTGAACGAGATCCGTGCCCTGCTCCGGCACACCCGACTTGCCACGACCGCGGACATCTACGTCGCCGTCCTGGATGACGTCCGGCGCGGGACGGCCAGCAGCATGCACGACATCCTGACCAGGCTTCAGAACCCGGCCGAAACTACAGAGAGTGAGGATGCGGCGGGCGCTGCCTGAGGTGTCCGGCAGTACGCCGAGGCAATGGCAGTACTGATGGCAGTACTCGGTCCCTAGAAAGCTCAAAGCCCCGCGCCGTGTGATCGGCTGCGGGGCTTTGACCTGTCTCAACCTGACGTGCGCTCGGAGGGAATCGAACCCCCAACCTTC
>NZ_JAMQQG010000184.1 GCF_023716925.1 Frankia sp. R82
CATCCCGCTACACGGCCCCACCAGAAACACCAGACCTGACCCACTACCTGCGCCTCAGCAAACTTGCCGGGACCCTGACCGCCGGCCGACAATGCGCTACGAACGGAACGGCCTGAATTTCCTTGGTTTCCTCTGCCTGGCCGCCACGATCACCTGCTGGAAGAAACTCCCACACCCCACATGAGACACGCCCTTAGCTTCTACCAGGCCCCGGTCGTCTCGTCATAGAGATCCGCCCACAGCGGAATGCCGAGCTGGTCGGCGACCGTCTGACCGACATCAATAGCCCACAGTCAGATCGCGGCGAACGACCGCGCACCCGCGAGCACCGCGCATGTCGCCAGGGTCAACACCACCGCCAGGCCATGCCGTCTGCCTCTGGGTTCCCGCGGATCCGCGATCCGACCGAAGACTGTCAACAGACCTGACACCGACGAAGGACGGCAATGACCCCCGGCGACAGCAGCAGCCAGCTGATCGAGAACGGGCAGGCGGTGATACTGGTACGGCGGGCAGGACACCTCGGGTCGATCATGATGGCGTAGGAAACCCCATGATCTCCAGGTGTCGTGCCCGCATCCGTAAGATCTCTGGCCACCCGCCCGCATCCCGCTGCAAAAGCCTACCAGAAGCCCCGTGACCGACCCATCACCCACCCGTCAATAAACTCGACGGAGCCCTGGCCCCCATACTCCAGGAACGTGCCGCCATCGCCGCGAGCTCCGCCGACCGGTCAATTTTCGCAGCCCGGACTCTATCCAACCAATCACCAGGCGAAACAAGAAAATCAAGCAATTTCATTGCAGTTTCATTCCGACCTTCAGATCTGACCTACATAAATATTCCAGCAGTCTAGTGTCCCGTGATTCCGGTTTCTTTATTTCCCATTATTGTCGACCAGTTTCTTGACATTGGCCTGCACAAGTT
>NZ_JAMQQG010000185.1 GCF_023716925.1 Frankia sp. R82
AGAGCTTGTCTCATGTGGGGTGTGGGAGTTTCTTCCAGCAGGTGATCGCGGCGGCCAGGCAGAGGAACCCGAGGAAGTTGTAGCCGTTGCGTTCGTAGCGTGGAGTCAGCCGGCGGTAGCCGCCGAGCCAGGCCAGCGTTCTCTCGACTTTCCACCGGTGCCGGCCAAGGCGTTCGGTGCTGTCCACACCGCGGCGGGCGATCCGCACCGCGATATCGTGCCGGCGCAGGAAACACCGTAGTTCCGGCTGGTCGTAGGCCTTGTCCGCACGCAACTTGTCCGGTCGGCGCCGCCGTGGCCCACGGCGGGAACGGATCGCCGGGATGCTGGCCACCAGCGGTACGAAGGCCCCGCTGTCGTGCAGGTTCGCCGGGGAGACCGCCACGACCAGCGGCAGCCCGTCGGCGTCGGTCAGAACATGGATTTTCGAGCCTGGTTTGCCGCGGTCGACCGGGTTTGGACCGGTCAGGTTTCCCCCCTTTTTGCCCGCAGGCTAGCCGCATCCACAATCGCTGATGACCAGTCGACCCGCCCGGCCGCGCCGTGCAGGTCCAGGATCCTTCGGTGCAGTCGAGGCCAGACACCCGCCCGGGTCCACGCCTGGAACCGGCGGTGCGCCGTGGGTACCGACACCCCGAACTCGGCCGGCAGGTGCCGCCAGGCGCATCCCGAGGTCAACACGTAGACCACCGCGGTGAACACCGCCCGATCCTTGATCGGAGCAGTCCCACCGCCCTGCTGACGGGTCTCGAACCGGGGCAGCAGCGGCTCCACCAACTCCCACAACTCATCCGGGACCAGCCGCCCGGCGAGGCTGCTCTCCAACACATCCAT
>NZ_JAMQQG010000186.1 GCF_023716925.1 Frankia sp. R82
GCAGTGGGCTCCGCCTCCGCCTCCGCCCCCGGCGCCGGTCCCGCCGGGCGCACCGCAGTGGGGCGCACCGCAGCCGCCGCCTGGCCAGCAGTGGGGCCCACCCACCGGTCCGCCGGCGGCACCCGGCCAGCAATGGGGGCCACCGGTACCGGCCGGTCCGCCCGCTGGTGTGGGGCAGCCAGGCGGGCGGGTCAACCTGGACAAGGGCCGGGTGTCGCTGCGCAAGGGACAGAGCGTCTCGCTGGTCAAGACCGGCGCACCGCCGCTGACCCGGGTGCGGATGGGCCTGGGCTGGGATCCGGCCCAGCGCGGCCGGTCCATCGACCTGGACGCGTCCTGCATCCTGTTCGACGAGCGGGGCAAGGACGTCGACAAGGTCTGGTTCATGTCCAAGAAGGGCGCCCGCGGTGCCGTGCGCCACTCCGGCGACAACCTCACCGGTCAGGGTGACGGCGACGACGAGACGATCGCCGTCGACCTGTCCGCCCTGCCGCCGGGCGTGACCACCCTGATCTTCACGGTGAACAGCTTCCAGGGACAGCCGTTCACCGAGGTGCGCAACGCCTACTGCCGGCTCTACGACGACCTCACCAACCAGGAACTCGTCCGCTTCGACCTGTCCGAGTCGAAGCCGTCCACCGGCCTGGTCATGTGCCGCGTGCAGCGCGATCGGGGCGCGCCGACCTGGTCGATGACGGCGATCGGCGAGTTCCACGACGGCAAGACCGTCCGCGCCATGGTCAACCCGGCCAAGCAGTACCTCTGACGCCCGCCTCTGGCGGCCCCCGCCGGCCCGCCGCGCCGGCCCGCCGGTGCGGCGGCCGGGCTACGCC
>NZ_JAMQQG010000187.1 GCF_023716925.1 Frankia sp. R82
CCGGCGACCCGCCGGGATCCTCCTGCGACTCAGACTCCACGAACATCAGGATCTCCGATCACGCCCTCCATAGCCAGTCCCACACCCGCATCGGTGTCTCACTCGAGTCTGACAGAGAGGGTCGCGCTGGCGCTCTTCGTCGTAGAAGGGATGGCCAAGGTCGCCGATGAAGGCTGCGACCCGTAGGAACCGTCCGTTGGCGCCGGGCACGGGCGGGTCGTCGTCCTCGGCCGGGTTGGCCGGCTTCTCGGGCTCGCGACCGTCGATGAGCTGGTTCATGGGGTCAACCCTTCCGCTGCTGTGGTGGATGTCAGGGGCGATGTCAGCTCAGAGCCTGTGGATGGGCTGGGCTGCACAGGGTTGGGGACCTCGGCGAACAGCGCCTCGACCGTGCTGCCGAGCCGGTGGGCGATGGCCAGCGCCAGATAGACCGAGGGTGCGTAGTTGCCAGCCTCGACCGAAACGATGGTCTGGCGCGTCACCCCTACGGCGTCTGCCAGCTCGGTCTGGGTCAGCTCGGCGACCCGCCTGGCGGTGCGGACCCTGTTACGCCGGCCCTCGGCTGATGCTCTTCCCACAGCCAGAAAAGTAAAATTTACTTGACTTCATGTCAAGTAAATTTGTCGCCATCTGATGGTTGGCCGCTCTCGGCCTGAGCTCGCCTAGACGATCACAATCGCGCCGGATGGATGTGTCCGCCTACATGATCGCGGCGGCCGTCGCGCAGATGGCGCGCGACGATGCCGCCACGGCGACCTTCGC
>NZ_JAMQQG010000188.1 GCF_023716925.1 Frankia sp. R82
TTCGACGTCCGTGGCCGTGAATGGGACCGGTGGACACCCAGGTCGATGAGGAGTTCCGACACCTGCTTCGAGACCATCGCTCCACCACGATCCGCGTGGATCGATCGGGGAGCCGACCCGTTCCGGTGTACCGCCTCCTCCAGGAAATCCTTCGCGACCACCGCGTCCTCGGCGGCAGCGACAAGCCAGCCGGTCACATACCGGGAGTAGATGTCGATGATGACGTAAAGCTTGTACCAGACTCCTTTCTCGGGTCCTTTCAACGCGGTGATGTCCCACGACCAGACCTGTGACGGTCCGGTCGCGGACAGCTCGGGGCGGACCCGCGGTGGATGGGTCGCCTGCGCGCGGCGTTCCCGGGTCTGGCCCGCCGCCCGGGCGATCCGGTACATCGTCGACAGCGAACACCAGTAGCGGCCGGCATCAAGCTCCCGGGCCCAGACCTGCGGGATCGCGAGATCCTGGTAGCCCGGGCTCGCCAGCACCGCCAGGACCCGCGCCCGTTCGGCGTCGGACAACGCCCCAGGCGGCGGGGTCCGCGCCGGCCACGGCCCATGCACCGGCCCCCGCGGCGCGGCATGACGATAATGCGTCGCCCGGGACCGGCCGACATACGCACACGCCCGCCGCACCGGAACACCCGCGCCGCGAAGCCCATCAAAAGCCTCGTTCAACACCGGGTCTACTGCTGATCGGAGTCCGCTCTCTCGGAGACCTGCTGCAAGAGAGCGCGTG
>NZ_JAMQQG010000023.1 GCF_023716925.1 Frankia sp. R82
CCGCCGGCCTGGCCGGCGCGGGCGTGCTCGCGCTGGGCTCCCGCGCCGCCGCGGCGACGAACGACGTGGCGATCCTGCAGACCGCCGCGTCGATCGAGAACCTCGCGGTCAGCACCTACAAGACCGCCCTGACGCTGCCGTTCGTCGGCGGCGCCGAGGCGAACGGTGTCCTCCGGGCCTTCTCGATGAAGACGATGACGCAGCACACCGAGCATGCCGCCGCGTTCAACGCCGCGGTGGTCCGCCTCGGCGGCAGGGCCCAGACCGCCCCGGACCCGAAGTACGCGAAGGTCGTCCAGGCGGCCGTGCCAACGATCAAGGGACCGGGCGACGTCGTGTCGCTCGCGATCACCCTGGAGGACGTCGCGGCGCAGACGTACACGAGGAACGTCAGCCAGGTTGCCAGCTCGATGCTGCGGCAGCTGTTCGGCAGCGTCGCCGCGGTGGAGGCGCAGCACCGGGCCATCCTGCTCGCTGTTTCCGCGCTGCTCAGTGGCGGCGCCGCCGACCTGATCGCGTTGCCGCCCGACGCGGCGAAGCTCCCGAGGGCCGCCGGCAGCGTCGGCTTCCCCGTCGCCTTCTACCCGACCTCGATGGCCTCCCCGGCCACTGAAGGAGCCCTGTGATGTCCAGACGTGACGAGGTTCGCCGGCGCGTCGTACGGCGCGCCGAGCCGGGCATCGGCGACGCGGAGCTGCGCCTGCTGACAGGTGACCTCGACGCGCTGCACCGGGACACGTTCCCGGCGGCGCTGGAGGAGCTCCGCGACACCACCGGCGGGAGGCGGGCCGACCAGGGGGCGGCCCGCCTCCCCACCAGCCGCCGTGGCGTTCTCCTCGGCGGCCTGGCGGCTGCCGGCGCGGGCCTGCTCGCGGCGTGTGGCAGCGGCTCGGACAGCAGCGGCAGCCAGCACGCCGCCGGCGCGACGCCGCCGGGCAAGGCCAGCCCGTACACCGGTGACCTGCGGGTCGTCGCGCTGGCCGTGGCGTTGGAGAACCTCGCCGTCGCCGCCTACACGACGGCGCTGGCGAAGGCCAGGGCCGGCGACTACGGCACTGTCCCCGCCGCCGTCGGCGAGTTCGCGACCGTCGCCCGCACCCAGCACTCCGACCATGCGAAGGCGTGGAACGGGGTGCTGTCCAGCGCGAACCTCCCGACGATCAGCGGCACGCCGCTGACGATCGCCGCGAGCGAGGTCGCGAAGCTGAAGGCGACGAAGTCCGTCCCCGAACTCGCCGCGTTCGCCCTGAACCTGGAGAACACCGCCGCCCACACCTATCTGTACGCCATGACCAACGTGACGGGCAGCGGCGGCATCACGACCGCGGCGACGATCGCCCCGGTCGAGGCGATGCACGCGGCCATCCTGAGCTTCATCGCCGGCGACTACCCGGTGCCCGACTCCTTCATCGACACCAGCTCCGCCGTCGGCCCAGCCGCCCTGACGGCCTGACCGGCGGGCCCCACCACCACAGCAGGGTGATGTCGCCGATGACCGGCCGGCCGCGGTCATCGGCGACGAGCGAGCGGAGAAGGAAGACGGACATGCGCCCGGCAGTGTTCGGCCGCTGGCCGCTGGCCGCTGGCCGCTGGCCGCCGGCCGGCGGTTGCGGCTGCTGTTCGCCGATGGCTCCTTCGCCGGCCAGTTCGTCCGGCGGGGCCGTCCGCATCCTGCGCCTTCCGGTCGGAGGTCGTGCACGGACCCACAGGCCAGAAGGGCTTTTCGGTGTCCCGGAATCACCTGACCCACGATCTCGAACACGTTCTGACAGGAGCTCTCCGCAGAGCGGGTGATCCCCAGGTGACTGATCGGATCGGGGTGGGAAAGCTGGCCGCCGTGGCGGAGAAGGCGGCAGTGGCGGGTGCCGGCGACGTGCCGGCGGACGCCGCCGGGGCAGGCAACCTGGACGGATGTGCGGACATGGGAGTGGTCGGCTTTTCCGGCTCGGTCGTACCTGGTGACCGGCAGCACGACGCCCCACCGGCGGGGTGCGGGTCGTGTCAGGACCCGCCGCGGCGGAGAAGAAGCAGTCACATGCCCAGCATCGCGGGCGTGTCATACTCCAGGTCTCAGCTTCTCTGAGAACCTGTGGGGTCTGATGGCGCTCGGCGCACTGCATCCGACGTCTCTGGTCGACCAGGCGATCCAGCGTCTGCGTGCGCAGATCACCGGCGGCGAGTGGCCGGTGGGTACTCGTCTGCCCGGGGAAACCTCGCTCGCCGCGACGCTCGGAGTGGGGCGTTCCACCGTGCGGGAGGCGTTGCGCGCGCTGGTCGGCGCGGGGCTGGTGCAGTCCAGGCAGGGCTCCGGCGTGTTTGTCATTGCCTTGGAACCGGCGCCGGACTGGCGGGAGGAGCTGCGCCGAGCCGCGGTCGTGGACGTCTACGAGGTGCGGATGCTGATGGAGGTGCAGGCGGTGCGGCTTGCCGCGCAGCGCCGCACCGATGTGGAGATGAGTGCGCTGCGGGCAGCCCTCGAACAGCGGCGGGAGGCGGCTGCCGGTGGCGATGACAAGGTGTTCGTCGACGCTGACATCCGTCTGCACGCCGCCGTGGTCGCGGCCGCGCGTAACCCCGTGCTCGACGCGCTGTTCACCGAGTTTCTGCCCACCCTGCGCCGCGGGCTCATCGAACTGGTCGAGCTGCTGGGTCTCCGCGCCGCCGACGTCAACCACGGCGACGCGGCGCATGCCGCCCTCGTCGACGCCGTGGCCGCCGGCGACGGCGAGCGAGCCAGCGAGATCCTGGGAGCCGAACTCGAGCAGACCCTGGCTCTGCTCCGGGCACCGAGGGCCTGAGCAGGGCCGGGTCACCGCGTGGTATCAGGATCCGTGGTGAACCATCCGCCGGCGATGGGCCTGGCGCGGCTCGCCGGAGACCGTTCACAGCGGGCCATGAGCGACTGCGGTAGCACTCCTCGGATTGATGGTGCAGTAGCCGGCAGGGCGGCAGGGGAGGTCGGCGGCACAGGTGCAGGGAGTCCCGCCAACGGACCAGGCGGCGCGGTTGCCGCTGAGACGCAGCTTCGTCGTTGCGGCGAGCGAGGCGGCAGCCCTACGGCGTACACCGGCCGAGCTACGCAGGTTACGCCGGGCGCTCGATTCTCGCGCGGGGCTGTACGGGGAGCGTCGAGGTGCATCTCGACGCGGACGTGGCCTTCCTGCGGCGGAGTGGTCGCCGCCGCACACAACCCGATCCTGGCCGAGGTAGGTGACAGCTTCGTTCCTCGAACGCGACGGACCCTGATTTACCTGCTGTGCCTGTGTCTCATACCCGACAGACAGGTCGATCGCGATCTGCATCGCGAGCTCGTCGAGGCGATCGCCGGCCACGCTCCCAACGCCGCGGCGCGGCGCGGCAGAACCCACCTGGAACTGTTGACGGAAGGCATGGCATGAGTGAGCCGGTTCTGGCCCTGCGGGCGGTGACCTTCCAGCGCGAGGGTGAACGAATCCTGCATGGCATCGACCTGACCGTCCGTGCGGGGGAGCACTGGGCGCTGTTGGGGCCCAACGGCGCGGGCAAGAGCACGATCCTGGGCTTCTGTGCCGCCCGGACGCACCCGACCTCGGGCGTTGTCGAGGTTCTGGGCCGACGCCTCGGCCGGGTCGACGTTCAGGAACTCCGCCGCGATATCGGGCACGTCAATCCGCGTCATCCGCTTCGCTCCCCGCTGACAGTCCTGGAGGTCGTACTGACCGGTGTCACCGGCACCATCGAGACGCCCATGCAGTGGCAACCGACCGCGCTGCAGCGTCGTCACGCGGCCGAGCTCGTCGAGGCGGTCGGACTCGGCGGAAAGGAACAGGGGCGATGGCCGACGCTCTCGCAAGGTGAACGCGGACGCGCCCTGATCGCCCGGGCACTGATCGCAGCCCCACGGCTTCTCCTGCTGGACGAGCCGACCAGCGGCCTCGACGTGGCCGCCCGTGAACAGCTGCTCGAGACGCTCGACGCGCTCGCCCGCGACGAGCCGAGCCTGGCCTCGGTGCTGGTGACGCATCACCTCGAGGAACTGCCGGAGTCGACCACGCACGCCCTGCTGATCGCGCATGGTCGCCCTGTCGCCGCGGGTCCCGTCGCCACGACGGTTACGACACAGACCGTCACCGAGGCGTTCGAGCATCCGATCCAGGTTGAATGGGCGGCCGGACGCTGGAGCGCTCGCGCTGTGCGACCCTCTCCGGGAGTGGCCAGCCTGACCGCCGTCGATGACGAACACGCCGGATCCCTGTCTGGACTGCACCAGTCCCGCTCCGGAGAGTGCGCGCAGCGCCTCGCGTACGGCGGAGCGCCCCACGCCAAGAGTCGCCGCAAGGGCGGTCTCCCCGCGCAGTCGAGTACCGACGGGCCACTCGCCGCTGGTGATCTGCTCACGTAGGCGTCGCGCCACCTGGTCAACCAACGACGTTGGACGCAACGCGCCAAGAGCCATCGAACCCCACAGGTTGTCAGAGGAGCTGACATGTGGAGTACGCTACTACCGTGACGCTGGGCGTGTGGCTGCTTCTTCTCCGCCGCGGCGGGGCCTGACGCGACCGGCACCCCGCCGCGGCGGAGTGTCGTGCCGCCGGTCGACCACGTACGACCGAGCCCGAAAGGCCGACCACCCCATGTCCGACCACCCCAGGTCCGACCACCCCAGGTCCGATCACGCGACCACGGCGCATTCCGCGGCGGCACACGCCGACGCTTCACCGGCACCCGCCTCCCTCGCCACTGTGATCAGCTTTCCCACGCTGATCCACCCCCGGGGCGCGGTGCCGGCACACGCGCCGACGTGGAACCCGCAGCGCCCCAACTCCATGCCCAACCAGCGCTACAAGCCCATCCACGAACGAGTGGAGCTGCCAGGAATCGACCCATCCAGCCGGACCTGGCCGATGCGCCGTGTCGACACCGCACCGCTGTGGGTTCCGGTGGATCTGCGGGACGGTAACCAGGCCCTGCGCGAGCCGATGGACACACCACGCAAGCGGATGATGTTCGACCTGTTCGTCGCCATGGGCTTCAAGGAGATCGAGGTTGGCTATCCTTCGGCCAGCCAGACCGATTTCGACTTTGTCCGCCATCTGGTCGAGGACGGCGCCGTGCCACCGGATGTCACGGTGGTGGTGTTCACTCCGGCACGACGTGACCTCATCGAACGGACCTTCGAGTCGATCGGCGGGATACCGAAGGCCGGTGGGATGCCCCGTGTCGTGGTCCACCTCTACGTCGCGACGGCACCGGTATGGCGGCAGGTCGTCCTCGGCCGTGACCGTGCCGACCTGCTGGCGCTCGCACGTGACGCTGCGGGGCACATGGCCCGGCTCGCCGAGGTTCCAGGCTGCCCGGACGTCCGCTTCCAGTTCTCTCCCGAGGTCTTTAACGCGACCGAGCCCGACTTCGCACTGGAGATCTGCAACACTCTGACCGCGCTGTGGGATGCCTGTCCGCAACGACCGGTCATCCACAATCTGCCGGCGACGGTCGAGATCTCCACCCCGAACATCTACGCGGACCAGATCGAGTACATGCACCGCGGTCTGGACCGCCGGGAGTCGGTGATCCTGTCCGTCCACCCGCACAACGACCGCGGCACCGGTGTCGCGTGCGCGGAGCTGGCGCTGCTCGCCGGTGCGCAGCGGGTCGAAGGCTGCCTGTTCGGAAACGGCGAGCGCACCGGCAATGTCGACCTGGTCACCCTTGCCCTCAACCTGTACTCCCAGGGCATCAACCCGATGATCGACTTCTCGGACATCGATGTTGTCCGGGAGACCGTCGAGCATTGCAACCGGATGCCGGTCCACCCACGCCATCCCTACGGCGGCGAGCTGGCCTACACCGCTTTCTCCGGAACCCACCAGGACGCGATCAGCAAGGGGCTGGCACATCACGCGGCCCGCGCCGCAGAGCTCTCGGTGCCGACGGGCCGGGCGCCGTGGGCCGTTCCGTACCTGCCGATCGACCCGGCGGACGTCGGGCGTACCTACGAGGCACTGATCCGCGTGAACAGCCAGTCCGGCAAAGGTGGCATCGCCCACCTGCTGAACCTGCACTACGGCCTGGACCTTCCCAGGAGCCTGCAGGTCGACTTCGCCCAGGCCGCGCAGCAGACCGCCGATCGCGATGGCAGGGAGCTCGCGCCCAAGGAGTTGTGGGAGATGTTCCAGGCTCGCTACCTGGCTCCCGTATACGACGGGCCGGTCGTTCTGTCCGCCTGGCGGACCATCGAGGCGGCTGCGGGTGAACACGAGTTCGTTGCCGAGCTGTCAGTCTCCGGCAATGAGACGCAGGCCAGAGGGACCGGCAACGGTCCGCTTGCGGCGCTGACAGCGATGCTCGCCGGGATCGGTATCGAGGCGGAGATCGTCGCCTACAGCGAACATGCCATGGATCGCGGCGGGGCCAGTCTCGCGACGGCCTATGTCCAGATCGGCCAGGGCGGAACGGATCGCTGGGGCGTTGGGCAGGACACCTCCGTGCTCACCGCCTCGGTCCACGCCGTCATCGCTGCGGTCAACCGCCTGCCGCGATAGCCGGACCGCGATGGGCCGGCCCTGTCTGTGGGGGCCGGCCCATCGCCATGTGCAGGACCCGCTGACAGCCCGCGGAAGCCCTTCACGTCGAGGCTCGGGCGGAACTGGCTGGTCTCCAGGCCCTCGCGGAACAGTACGAGCGCGCGACGGACCACCCGTCGCTGTTCGGGCGTCAGTCGCGCGTACTCCACCACAAAGCGGGCCACCTGCTCGTACGTCGGTACGCCGTCACGATGACGGCTCAAGCATGCCGAGCTCGCGAGAGGTTCGCGGCCCGCGCTCAGCCATCCTTCGGATGCTCCTCGACGGCCGGTTGATCCAGATCGTCCAGGAGGGCTTCGACTACCCTGTCCGGATGCGGGAATCCCCGGCAAGTCCCGAACATCCGGCACACGGCTTCGAGCTGATCTGTGAGATCGAACCGCCGACCCGGCCGGACCTGACCCACGCCCGCCATCAGATCGGCGTCCTGACCCCCGTCACCGACGCGTTCCTGATCCCCGACAACCACCTCGGCCGCGCGACCGTGTCGAGCATCGCCGTCGCCCATGAGGTGCAGGCGATGGGGGGACGCAGCATCGCCTGCGTGAACTCCCGCGACCGTAACCTGCTGGGCTTCCGCCGCGACCTGCTCACCGCGGCGGCCTACGGCGTCGAGGAGTTCCTGTTCGTCCAGGGCGACAAACCCACCGTCGGGAACCGGACCAGCGACCTGACCGTGCGCACGATGATCGACGAGGTCCGCGCGGCCGGAGAGGATCCGGCCTTCTCGGACATGCCGGCGTTCCGGGTCGGAGCCGCGGCCGGCCTACGTCCACTGCCCGCCTGGAAACGAGCCGCCGACTTCCTGTTCGTGCAGGTCAGCTACTCGGTGGACGCTCTGCTGCGCTGGCGCGACGCCCATCCGGTCGACCTACCGGTCTACGCCGGCGTGATGGTCCTCGCGAGCGCCGGGATGGCCCGCCGCCTCGCCGCGACGATCCCCGACATCGACATCCCCGACGACCTCGTCCAAGCGGTCGAACGCGACCGGGCGGCCGGGGTCGACGCAGCCTGCGACCAGGTGCTCAAGCTCCGTGACAGCGGCGCCTTCGCCGGCGCGCACCTCGTCCCGGTCAGCCGCTACCGCCAGATCGCCACCCGACTCGAAAATCTTCTCTGACCCCCGGACCTAACGCCGCCGGCGACAGCGTCACCTTCATCCGCGGCTGGGAAGGATGGCCTGGGTCGCCCCGTCGCGGTCAGTCCTGGATGGACTGGAGGAACTCCAGCCGGTTTCCCAGGACGTCGAATGCGTAGAAGCGACGGTGCCCCGGGAAATTGTCGTCCCAGATGACCGTGATGCCCCTGTCGGTCAGCCGGTTCGCCAGCCCGTCCAGATCCTCGACAAGGATGCCGGGATGGGCCTTGCGCGCCGGCCGGAAGTCCTCCTCGACGCCGAGATGGATCTCCAGCCGGTCCGCGCGCAGCCACAGCCCGCCGCGCGTTGCCAGCACCGGCGGCCTGAGGACCAGGCTCCACTCGGGTCCCTCGGTCATCACGGTACGTGACGCTCCGTCGGTGTCAGTGTCGGCGTCGAGGGAGATACGGATCGGACGGGCACTCGACCGGTAGGGAGCGCCTCACCCGAGCGCCTTCGTATGATCGATCGGGCACCCTTTGCCACACGGAGACGGGGGACCTGTGGCCAGTCGTCAAGAGTTGGCCGAAGCAGCCACGTTCCGTAGGAGATTTGTCACTGCTTCTTTTCTGCAGGGCGCGAACGCGGATTTCACTCCGCTACCCCGCCGCACCGCCATGGCTGTGGTCACCGGCATCGTGGTCGGCCTGCTGGCGCTCGTCGGCGCGGCGGCGCACGGCACCTTCGTCGACCCGCACCCCTTGGACCAGCCCGCGAACGGCGCGGTGCTCGTTGACCGTGACCAGGGCGGGCGATACCTCGTCGAGAACGGGATTCTGCACGTCATACCGAACTACACGAGCCTGTTACTGATGGGAATGGGCGGGCACCCGACGGAACTTGTCTCGCACCACCAGATCGAGGCGGCTCGGCTGGGCGCGCCGATGGGAATCGTGGACGCGCCCGAGTCCCCGCCGCGCGTGGCGGCGGCAGCCGCGGAGCCGCTCGCCTGCGCCGGTCCCAGGCCGGCACCGACTGTGTTGATGGCGGCCCGTGGAGCTGGGCAGGCGGGTTCCGCCCAGGCAGGAATCCTGGTTCGCACTTCCACCGACGGCGGGACCTACCTCGTTACTGCCGGGAAGCGGTTTTCCATCACGGCACAGGCCATTCAGGCACTGAACTACGCTGATAAACCAGTACGGACCGTGTCGTCGGCCTGGCTCTCGCTGGCGGAGTCCGGGCCACCGATCAGGGCACTTCCCGTGCCCGGTCTGGTACCCGGAACGCTGGCCTACACGCTCTACGCGCGGCTGGTCATCGACCGGCAGGACTCGGTGGGCCAGCCGGACGACCGTTATTACGTGGTCGACGGGAACGTGTTGCGGCCAGTGCCGAACGCGACCGCACTGCGTCTGGTGACGGGGCTGTTGTACTCGGGCGGGGCGAAGGAAGTCGACCACGGCTGGGTGTCCCACCAGACGATCGGCAGCCCGTTCGGCGAGGTGCAGTGGCCCGCGGTACCGCCGACGCTGTCGTCCGCCGGCTCGGCCGGCTATGTCTGCCTGAGCGGCACCGGCGCTCTGACCGTCACCAAATCACTGCCGAGAACGCTCGGAGCGGGTCTGCTCGCGCCGGCGGGCGCGACCGGGATCGGTGATACCGGGCCCGTGTACCTGGTGGCCGGCGAGCGGACCTATCTGGTTACCTCGCTGGCGGCGTTGCGCCGGATGGGCTATGTCGACACGCAGGTCCGAACAGTTCCGGACGGGTGGTCGGAACTGCTCGCCGCTGGCAGTGGCGAGGCGCTACGCGAGCTGAGTGCGCCGGCCCGGTCGTAGCCCCCGGCGGCCGGTCACCAGAACACACCTATTTCTCCCGAATTGCGAGGCGTGCTGTTAGAGTGTCCATGCCGCCCGACTTTCATCGGAAAACGTGTGCGGTAGTGGTCGCGGTGCCTCGCGGCCGATAGTGGGGAGGTACGGAGTGCCGGACGCGGTTGGCGCAGACCTGCCGGTGATGCAGCAGGCGGCGCAGCATGTCTACGACGTCAACACGAACATCCAGGCCCAGCTGACCACGCTTATCACCCGCCTTGGTGCGCTGGAGGGCAGCTGGCGGGGCGATGCGGCGACCAGCTTCACCGTCCTGAAACTGCGGTGGGACGAGGACGCGCGCAAACTCAACGAGGCGCTTCGGACGATTGGTGACGCACTTCGACAAAGTCACATCAACTATTCCACAACGGAGACGACGTCCGCCACGGGCTTCACGCGGATCGCCGCCCGTCTCAACGGCTGACGCCAGCCACATCCGCACTCGCCCTCTGGAGGACCGCCATGGCCGACGGCGAAATTCTGGTTACTTTCTCGTCTCTTGCGCAGGCGCAGACGGACACCGGCTCGGCGTTCACCGCGATCCAGCAGGAACTCACCGACCTGCGCACCTACCTCAATCCGCTGGTATCCAGCTGGACCGGTCAGGCCGCGACGAACTACCAGGCCGCCCAGACGAAGTGGGACAACGCGGTCACCGACCTGAACCAGGTGCTGGGCATCATCTCCCAGGCGCTTGGTACGGCGCACTCAACCTACCGTGACACGGAGACCATCAACGCCGGTATGTGGGAGTAGTGCCGATGGCCGACTTCTCGGTCCGCCCCGCTGACATCAGGACGGCGGCGGGCACGTTCGATGCGGCCGGTGATGAGCTGAACAGGGCGCTGGGCGCATTGTTCAGCGCGCTCGCCGGTTCCGGCGGAATGGCTGGGGCAGACAAGCCGGGAGTCCAGTTCTCGACGTCCTATGACGCTGTGGTGCCGCAGGTCGAGCATCTGATCAGGACCTGCGTGACCGGGCTCGGCTCGATCGGCGACGGTCTGCGGGCGATGGCCGACAACTACGGTGGCTCGGACACCGCGTCCACGCTCCGACCGGGCGACTCGCGATGAGCCAGGCGCCCGGGGCCACCCCGGCGGCGCCCGGGGCCCCGGCGGTGGGTGAACCGACGACACCGGAGTCGTCCGCGGCGGTTTATCACAAGCACGGGCACTGCTGGTGGCCGCAGGGCGACGTCGGCAAGCTACGCGCGGTCGCGACGGCATGGTCGACGCTGGCGACGGCCATCGACCGCGTGGCCACCGACGGCGACGGCGCCATTGTGACGCTGCGGTCCTCCTCGGGCCCGGCGATCGAAAAGGTCGCGACGTACTGGTCTAGCACCTACAGCAACGGAACCTGTGCGACGGAGGCCGTCGAGGGCGGCCCGGCGTTGACCAATCTTGCCGCGACCTGCCGGAGCCTGTCCGAGTCCTGCGACACCTATGCCAATGCGATCGAGCGGGCCCGCAAGGAGGTCATCGCGCTCACTGCCGCCGCGACCGGAGCACTGGTGATCGGTGCGGCGCTGACGTTCGTCACGTTCGGCGCCTCCGATGCGGCTGCCGCCGGGGCCGAAGCGGCGATCGTGGCGGAGGCCGCCGCCGCCGAGACGACCCTGGCTTCCACCCTCGCCGGCGCGCTGACCCGGATCGGGATCACCGCGGCGAAGGCCGCCCTGGCCGGAGCCGCCTACGACGCCCTCATCGTGCAGCCGATCCAGATGCACTTCGAGCCGGGCCGCGAGTTCTCCTGGCGTGACGTCGCCGGGGCGGCCGAGTTCGGCGCGATCGCCGGGGGTGCGCTGGGCGGCTTCGGGGAGGCCGGTGGGCCGCTCGCGGGCCGGATCGCGCAGGGGCTCGGCGCGGGCAGCGGCCGGATCGGCCCCGCACTCGGCCAGACGATCAGGCAGTCCGCCGCCGCACTCGACACGCCGATCGGCCGGGCGCTGTCCGGCGGGGCTGTCGCGGCGGGCATGGACAAGGCGACCACGGGTGAGGTCAACCCCATCGACGTGGCTCTTGGCCTCGTCGGCGGCCTGGCCACCAGTCGCGGTACCTCGTCGGTCGGTGGCGGGCGCGGGCACGCTCCGGTCGAGACGGAGATGCCGGGAACGCTGCGGGAACCGGCGGCCGACGGGAGCACGGCTCCGGCCGTCGCGGGCGGGCGCCCCACGCTCGGGGAGATCCCTGAGGACCGTGCCCCTGCGGCAGGTTCCACACCGGCGGAAAACTCCACCGAGCATTCCTCCGAAGTGGATCCCACCGCGGAGCGCGGAGACGAGACTCCCGGTGCCACGGCCGCGGAACAACAGGCGGATGCCGGCACCCAGAATTCCGCGCAGCCCCTTGAGTCGGAATATGCCACCTATGAAAAGCTTGGCGATGTTCCCTGGAAGGTCGACTTCGATCAAAACGACCAGCTGTATGGCACCGGCGGCGCGCACACCCTCGAGCGTCACGGATCCGATGTTCCTCTCTATCAGCACGAAAATCCAGGCGGCCGGACGCTTGAAGGCCGTATCTACGGTGACCCGCCGTGGCAGCAGTCGGCGAACTTCTCCTACCGGTGGGTCAGTAATCGAACAATGCGGGACACGGTCAACCAGTACGTGCAGGCGAACTGGGAGAAGATCCGTTCGGACCTGGCACTCGACGGCTACCACGCGCACGCCTTCGATGCCGGGCATCTGACCGGCGAGGGTTTCTTCAACAGGACCTACGGAGCTCCCGGGGCTCCGGACGCCGCCTACGGGCAGACCAGCTATGTGGAAATACGCATCAAGCTGGTGCCCGGTGCCGACCCGCCGCAGCCCTATATTGTGACCGCCTACCCGCGCGCTCTGCCCCCTGGCTTTCGGCTACAGTGAGAGCATGAGTATTCCGGACCATTTCAGAGCGCGGGCCAGTGAGTCCCGTCCGCCGTTGGAGGAGGCCCGCTCGTTTCTGGTCGCGGTGACGGAAGACGCTGTCGGGCCGGATGAGATCCGGGCCCAGGTGCGTGCGCTGGTCGCCTCCCATCCGGCGTCCGTGCGCCGCAAACTGATGGCGATCGAGACGGTGCTCGGGCAGGAGCATCCAGAGGGCGAGCTCACGAGGTTCGTCGGTTGGGATCTCAACCGGGCGCTGGACGACCCCACGGACGCCGCCTCGGCACAGTGGATCGCCGACGTGGCCGATATCGTCCGCGAGGAACTCGAGTCTGCCGACTGACGGCCCGTCCGTCAGCGGCCGGTGTCGGGTGGGTCCCACGCGGTCTGGACCAGGACGGGGCGGGTCCCGCGGCGGACCATCAGGCCGCGGCCCGGTGGCTGGTGTGTGGCCCGCACCGGGCCCAGCACGGGGCCTTCGCCCGGGTCTCCGGACAGGATCAGCCCGGGGGTCGCCAGATCCCGCAGCATCGCGATCACCGGCTCGAAGCCGGTTCGGGCCATGCCACCCACCCGGCGGGAGAGCACCATATGCAGGCCCACATCCGACGCCAGCGGTAGATACGGCAGCAGCGGCGCCAACGGGCTGCCCGCGCTGGATGCCACCACGTCGTAGTCGTCGACCACGACATAGACGTCGGATCCCGTCCACCAGCTGCGGTCGGCCATCTGCTCGGGCGTGACATCCGGGCCGGGTATCCGACTCTCCAGCACCGCCGCGACCTGCCCGACGTACTCGACCGTGGCCGGCGCGGACCCGGCGTACTCCAGCAGGTGCTCGCCGTGGACGGCGCCGAGCAGACTCCGCCGGTAGTCCACCACCAGGATCTTGGCGCTCGTTGCCGGGCAGGTCTGCTGGAATCCGGTCAGCCAGCTGCGCAGGAAGGTCGTCTTCCCGGACCCGCCGTCCCCGAGGATGAGGAAGTGCGGGTCTCGGCCGGTCAGGTCGAGTCGGACCGTGCCGAGATCCGTCTCGGCGACGGCGATTGGTACCCCGCCAGCGCCGGACGTGGCGTCAGCGCCCTCGGGGGTGCGTGGGACGGGCAGGTCCGAGCGGCGCAGGCTGGTCGGCAGCACCCGGACCGGGCGAGCTCCGCCAACCGGCCAGCGGACCCGCTCCGCCTTGACCAGGGCATCCAGAGCCTCGGCGAGACCATCGGTGGTGGGCCGCCCGTCCACCCGCGGCAATGCCACCTGGAAGTGGTACTTGTCCGTGGTCAGCCCGCGACCGGGAACGTCGGTGGGAATCCGGGCCGCCTGCCGCCGGTCGATCTCGCTGTCGCTCGGCGTACCGAGGCGCAGTTCGAACCGAGTGCCCATGGCGTCCCGCAGTGACGGGCGCATGTCGAGCCATCGGTTCGCGGAGATCACCAGATGGACGCCGACGTTGAGGCCGCCTGTCGCGATGCGCTGGACGGATGGCACGAGATCTTCGTGGTCGAGGGCGAAGGCCGCCCAGTTGTCGATGACGAGGAACGCATCGCCGAACTCGTCATCGGGGTGCTCGGCCGGGGCCTTGGCGCGGCGGCGGGCACGGAAGACCGCGATCGAATCGACGCCGGTGGCGGGAAACGACTCCTGTCGGAAGGCCATCAACGCGTGCATCTCGGCGACGACCCGGCGGACCCGTTCCGGGTCGCCGCGGCCCGCAACCGTGCCCACCTGCGGCAATCCGGCAAGCGGAGCGAGTAGACCGCCTCCGGAGTCCACACAGTAGAACTGGACGTCGCGGGGCCCGTAGGCCCGGGCCAGCGCGCACACCAGGGTGCGCAGCAGAGTGCTCTTGCCGCTCTGCGGGCCGCCGACGACGGCGACGTTGCCGGCGCCCCCCGCCAGGTCCACGACGAGTGGCTCCTGATGCTGCTCGGCGGGCCGGTCGACCAGGCCGATCGCGGTGGCGAGTCCGACCGGCTGCCGGCCGGCAGCGTCGAGTGGAACAACGGTGCTGGGTGGAACAATGGTGCTGGGTGGAACAACGGTGCTGAGCGGGACGGCCGTGCCGAGCGGCGGCAGCCAGACCTGACGCACCGGTGGCGCGGCGGCGCGCAGGCGATCGACGACGACGTCCGCGACGGACTGACGGGACGGGTCGTCGTCGAAACCGAAGGATCCCATCACCGTGACCGCTTCGCGGCCCAGCTGGCCGTCCTGACCGCTCGGGTGGGCCCGGTCGGCGTCGCCTGATGTGGCTGCCGCGCCCGGGTCGGTTGCCGGGCCCGCCGCGATGGCGACGAACCGGGTCACGACCGGGTGCGGCGTGGCGGCCACCGGTTCGGGCCCACGGTAGGTCGACGAGACCCGAGCCGTCCGGAACGGCTCGGACAGGACCGGGCCGACCTTCAGGTACGCCGATCCGGGAAGGGTGCCGGGCAGCCGGTAGGCGTCGGGCACACCGATCGCGGAACGGCTGTCCTGCTCACTGAACGTGCGAAGCGCGATGCGGTAGTTGAGATGGTTCTCCAGGCCCCGCAGCCGCCCCTCCTCCAACCGCTGGGAGGCGAGCAGCAGATGCACGCCCAGGCTGCGGCCGAGCCGACCGATGCGCCCGAACAGGTCGACGAACTCGGGTTTCGCGACGAGGAGCTCACCGAACTCGTCGACGACGACGAACAGTGACGGCAGGGGTTCCCCGTCGTTTCTGGTGGCACGTAGTCGGCGGTACTCGTCGGCCGAGTCGAGCTCCCCGGCCGCCTTCAGCACCCGCTGTCGACGGTCCAGCTCGCCGTCCAGGGCGGTGAGCATGCGGTCGGCCAGCGTGGGATCCTGCTCGAGGTTGGTGATCGCTCCGGCGACGTGCGGAAGCCGGCCCAGTCGGGAGAACGTTGCTCCGCCCTTGAAGTCCACCAGAACGAAGGCGAGCTCGTCGGGTGCGTGCCGCGCCGCGAGTCCCACGACCAGGGTGCGCAACAGCTCGCTCTTTCCCGAGCCGGTCGCACCGACGAGCAGGCCGTGGGAGCCCATGCCGCCCACCGACCAGTCCTTCAGATCGAGGCTCACCGTCTCGCCGCCGGCGGCCAGGCCGATCGGCGCCCGCAGCCGGTCGGCCTCGGGGCGGGGCCGCCAGCCCTGGCGGACGTCCAGCTGGGCCGGGTCGGGGACGTCCAACAACTCGGTGAGGGTGAACCGGCCGGCGAGCGTGCGTCCCGATGGCTGCGCGGAGAGCCGGTACGGGGCGAGCGTGCGAGCCAGTGCCTCGGCGTCCGTCACGGTCACCAGGTCGGCGACACCCTCGTCGAGCAACTCGCCGCCGCCGGTCTCGATCCGCAGCCCGTCGTCGGCCAGCCGCAGCCGGCAGTCCACCCGGGTGGGCTCGGCCGCGGACTCCGGGACGCAGACGACGACGGTGACCCCGCACCCGGGCGGCAGGGCGAGCAGGTCGCCCATGGCCTCGGGCGCTGGCGTCCGGCCGAGGTCGACCACCATGACCAGATGTGGGCCGCCGCCGTCCGGGTGGCGTCGGGCGCCGCCGCCGGACGCGTGCGGTGTCGCCGGCGCTCGGGCCGCTGTGCGTCGTACCGTGAGCTCGCTACCCACCAGGGCGGCGAGCCCGGGCAGATCGGAGCACACCAGCCGCACCGGTCCGTCCGCCGCGAGCGCCTCGGGATGCTCGATGTGGGGCAGCCACTTCACCCACTCCCACCACTTGGCCGACTCCGGGGTACGACAGACGGCCAGCCGCAGGTCGTCGGGGGCGTGGAAGGTGACGAGCTGCGCGAGCAGGGCGCGCACCACGCCACGGCAACGTTGGGCGGGGCCGACCACCGCGAGCGTCGCGATCTCGTCCAACCGGACGGTCAGCGGTAGCGCGGGCAGAACCGCGAAGGCACTGGTCAGTCCGGCGAGCGCCGCCTCGCAGACAGGATCGCGGCGATCCATGGAATGGCCGGCGCTGGCTGACGCGGGCAGGCAGTCGAACGGGCGGGCCCCGACGCCCACCCGGGCCTGCAGGAAATCCGGCGAATCCGAACGGCGTTCCCAGCATCGGGCCGGGTTGCCGGCGGCGGACCACAGCGCCAGGGGATCCGGATGAGCCCACTGCTCGGCGTCACGCCGCCACGCGGCGGCGATGGACAGTCGTTCGCGGGCGACCGCGAGGGCGGCGAGATAGTGCCGACGCTGCTCGCCGAAGGTGTTGCGCCCGGCAGAGCGCTGCTGAAAGTACATCCCCACGCCCATGCCGACGGAGGCGAACATGAACACGACGCTGACCAGGATGTAGCGTGGCCGCGGATTGGCCAGGCTGAAAGCAAGCATCCCGATGCCGCCGAGGAGAGGGAACAGACAGGCAAGCATCCCGGCGGTGCGCGTTGCCGTCGGGGGTGGCGGCTGCGGGAGCTGGATGGGCTCCTCGTCCGGAGGAGCCGGAAAATCGACCCGCTGCGGACGCGTGAGGACAAGCGTGCCCATCAATGTTACCTCTTCCCCGATTCCCCCGCGTGCGGCCTCCAGCACCCGGGCCGGCCACATCCGGGGCTCACTTACCCGGGACCGACCCAACCGTATCCTTGGACCAAGGCTCCGTTCGGCCCGCACCGCGTTCTTTGCTGCCGACGTGGAACGAGCTGGGATCGGCTCCGCGTCCGGGGAGCGTGTCGATTCGTCGCTGGAGGCTGGCGTTCTTGACCACCGATAAACCGTCCGCCGCGCCTTATGTTTTTTCCGGCGCAGCCGCCATGTGCCGGATCAGCGTGGTCGCCACCGGCCGCCGCATGGACGTGTCGTTGCCCGTGAACGTGCCGGTCGCGGTTCTGCTGCCGGCACTCGCCCGGCTCGCCCGGCTTCCCGTCGGCCCCGCCGGCGATTCGAGACTGACCGGCTGGGGGCTGGCGCCGCTCGGCGGCGCCCCACTGGCCAGTACGACGACCCTCGGCCAGGCCGGCGTGCTCACCGGCGACGTTTTGGTCATGGCGCGAAACGACGTGGCGACCGCGCCACCTGTGATCACCGACCTGGTCGAGGTGGCCCAGGCGGACGTGGACGAGAGTACGGACCGGTTGGATGCCAGGACCGCAGGTCGCCTGCTGCGATGGGGAGCCAGCGGCTTCGCCCTGCTCGCGGCCCCCCTGCTCGCCGCCGGCCGGCCGGTCTCCGGCCTGGCGGTAGCCCTGTGCTGCACCACGGCTCTGGTACTGCTCGGGTCGGTCAGGTTGGTCCCGCGCGCCTCGCCGGCCCGGCTGATCTGCGCCCACCTGGGTATCGAGTACGTGGGCGTGGGGGCGGTGGGATGCGCGTCGATGGGCGCGATCGAGGTGCCGGGGCAGATCCTGGCGGGTGCGTTGGCCGTGGTGGCCGCCGCGGTGCTCAGCGTGCCGCTCGTCGGCCTCGAGCGCCCGCACCCGGCGACGGTGGCACTGGGCACCGCCGCGTTGGCGACGGCGGTGCCCGCGGCCGTCGTCATCGCGGCTCACGTACGCACCGCGTCGGGCACGGCGGCCACGCTGGCCGCCGCGGTGTTCGTCCTGATAATGCTGACGGCCGTGCTTCCCGACCTGGTGCTGCGCGGGACGGGGTTCACATCCGCGCTGGTCGGCCCAGGTGCTGGCCCCGGGCATCGTGGCGGTGCCGCCCATCCCGGACCCGGGGAGGTCGCCGCGGCCCGGGAGATGCTGAGTCTCGCCCACCGGACGCTTGCGTCGCTGCTTGCCGGGATCGCGGCGGCGGTCGCCATCGGTCTCATCGCCGTCGTGGTGTGCAACCCGGGCCTGCTCGGCGAGCTGTTCGTGGCGGCGGCGTCGGTGGCTCTGCTGCTGCGCTCCCGGACCGCGCGGCTGCGCTCGGAGGTACTCCCGCTCGTGCTCGCGGCCACCGTTGGGCTGGTCGCCTTCGAGGTCACCGTGGTGTCCGGTATCGGCAACGAGGTGCTGCGCTTCGCGGTGTTCGCCGTGACCGGACTGTTCCTGCTCGGTCTGGCCCAGACCGCGACCGGCTCCGGGTATCGCTGGGACCAGGCGCTCGGGGTCACCGAGATCGTCGTGTTGGCCGCGATGGTGCCGCTGGTGCTCGGGCTGCTGGGGCTGTTCGGCACGGTCGAGGATTTCACGGCGCGGGTGGGTTCGGGCTGACGATGTTTCGGACGTCAGGTGTCCGGGCGCCTTTCCGTGGCCCGCGGGTCACACCCGGGTCCCGCGGCGGCAACCAGGGAAACTCGGCCATTGTTCGGGGCCGGTGATGGTGACCGTTGCGCCGGGCCGGGCCGGGCCGGGCCGCTGGCTGGCCACGGAGTGTGGCTGTCGGCGGTCCGGCCCGATCGGGATTCGGCCAGGGGCCTGACGGGTTCTGGTGCGGTCGGCTCAGAAACCCTGCTGGCGCATGGCGGCGTCGACCCCGGCGGCGTCGGCGGCCACGTCTTCGGGGGCGTTTGCCACGACGGCCTCGGTGGTCAGCAGCAGAGCGGCGATGGACGCGGCGTTCTGCAGCGCCGAACGGGTGACCTTGACCGGGTCGATGATGCCGGCGGCGATCAGGTCGACGTACTGCCCGGTGGCGGCGTTGAGGCCGTGGCCGGTGGGCAGGTTGCGGACCTTCTCGACCACGACGCCACCCTCGAGACCGCTGTTGAAGGCGATCTGCTTGATGGGGGCTTCCAGGGCGAGGCGGACGATGTTGGCGCCGGTGGCCTCGTCGCCGGAGAGGTCGAGCTTCTCGAAGGCGGTGATCGAGGCCTGCAGGAGCGCCACGCCACCGCCGGCGACGATGCCCTCCTCGACGGCGGCCTTGGCGTTGGAGACCGCGTCCTCGATGCGGTGCTTCTTCTCCTTGAGCTCGACCTCGGTGGCCGCGCCGACCTTGATGACGGCGACACCACCGGCGAGCTTCGCGAGGCGCTCCTGGTTCTTCTCCCGGTCGTAGTCGGTGTCGGCCGACTCGATCTCGTTGCGGAGCTGGCTGATGCGGGCCTCGATCTGGTCCGCGGCGCCGAGACCGTCCACGATGGTGGTCTCGTCGGCGGTGATGACGACCCGGCGGGCCCGGCCGAGCAGGTCCAGGGTGGCGGCCTCCAGAGTGAGGCCGATGTCCGCGGAGATGACCTGGCCGCCGGTGAGAATCGCGATGTCCTCCAGCTGGGCCTTGCGGCGGTCGCCGAAGCCGGGGGCCTTGACCGCGACGCTCTTGAAGGTGCCGCGGATCTTGTTGACGACGAGCGTGGCCAGGGCCTCGCCCTCGACGTCCTCGGAGATGATGACCAGCGGCTTCGAGGTCTGCATGACCTTCTCCAGCAGCGGGAGAACGTCCTTGACCGCGGAGATCTTGCTGTTGACGATCAGGATGTACGGGTCGTCGAGGACGGCTTCCTGACGGTCGGCGTCGGTGACGAAGTACGGCGAGATGTAGCCCTTGTCGAAGCGCATGCCCTCGGTGAGCTCAAGCTCGAGACCGAAGGTGTTGCTCTCCTCGACGGTGATGACGCCTTCCTTGCCGACCTTGTCCAGCGCCTCGGCGATGAGCGCGCCGATCGCCGGGTCGCCGGCCGAGATGGAGGCGGTGGAGGCGATCTGCTCCTTGGTCTCCACCTCCCTGGCGCTGCGCAGGAGCTCCGCCACGACACTGGCGACCGCGACCTCGATGCCCTTCTTCAGGCCGAGGGGACCCGCGCCGGCGGCCACGTTGCGCAGACCCTCGCGGACCAGTGCCTGGGCCAGGATGGTCGCGGTGGTGGTGCCGTCACCCGCGACGTCGTTGGTCTTCTTCGCGACCTCCTTGACGAGCTCCGCGCCGATCCGCTCGTAGGAGTCCTCCAGCTCGACCTCGCGGGCGATGCTCACACCGTCGTTGGTCACGGTGGGAACGCCGAACTTGTTCGCGAGGACCACGTTGCGACCCTTGGGACCGAGCGTGACCTTCACCGCGTCGGCCAGCCGGTTCACACCGCGCTCCAGGCCGCGCCGGGCTTCCTCGTCGAACGCGATCATTTTTGCCATACGTGCTGGGTCCTCTCGGGGGCAGGCCTGCGCGCAGAGGTACCAGTCGCTGGTGGGGCACCCGGCGCCGCGGACGGCATTCCCGGTGGCGCGGGTACCCGTCGCACCGCGAATTGGCACTCGACCTCGCTGAGTGCCAGCCACTGTACCGCCGGAGATCCCCTCGACAGCGCGGTCAGCACCACTTCCGAGGGACGGTGGTGCACCGCGTCGTGGGACCAGGCGGGGAGCGGAGGGTCAGCCGATCTGGCGGTCGGAGCCGGACCAGTACCGGGCCCGCAGGGCCACCTTGTCGGGCTTGCCGACGGCGGTCAGCGGCACGGCGTCGGCGAACTCGATGTTCTTGGGTGAGTGGTGCGGGCCCTTGCGCTCCTTGACCAGCGCCCGCAGCTCCTCGACGGTGACGTCGACGCCGGGGCGGCGCACGACGACGGCGGTGACCGCCTCGCCCCATTTCGGGTCCGGGACACCGATCACCGCGGACGCGGCGACCCCGGGATGCTCGGACAGGACGTCCTCGATCTCGCGGGGGAACACGTTGAATCCACCGCTGACAATCATGTCCTTGCGGCGGTCGACGATCGTGTAGAAACCATCCGGGTCCTGCCGGGCGATGTCACCGGTGTGCAACCAGCCGCCCGCGAACGCCTCGGCGGTCGCCTCCGGCTTGTTCCAGTAGCCCTTCATCAGCAGCGGGCCACGGGCGCAGATCTCGCCCGGCTCACCCGGTGGGACGGGATTGCCGGCCTCGTCGAGCAGGGCGACGTGCACCCACGGCACCGGCCGCCCGCAGCTGGCCAGGCGGGCCGGACTGTCCGGGTCGTGCTCCTCCTTGCGCAGCACGAACAGGGTCTGTGGCGCCTCGGTCTGGCCGTAGAACTGGAAGAAGATCGGGCCCAGCTTTCCGATGGCCTCACGCAGCCGGGTCGGCGACATCGCCGATGCGCCGTAGAACACCGTTTCCAGGCTGGACAGGTCCGTCTCGGCGAATGCCGGGTGGTCAAGAATCGCGTAGATCATCGACGGGACGAGGAACAGCGACGTGATGCGGTACTGCTCGATCGCGGCCAGCACCGCGCCGGCATCGAACTTCGGCAGCACCACGATCGAACCGCCGCGGTGGAGCACCGGAATGATGAAGCTGGAGCCGGCGTGGCTGAGCGGGGTGCAGACCAGATGGCGAAGCTCCGCCGGCCACTGCCACTCGGAGATGAGAATATGCGCCATCGCCGCGCTGCCCCGGTAGGTGGCCATCACGCCCTTGGGCTTGCCGGTGGTTCCACCGGTGTAGGCCAGCGCCGAGATCGACTCGGGGTCCACGGCCGGGGCGACCAGTTCGGCGGGCTCGAACGTCGCGGCCAGGGCCAGCAGGTCCTCGCCGACCTCGGACGGGCCGAACGACAGCAGCCGCTTCAGGCCGGGCACCCGGTCGCGCAGCGCGGCGGCCCGCGACGCGAAACCCGGGTCGAACACCAGGGTCTCGATCTCGGCATCCTGCAGGACGTACGCGTGGTCGTCGAGCGAGCCCAGCGGGTGCAGCGGGGTGTTGCGGGCACCGTTCATCAGATAGGCGCCGATGGCGTAGAGCACCTCGGGCCGGTTGGTGGACAGCACCGCCACGCCGCTGCCCGGGCCCACCCCGCGCGCCGCGTACGCCTGGGTGTACTGGCTGATCCGCTCGGCGAGCTGGCCGAGGGTGAGGATTTCCTCGCCCAGGTAGATCGCGGGCAGGGCGGGGTCGCGACGCAAGGCGGCGAGCAGGAGGTCGGGGAAGTAAGAACCGCGGTAGAGGTCGGCAAGCTCTGTGTGCGGATTGTCGGTCACCGGGAAACCTCCTGCTTAGTGTCGCATGGCATGCGCGGCTGGGGTTGCGAGAGCCGGTCTACTTGGCCGGGAGGCGCTGGGCGGCGTCGAGGCGGATGTTCTCGCCGTTGAGGTAGGGATTGCGCACGATCGCCTCGACCAGCAGCGCGAACTCCTCCGGCCGGCCCATGCGGTGCGGAAAGATGATGCTGCTGGTGAGTTTGTCCTGTAGCTCCTGGCGGGCGTTCAGCATCAGCTCGGTCCCGATCGTGCCGGGTGCGATGGCGCACACCCGGATGCCCACCGGGGCGAGGTCGCGGGCGAGCGGCAGCGTCATGCCGAGGATGCCCGCCTTCGCCGCGGCATAGGCGATCTGCCCGGCCTGTCCCTCGAGCCCCGCGAGCGAGCCGGTGTTGATCACGACACCGCGCTGGCCGTCCTCGTCGGGTTCGTTGGTGGCCATCGCGGCGGCGGCCAGGCGGGTGACGTTGAAGGTGCCGACGGTGTTGATGGCGATGATGCGCTGGAAGGTCTCCAGATCGTGCGGCGTTCCGTCCCGGCCGACCGTGCGGGTCGGCCGGTTGCCACCCCCGGCCACGTTGGCCACGATCGACAGGGTGCCGGCGGCGCGGGCCGCGTCGACGGCCGCCTGGACATCGTTCGCGTCGGTGACATCACCGGCGACGGCGGTAGCGGCCGGCCCGAGGTCGGACGCCGTGGCCTTCGCCCGTTCGGCGTCGCGATCGAAGATGACGACCGCGACGCCGAGCCCGATGAGATGGCGGGCGGTGGCGCCGCCCAGTCCGCCGGCCGCGCCGGTCACGACTGCCGATGCTCCAGTGAGATCCACGTCTTGTCGTCCCTGGTCTGTGAGGGTGAGCGGGGCGGGTGGGTGGCCAGATCAGCCGTTGGGCTGGGGCGGGCCGCCGACGAGGTCGAGGCAGCGCTGCCGGTCCAGCAGGGTGGCGTCGGCCATAACGGACGTCTCGTCCGCCTGCGGGTCCAGGTAGATCGATTCCGAGGTGATCAGGGGCCCGTCGCCGGTGACGAAGAAGGCGAGCGGCCCCACGGTGCGGCGCAGGCCACCGGAGGGCACCGCGGTCAGCGTGACCAGCGAGCCGTGGCCGGCGATGGTGGTGCGATCGGCCACCAGACCGTCGAGCCGCAGCCACATGAGTGCGCCGCCGGGAGCGGCCCCGAGCCGTTGGATGCTGGCGACCAACTGGTCGCGCCCGCTGGTCAGGGTCTTCCCGCCGACCTGGGTGACGAGGGAGAAGCCGGGCGCCAACGTCGCGGCGACCCGGTCGGCGTCCCCGACGAGCTCGGCGAGCATACGTTCACGGAAAGCAACAAGATTCTCCGCCCCTGGAGCCGTGGCCAGCTGCTCGTCGATCAGGCGGAACGCCGACAGAAGATCGCTTTCCTCGGGCTCCACAGTGGTCATCGTGCCTCTTTCGGCTCGCGCGCGCGTCTCAAATGGATACCGTGAGTCACCGATTCGCCGATTCGCCGATTCGTCGAGTCGCCGATTCGCTGAGTCACCGGGCTGTCGGAGACGTCCGTTCCGCAGGTGTCGAGACGAACATGCCACAGTGTGTCGCGGTAGGACAGACTTGCATTTTTGTCCGCTCCACAGGAGCGTCCGCGGGTTCGGCGTCGGTGCTGTGAACCACGAGGGACTGGCTAGCCCAGGTCGGTCGAGGTCCGCTGCAGGGTGACCGTGGCCAGGGTGAGGACCAGGTCGTCGGCACCGGCGTCGACCACCGTCACCGTCACCACGCAGTGTTCGCCGGTGTCACGCAGGACCCGTCCAACCGTGCGGGCCGGCCCGGACCGCAGCTGCGCCAGGAAGTGCATCTGCAGGTCGATCGTCACGGCTGTGGGGCACATCGCCTCGGCGGCGGCTTCGACCAGTGCGGCCTGTGCCCCGCCGAGGATCGTCCCGATGCTGTTGGTGACGTACGGGGTGCGGTGCAGCTCGAACTGCCCGGTGGCGGCGTCCAGCAGCTGTGCGCCCAGGGTGTCCTGGAGGTGGCTCGCCGACCGCTCGACGACGCCGGCGGAGCTGCGGATCTGGCCGATCCATCGGCTGGGGTCGTAGTCGTCCATCCCGGGAGCGGCGACCCGCGGGAGGCGGGCGAACGTCACCAGCGCCCGCCCAGCCCTGGTCAGGCCTTCGACGTCGGCGCCAGGCCGGCCCGCCGGGGTGGCATCGCCGAGCATCCGGTGCAGTTCGCGCAGGTCGTCCACCCCGTGTGCGTCATAGATGTCGGACTCCACGATGGCGACCTTCTTGCCCGCCCGGACGAGTCGATTGTCCACGACGACCGGGCCGTCCATGATCCGACTCGCGCCGTGCACCGAGATGTCCTGCGTGGCGGTCCAGTCCGGCCGGACGGCGATCATCGCGGGGTGCGAGGTGCTGAAGTCGACCAGGTGCAGGATGGCCGCGGTCGAGGCGAAGCCGGCCCGGGAGCGGATCGCGCCGGTCAGCGGCGCGATCGCCAGGCAGCGGCGCGCGGAGACCAGCAGATCGCTGGACGCGAGACCAGTGGCGAAGCTGCCCGTCGGTATCCACGGCTCGTCCCCGCCTGCCCGGCCCGCTCCCGTCGCTTCGCCGACGACGGCATCGGGGGGCACCGTGGGCTCCGGGATCCGGCTGGTCACGGTGCGATCGGCGGGCAGGGAAGCCTCGGCGGGCATGGTCAGACCTCCACTGCGCCACCGACGGGCGCTGGGTTGCGGGTTCACCTGACGCTACCGAGGTTCGGTGCCAGATTCCCGCGACCTGTCGTCGATGTCCCGGTGGGGCATCTCACGCGCGGTGCTCCGGCCTGCGCGCGGGCCCACCGGCAATTCCTGCTGATGTATATAACAGACATTTAGCCCAGATGGCAACGCAAACGAGTCGAAGGTTGGGTCATCCACCGGAAGGCCGACATCGGTGGACGATGTTCGTCCTACTGTGGGCCACGCCACGTGGCTGTGCGGTCGCGGGCGGGGGGAGCCGGTTCTTGTTCGGGTTCGAGCTGCAGACCCAGAACGTCTTCGTGCCGAGGTCGGGCGTCGCCGACATCGGCGAGCGGGAGGTCGTCTACCGCCATCCGGTCGGCCTGACCCTGGAGGGCGACGAGACGCACCTGCTCGGTGCCACCTCGGAGCTGGAGTTCGTGACGAAACCGTTCGCGGACGAGGCGTCGGCGCGCGCCGCGCTCACCGTCGCGGCCCGGATCGCCGCGAAGCTCGCCGAGGGCGGTCCGCGGGACATCGCCTTCGACCAGAACACGGCGTTCGAGGGCGGCACGTGGCTGCGTAGCGGCACCCTGCGCATCACCGACCCGACCTTCGGCGCCCAGGCGCAGGCCACCGTCGGTATCCCGCTCGCGAAGCTGCCGACGTTCTTCCGGGCCGTGCTGACCCGCACCGGCCATGCCGGCCACCTCGACGACCTCGAGACCTGGTCGAAGCTGCTGGAGTGGCCGTCCGGGCCGTCCCCGAAGGCACTCGGCTTCCGGTGGGCCTGCCAGCTGTTCCTGTTCGCCGCGACCGCCGTACCGCTGTCGCGGCTGGTCGACCCGGCGAAGCCGACGATGCCCGATGTCACCAACAAGATCTTCGATTTCACCGACGCCGCGTTCACCCAGGACGTCCACGCCGTGACCCTGAAGCTGCCGGCCGACGAGGTACCGGCGCAGACCCTCGTCCTGGTCAACGCCGACTCGCCGAAGTCGGCGTTCCTGGCGCTGCACCGCACCGACTTCCACGCCATGTACCAGGCCCTGCCGCGGTTTGACCGCGATCTGCTGGCCGCCCTGGACATCACCGCGGCGATCTGGCCGCCGGAGTACGGCGGGCCCGACCACCGGTTCGTCTTCCCGCTGCCCTACCGGGCGGATCCGCTGGCCACCGACGTGGTGGCGCGGACCGGCTCGCCGCTGGTGGAGAAGACGGAATGGCTGCCGCGTGGGGTCACCGCCGACCATCCGGCGCGGTGGAGCCTGGTCACGCACGGTCCTTCCGTCCGGGCGTGGTGGACCTCGGTCCTGCACGGCGACGAGGCGCGGCACAACCTCGCCAAGGACGCCGCCTCCCCGCCGCCCGGCCACCGTGGTCGCGACCGGCGCCACCTCGCGGACTTTCCCGATCCGAAGGTCGAGAACAAGGCGGACTACTACGGCATGGGTGCGTTCCCGACGGACGCCGGGCCCACCGCTGACGACCGGCTCGCCGTCTACGAGATCCGGGCGTTCATGAACGACATCGCCATGCCAGCCAAGGCGGAACTCACCAGCGCCCGATGGGCTACGGTCGCCGACGTCTTCTTCACCCACTATTTTCCCGGTTGAGAGTTCCCGGGTGAGAGTTCCCCGGTGAGGACGGCCCCGGCGCAGGCCGCTGTCGACGCGGTCGGTTCGGCCGGGCCTCGGCCGGGCCACGTCGGTTCGGCCCGCCGGTCAGGCCGGCCGTACTGTCGGCGGCAGCCGATACGCTGAGGTGGTCACGGATGCGGCCATGAGGGTGAGTTGATGGTGAGCGAGCAGCCACAGGCGCGAGATCTGTCCGGGCCACGGGCCGGGTACCGCGTCGACACGGTGGCGGTCGACGCGGCGGCGGCGCCCGACGGAACGCCGGTGCGCCTGGCCGGCCGGGTCGTGCTGTGGCGGCGGATGGGTGGGCTCATCTTCGGGCACATCCAGGACCGCAGCGGCCGGGTCCAGGTCTCGTTGTCCAAGACCGATCTGGGCGCCGAACTCATCAAGGAGTGGTCCCGGTCCGTCAAGATCGGCGATTTCATCGGGGTCGCCGGCGCCATGTACACCACGCGCCGCGGCGAGCGGACCGTCGGCATCGCCGAGCTGGAGGTGCTCAACCGCACTGTCCGGGCATTGCCCGACAAGTGGCAGGGCCTGTCCAACGTCGAGGCCCGCTACCGCCGCCGCTACCTCGACCTGCTCGTCAACCCCGAGTCCCGGGCACGGTTCCAGACCCGGACCAGGATCATCAGTCGCATCCGCCGTTTCCTCGACGACTCGAGCTTCCTCGAGGTCGAGACGCCGATGCTGCAGGAAGCGGCGTCGGGCGCGGCCGCGCGGCCGTTCATCACCCGGCACAACGCCCTCGGTGAGGACTTCTACCTGCGGATCTCGCCGGAGACGTTCCTCAAGCGCGTGGTCGTCGGTGCCTATGACCGGGTCTACGAGCTCGGCCGCAACTTCCGCAACGAAGGCATGGACTCCTCGCACCTGCAGGAGTTCACGATGCTGGAGTGGTACGCCGCCTACTGGGACTATCGCGACAACATGGCCTTCGTCCGGGAGCTGATCCTCGCCGTTCTCGACGACGTGCTGGGTACCCGGTCGGTCACCTACGAGGGCACCAAGATCGACTTTGGCGCCGACTGGCCCGAGCTCGACTACCGCGCCGAGGTCGCCCGCCGCACCGGGATCGACCTCACCGTCGTGCGCGACCTGCCGACCCTGCGCGCCCGCGTGGCCGAGCTCGGTCTGGATGTCGGTGACTCCCCGTCGTACGCCGGCCTCGTCGACCTGCTTTACAAAAAGACCGTCCGGCCGCATCTCATCCAGCCGTGCTTCCTGCTGCACCATCCCGCGGAGCTCGTCCCGCTGGCCCGGCGCAGCGATGACGACCCCACCGTGCTCGACATGTTCCAGGTTGTCGTCAACGGTCTGGAGGTCGTCAAGGCCTACTCCGAGCTCATCGACCCCGCCGAACAGCGGCTGCGCCTCGAAGAACAGGCGGAGCTGCGCGAGGCCGGCGACGACGAGACGATGATGCTCGAGGAGGACTTCATCGAGGCGATGGAATACGGCATGCCGCCGATGTCCGGCCTCGGTCTCGGCATCGACCGGTTCGTCGCCCTGCTCACTGACGCTCCGACCCTGCGCGACGTGGTTCTGTTCCCCACCATGCGCGGCGCGCACAAGGACAACCAGAACGAGGACGTGCAGGGCGACGTCAGCCTGAGCGGTGCCGAGGATCAGCCCGCCGCTGACGTCGACTCCGCTGCTCCGACGGCCTAGCGCGCCCCCCCACAGCCGTAGGGCGGGGGTCAACCCTCCACGGCCGGCCGGTGGGGGGCTTACCCGTCGGCTCTGGTCAAACGGTGCTGGTCAGGCGGTGGTGTCGGCGTAGCGGCGGGCGGCGGCGAGCTTCGGGCGGATGTCGTCGGGGCCGACGCCGGTGCGCGGCGGGCCGGTGAAGCCGTCGGGGCCGATGTACAGGCCGGCGTAGGCGGCGGTGTCTCGCTGGAAGCGCCAGCCTTCGGCGAGCGGGCCGGCGTCGAAGGCGTCGTAGCCGATGTCGTCGAGGAACCCGGTGGCCGTCTTCTTGGCGTCCGTGTCGTCGCCGGCGATCAGCAGCGTGGTGCGGTCCGGCGTGCCGGTGGGGCGGGCCAGTTCCAGCAGGTGCTTGAAGTAGATGTTGTTGAACGCCTTGACCACCTTGGACGTGGGCAGATGCGCGGCGAGCAGTTCGCTGGTCGTCGTCGACTCGTCCTCGAGCTCGGCGATCTTTCCGTCCCGCTCCGGGTAGTAGTTGTTGGTGTCGATGACCACCTTGCCGGCCAGCGGCTCGACCGGAACAGCCTGGTAGGCGTGCAGGGGGACGGTCACGACCGCCAGGTCGCCCGCGGCGGCGGCCTCGGCGGACGTGGCGGCGCGGGCACGTGGCCCCAGCTCCGCGACCAGATCCGCAAGGGTGTCCGGCCCGCGGGAGTTGGACAGAACCACGTCATAACCGGCCTGGACGGCCAGTCGAGCCAGGGTTCCACCGATGTTGCCGCTGCCGATGAGGCCGAGTGTTGTCATGTCTTCGGTAACTTCCGGTAGCCCGGACGACATTCCGAGGTCGACGAAGATCCCGGCGAGACGGTGCCGACAGTGGCGTCGGCGGATGCCGCCGCCGGGGATGGCTGGGCGAGGCCCGCGGGTGCAGGGCGGGAACGCGTCACCGGGTGCGCCACCACGGGCCGGGGCGGCTGACGGTCGACCGGCGATCGGCCGGCGCAGGAACGATCAGCCTGCGGCCCGGGGGTGGGCGCCCGGGTGAGACGGTGGCCGGTGCCACGGACTCCTATGCAACGCCGAAGTAACGGGCGCCGGGGGTGTCCCAGTCGGCGGCGTAGAAGAACTCCCGCCACGAGCGAACAAACTCGTGTCGGCTGATCACGCCGTCACCATCGGAATCCAGCCGGTCGAAGATCTCGTAGCCGTTCTTCGGGTCGATCTCCCAGACCTTGAGATAGCGACCGAACTCGTCCTTGCTGATGGCGCCGTCGCCATCGCGGTCAAGCGCGTCGAAGATGGTGTGCGCGAGGCCCTCGACCAGGTTGAAACGGCTCGTGTCCAGGGTCAGCAGGCGGACGGCCTGAATGAAGTCGTCCTTGTTCAGCCGGTCACCCCCGTCCGAGTGGCGCAGGAGCTCGAGCCAGTAGTGCTGGTGGGTGACCCGCAGGCCCTGGGCTTCACGCGAGTTCCTGTCGAGTCCGAAGCCGGACTCGTACTTGTCGAGAAGGCGTTCGTAGTCGCTCCAGTCGATGACACCGTCGTTATTGGTGTCGACTGCCTCGAAAAGCTTCTGGTATCGCACGTCCTGCGGCTTGGTTCCGGTGGTCGCCATGACAAACCCCTTTCGCGTGGAAAACGGGTGGCGCGAAGCCGCGGATCACATCTTGTGAATGCTCTTCCGGCGGCTCCGTAATGGCAGTCTAGCCACACCGATGGGCGCTGCAAGTCGACCCGGACGCTTATCTCGCCACCCGTCGAATATTCGACGTTAAACGTCGGCCGCAGGTGGGAACCCGGTGCTGGGAGGATGTCGTCCGGATAGCGGCCGATATGGTCGAGATGCCATGGCGGCCGGGTGCGGACGACGCGGTGTGCGGAGTGCGGTCGTGCGGGCCGTCACCGCTGGTCGCGCAGGCGGACCTGGCGGTGCAGCTGGTAGAGCCACGGCGGGATGGTCGCCCAGTACACGATGATGTTGCCGATCACCACGCCCCGGGCCCCGCCGACGAGCAGGCCGGTCACCGGGCAGGCGAGCAGGAACGGCACGAACACCAGATTGATCCAGAAGGTCAGCCTGGTCCGGCCGAACGCGTACAGCACCGCCGCCGGACCCACCGCGAGCCCCGGACCGGCCTGGGCGATGATGGCGAGCAACAGCAGCTGGTGGGTCTCCGCCCAGGTGTCACCGAGCAGCGCGGCACCGAAGTCGGGCGGCAGCACGACGAACGCGAGCCCCCACAGCGTGCTGGAAACGACCACCAGCCCGCTGACCAGGTACGCGCCCCGCAACACGGCCTGAGCGGGCATGTGTTTGCGCCGGGCGAACTCCGGGATCGCGAAACTCATCAGGGCAACGGCGAGGTTCGTGGTGGGCGCGAGCAGCGTCTGCAGCCCCCGTAGGGCGCCGACCAGAGAGGTGGAGCCGACCGCGGCGATGACCAGGGTGGAGGTCTGCTGCGCGCCCTGCAGGGAGATGAACTCGGCGGTCATGAACCCGGTGGTCTCGCGGTGACCGGTGAACCAGGCCCAAGCCCGGCTCGGCTGCGGCCAGGAGTGGTGCTGCCCGCCGCCGAACAGCGCAGCGACCGCCGCGGCCAGCCCCCAGATCAGCACCATCGCGGCGGCCCCGCCGGAGCCGCCCGGGGTGACCGTCACCCACAGCCACAACCCACCGCCCAGCACCGCCGCCCACACCAGGTCGTTCGTCACGGCGAGCAGAGGTCGTCCCTGGGCGAACGACGCATAGCGCCACGCATCCTGCACCAGTAGTGCCGGCATGATCACGCCCATCGCGGCGAGGTTCACCCCGACCGTCCCGCCCAGCCCGGCGCCGACCAGCAGCAGCACCACCCCGACGGCGGCCCCCAGCCCGAGCGCCGTGCCGGCCGCCTGCCGCACCGCCGAGCGGAACGCGCACAGCGGAACGTCCGCGTAGCTGATCCCCAACGGGGCGGTCGCCGCGGCCCGGGACAGGCCGACCAGCATGGCGAAAATCGTGTAGGCGATGGCGAACGCGCCGAACTCGGTCGAGTCCACCCGGCGGGCGATGACGAAGTTGATCGCCGCGTTGGTCCCACTGGACACCACCTGGTCGAACACCGTCCACAGCGCATTGGCCCGGCTGCCTCCACGCCCGCGTCGCCGCTGTGGCTGGTCCGAGCCCCCGGGTTCGTCCGCGGGGCCGGGTCCGCCCGCGGGGCCGGGCTCGGGTGGTGGTGGTCCGGTCGCGAGGTCGGACGGATCCGGCGGGCTCGCCGGATGGCCGATGGGCGGCGAACCGACCGGATCGACGATCTCCAGGATGTCCGTGGGGAGGGGCCGAGGGCGACCGGGCCGGGAGTGCGGGGCGTGGCCGGCACCGGGGCGCTCCCGGGGAATGATCGACAGCGGCATGGTGACCGGTTCGACCAGCAGGGGATCCGGGTCGAGCCGCACGTCGTCAGTCACGTCAATACCTCGAGCCGGGTCGGATCGTCCGGCGGTGACGCGGCCCTGCGCGGCTGTGCGCGGCGCTGCGCGCCTCCGCCCATGCCGCCACTGACTCTACTGTGACGTAAGTGTTAAGTTTGGGAGAGTGACTCGCGTGTCGTCACTCAACGAAGTGCGGCGACTATCGTATGTGTGTTGTGCTCCTCCATCCGCAGGTAGGTGTCACCGTCCGATCCGGTGGGTCCGAGAGAGTCGCCGAACAGGGAGCTTTCGCCGGCCTCCACGTGTACCCCCGCCTCGTCCGCGATGGTCCGCGCGGTGCGCGGCGGCAGGGACGACTCGGAGAAGACCGCCTTCGTTCCCGTCTGGCGGATCCGGGCGACGAGCTTCCTGATGTTGCTGCCGGACAGCTCCGCGGACGTGTCGAAGCTCGGAATGATCGATCCGACGAAGGTCAGCCCGTAGCGGTCGACGTAGTAGCCGAACGCGTCGTGGTTGGTGACCAGCTCGCGGTTGGCCGGCGGGATCGTGGCGATCTGGCGACGGATGTCCGCGTCCAGGGCGTCGAGCCTGGCGTCGTAGGCGACCCGGTTCGCATGGAACCGCGCCGCCGCGGCCGGCTCCGCCGCGGTGAGCCCGCGTTCGATGTCCGCCACCATGATCTTGGCGTTGAGCGGGTTGTGCCAGATGTGCGGGTCGCCGGCCTTCTCCTCGTCGCCCTGGCCGACCCGGATCGTCACGCCCTTGCTTGCGTCGACCCGCACCCCGTCGAACCCGGCGGCGTCGATCGTGTCGTCGAGCCAGCTCTCCAGGCCCACGCCGTTCTGGACGAGCACCTTCGCGTCCCCGATCGCGGCCAGATCCGCCGGGGCCGGCTCGTAGTCGTGCGGGTCGACCCCCGGCCGCACGATCTGCGTGACCCGAACGAGGTCGCCGCCGACCGCCCGGGTGAAGTCGGCCACCTGGCTCGTCGTCGCGACCACCGGCATCCGTCCATCGGACACCCCGCCGCCGGCGCCGTCGGAGCCGCAGCCGACGAGGGCGGCGACCAGCGGGGTCAGCGCGAGCAGGACCGTGCCCGTCCGGCCCGTCCGGCCCGTCCGGCCTGTTCGCCGGTGGGGGCGGCGGCGGACGCGATGGGCGATCGCGGGGTCTGGGGAGTCGGGCACGGCATCCTCGTCAGCGCGGGTCGGATCGACACAGGTCGGATCGGGCACCGCTAATGAAAAAGATTTCCGATACGAGTGTCAACAGGACGGTTGCTGCTGGGTGATGCAGTGCACCCCGCCGCCGTGCGCGAAGATCACCCGGGCGTCCACCGGTTCGATCCGGCGGGACGGGTAGAGGCGGCCGAGCAGGTCGAGCGCATCGCTGTCGTGCGGGTCGGCGAAGACGCCGGCCACCACGACTCCGTTCGCGACGTAGTAGTTCAGATACGAGTAGCCGGCCGGCCCGCCGTCGACCTCCGTGACGCTCGGCGCCATGATCTCGACCACCTCGAACGGACGGCCGGCCGCATCCCGGCTGGCGCGCAGCAGCGCGGCGAGTTCCCGGCTCGTCGCATGGTCGGGATGCGCCGGATCGGGCTGGCGGTGCACGGCGACGAGCCCGGGGCGCACGAACGCGGCCACCACGTCCACATGCCCGCGGGTACCGAACCGGTCATAGTCGCGGGCCAGCCCCCGCGGCAGCCACACCGCACGGGAGGTGCCGAGCTGGGCGTGCAGCTCCGTCTCGATGCGGGCCCGGTCCCAGCCGGGATTGCGCTGCGGGTCGCGCTGCACCGTCTCGGTGAGCAGCACCGTACCCGCCCCGTCCACGGCGATGCCGCCGCCCTCGTTCGTCAGCGCCGACGACCGCACCGCCGCACCGGCGAGCTCGGCGATCGCCGTCGCCAGCCGGCTGTCCGCCGTCCACGACGCCCATTCCTGCGCCCCCCAGCCGTTGAACGTCCAGTCGACCGCCCCGAGGGTGCCGCTGCTGGTGCGGCGGTCGCCTTCGGACGGCCGGATGTCCTCGGACGGCCGGATGTCCTCGGATGGAGCGGCGCCGCGGGACGGCCGGGCATCCGCTGGCGCAGGGCTGAGGTCGACGGTGAAGGTGGGTCCCGTGTCCCGGACCCAGGCGTCGTCCAGTGGATGTTCGACCACCGTCACAGCGCCGGGGCCTGCGTGCCCGCGGGCGTCCCCGTCCCTGCTCCTGCTTCCGTTCGCGCTCCGGCTCGTGGGCGCGACGAGGCGCCGCGCGGCGTCCGCGTCCGCACCGGGCCTGGCGATCAGGATGACCGGCTCGTAACGGCTGATCGTCGTCGCCACCGTCGCCCAGACCGCTCGGGCCTCGGCGAGACCGGGGGAGTCCGCCGGGCCGAACGTGGCGTTCGGCGGTGGGAAGGCCATCCAGGTCCGCCGATGCGGCTCCCACTCCGCCGGCATCCGACGCCGGACCGGCCCACCGCCCGTCGTGCCACCGCCCGTCGTGTCACCGTCCACGTTGCCGGGGGTCTCGATCACGCTCCGCATTCTGGCAGTCCACGCCACCCGTGCCACGCCCGGCACGCGTGGCACCGAATCGGCCGGCCGGCCGGCATGGGACGATGCGCCGATGCTGACGATCACCAGCATCGGCGTGCCCGATTCACCCGCCCGGGTCAGCGCTCCCGAGCGGGCACCGCTGCGGATCGCGGCCGTGCAGCACCGCTGGCATCCGGACCCGGCCGAGCATGCCGCGGCGCTGCGAGCCGGCGCCGTCACCGCCGCGAACCTCGGCGCCCGGCTGGTCTGCTTCCAGGAACTGACGCTGTCCCGCTACTTCGCCGACACACCACCGTCCGAGGGCGGCGGCACCGGCGGCAGCAGCGATGTTGGTGCTGGCCGGCCGGCGGCCCTGGCGGAGCGGCTGGCGGACGGTCCCACCCGGGCCTTCGCCACCCAGCTCGCCACCGAGCTGGGTATCACGGTGCACATGTCGCTGTACGAGCAGGCCACCGGCGAGACAGACGATGACGGCGATGACGGGCTCGGGTTCAACACGGCGATCGTCGTCGGCCCGGACGGCGCGCTGCTCGCCCGCACCCGCAAGATGCACATTCCCGTGACCGCCGGTTATCACGAGGACCGCTACTTCCGTCCCGGCCCGGTGGCCGGTGCGGACAGCTTTCCCGTGCTCACCCTGGACGCGGCCCGTCTCGGCTTTCCCACCTGTTGGGACCAGTGGTTTCCCGAACTCGCCCGGGCCTACGGACTGGCCGGCGCGGACATTCTCGTCTACCCGACGGCAATCGGTTCCGAGCCGGACCATCCTGGATTCGACACCGAACCGCTGTGGCGCACCGTCATCCTCGGCAACGGCATCGCCAACGGGACGTTCATGGTGGCCATCAATCGGATCGGCGGTGAGGGCAGCCTGACGTTCTACGGCAGCTCGTTCATCAGCGATCCGTACGGCCGGATTCTGGTGCGTGCCCCGCGGGACACCCCGGCCGTTCTGGTCGCCGACCTGGACCTCGACCAGCGCCGCGACTGGCTCACCCTGTTCCCCTTCCTCACCACCCGCCGTCCCGACGCCTACACCCCCCTGACCGCCGCCCTCCGCTCCCCGTCGGTGAGCTGGATGGCAGGACCGTGACCGGCGGGTTCCCTGCGCGCCGAGCTTCAGCCCGGGCCCGGTGAACGTCGTCTTCGAGGTCGACGACCGATGTGGTTGGGCGCGATGATCGTCGGCCGAGGTCAGGTCCTGTCGGGATGATGGGCGAGGTCGGCCAGGGCCCGGGCGTAGCGGGCGGCGCAGTACGGCGTCGGATGGACGAAGTCGATGATGCAGGGGTGGCCGTCCAGGGTCGTGTTGAACGTCATCGACGGATGGATCGCCCGCGCCGCCCGCTCGGAATAGCGCACCGCGCTGTCCCCGAAAGTACCGGCGAGCTGGCGGTACATCGCGTTCAGGCGACTGCTGCCGAGCATCTCGCCGGGTCGGGCCGAGTCGGGGGAGGTCCAGTCCACCTGCCGGTCGGAGTCGTTCAGCAGGGACGGCACCGCCGCCGCGAGCACCACCCTGGTCACCCCATGGCCCAGGTACCAGCGGATCTGGCCGGTGAGCTCGGCGCGGTAGTCGGCGACGAGAGCGGTCCCGAGCAGCTGCCGCGGATTGTTGCCGTTCCAGTTCAGCACCACCGTGCGTGGCCGGCCCGCAGCGGCGAGGTCCTGGGCGAGCAACGACGAGGACGTCCCACCGAACACGTCCGGAGTGAGGCCCGGATAGCCGATCAGCCGCACCGGCCCGGCCACCCCCGCCGTCCTGGCCGCGAGGGCGACGACCGAATCACCGACGACGAGCGCCCGGCCGGACGAGCTGGCGCCGTCCGGCCCGTCTGCGCCGTCTCCGCGGTGCGGACGGCTGACGAGCACCGCGACGATCAGCAGGACGACGACCACCAGCAGCGTCACCCACGAGCCGCGATCACGTCCGGCGGCGCGACCGTTCCTGGGTGCGCTGCGCGACACGGGCGGATGCACAGGATTCGGAATACCCGCGACCGTACGTGATCAATCGGATCGCCCGGGTTCCTGCCGGGCGATCCGGGACGTCGCAGGTCAGTCGGGGTCGTAGGCGAGGTTGGGGCGCAGCCAGCGTTCGGTTTCGGCCAGCTCCAGGCCGCGGCGGCGGGCGTAGTCCTCGATCTGGTCGCGGCCGAGACGTCCGACGGTGAAGTACGTCGACGCCGGGTTCGCGAAGATCAGGCCACTGACCGCGGAGGCCGGCGTCATCGCGAACGACTCGGTGAGGGCGAGGCCGGTCGAGCCGGCATCGAGCAGGTCGAACAGCTCCTGCTTCTCGCTGTGGTCGGGGCTCGCGGGGTAGCCGAAGGCCGGGCGGATGCCACGGAACCGCTCGGCGTGCAGATCCTCGAGGTTGGGCTCGGCGTCGGGCTCGAACCACTCGCGCCGGGCAACCAGGTGGACATGTTCGGCGAAGGCCTCGGCGAGGCGGTCCGCGAGCGCCTTCACCATGATCGAACGGTAGTCGTCCTGGGCGGCCTCGAAGCCGGCGGCGAGGACGTCCGCGCCGTGGATGCCGACCGCGAACGCGCCGAGATGATCACCGCCGCCAGTCGGTGCCACGTAGTCGGCGAGGCTACGGTTGGGCCGTCCGGTGGGCTTCTGCGTCTGCTGGCGCAGCATCGGGAACCGCACCTGGCCGCTCGCGCCGACGCCACCGCCGGCGTTGGCCAGCGTCCCGACCTCGACGACGATGTCGTCTCCGTCAGCGTGGGCGGGCCAGAAACCGTAGACGCCCCGGGCGGTCAGGCTGCCGTCCTTGACGATCTGGTCGAGCAGCACGTTCGCCTCGTCGAACAGCTCGCGGGCGACCGGCTGGTCAAGGATCGCCGGATACTTGCCCTTGAGCTCCCAGGCGAGGAAGAAGAACTGCCAGTCGATCATGTCGCGCAGGGTGGCCAGTTCCGGGGTCACCGTCCGCAGACCGGTGAACGGCGGGACGGGCGGGTTGGTGTGGTCGACCTGCTCCCGGTTGGCGCGGGCCTGCTCGAGGGTGAGCAGCGGCTGCGACCGGCGGTTCTCGTGCTGCTCCCGCAGCCGGGCCTGCTCGTCCCGGTTGGCCGCATCCAGACTCGCGGCCCGCTTCGGGTCGAGCAGGTCCGACACGACGCCGACGACCCGGGAGGCGTCCAGGACGTGCACCGTGGTGGCCTCGTAGGCGGGGGCGATCCGGACGGCGGTGTGCTGGCGGGACGTGGTGGCGCCGCCGATGAGCAGCGGCAGGTGCAGGCCACGGCGCTGCATCTCGGCGGCGACGGCGACCATCTCGTCGAGTGACGGGGTGATCAGGCCGGACAGGCCGATCGCGTCGGCGTTCTCGGCGACGGCGGTGTCCAGGATGACCTTGGCGGGGACCATCACGCCGAGGTCGATCACCTCGTAGTTGTTGCAGCCCAGCACCACGCCGACGATGTTCTTGCCGATGTCGTGCACGTCGCCCTTGACGGTCGCCATCACGACCTTGCCGTTGCCCTGCCGGGTACGGGTCGGCGCCTCGGTGGCCGTGACGGCCGTGCCGTTCGCGACCGCCTCGGCCGCGGCGGCCTCGGCCTCGGCGGCGAGCTGCGCCTTCTCCGCCTCCATGAACGGTTCCAGGTAGGCGACGGAGCGCTTCATCACCCGGGCGCTCTTGACCACCTGCGGCAGGAACATCTTCCCCGAGCCGAACAGGTCGCCGACGATCTTCATGCCGTCCATCAGCGGGCCCTCGATGACGTCGAGGGGGCGGGCGGCGCTGGCCCGGGCCTCCTCGGTGTCGGCCTCGATGAAGTCGACGATGCCGTGCACCAGCGCGTGGGACAGGCGGGCCGCGACCGGCGCCTCGCGCCAGGACAGGTCGATGACCCGCTGGGTGCCCTTCCCGCTGACCGTCTCGGCGAACGAGACCAGCCGGTCAGTGGCGTCCTCGCGTCGGTCGAACAGCACGTCCTCGACGAGTTCGAGCAGCTCGGCGGGGATGTCCTCGTAGACGGCGAGCTGCCCGGCGTTGACGATGCCCATGTCGAGCCCGGCCCGCACCGCGTGGAACAGGAACGCCGAGTGCATCGCCTCGCGCACGACGTCGTTGCCGCGGAACGAGAACGACAGGTTCGAGATGCCACCGGAGATCCGCACTCCCGGGCAGCGCTTCTTGATCAGCGGCAGGGCGTCGAGGAACGCCTTGGCATAGCCGTTGTGCTCGGCGATGCCGGTGGCCACGGCCAGCACGTTCGGGTCGAAGATGATGTCCTGTGCGGGGAAGCCGGCGCGCTGGGTGAGCAGGTCGTACGCTCGACCGCAGATCGAGACCTTGCGCTCGGTGGTGTCGGCCTGGCCCTGCTCGTCGAAGGCCATGACGACGGCGCCGGCGCCGAAGTCGCGGATGCGCCGGGCATGCTCGAGGAAGACCTCCTCGCCTTCCTTCAGACTGATCGAGTTGACCACGCCCTTGCCCTGCACGCAGCGCAGCCCCGCCGCCAGCACGCTCCAGCGCGAGCTGTCGATCATGATGGGCAGTCGGGCGGCCTCGGGCTCGGTGGCCAGCAGGTTCAGGAACGTCGTCATGGCCTGCTCGCTGTCGAGCAGGTCGGCGTCCATGTTGACGTCGAGCAGGTTCGCCCCGCCGCGCACCTGCTCGAGGGCGACGTCGATGGCCGCCTGGTAGTCGTCGGCCTCGATGAGCCGGCGGAAGCGGGCCGAGCCGGTGACGTTCGTCCGCTCGCCGATCATGACGAACCCGGTGTCCGCGCCGATCTCGAACGTCTCCAGACCGCTGAACCGGGTGAGCGGTTCGGGCGCGGGGACGGGGCGGGGTGCCGCCGTCCGCACGGCGCCCGCGATCCTGGCGATGTGCGCCGGGGTCGTCCCACAGCAGCCGCCGACGATGTTGACCATGCCCTCGGCGGCGAACTCGCCGATGAGTCGGCCCGCTTCCTCGGGGGTCTGGTCGTAGCCGCCGAAGGCGTTGGGCAGGCCCGCGTTCGGGTGGCAGGCGGTGTAGGTGCCGGCGATGCGTGACAGTGCCTCGACGTGCGGGCGCATCTCGTCCGCGCCCAGCGAGCAGTTCACGCCCACGACCAGCGGGTTCGCATGGGCGATGGAGTTCCAGAAGGCCTCGACGGTCTGCCCTGACAGCGTCCGCCCGGACAGGTCCACGATCGTCACCGAGATCCACAGTGGCAGCTGCGGCGCCGCCTCGCGGGCCGCGGCGATCGCGGCCTTGGCGTTCAGCGTGTCGAAGATCGTCTCGATCAGCAGCAGATCCACGCCGCCCTCGGCCAGCGCGCTGATCTGTTCCGCGTACGACGCCTTGACCTGCTCGAACGTCACCGCTCGGTACGCCGGGTCCTCCACCTTCGGCGACAACGACAGCGTGACGTTCAGCGGCCCGATCGACCCGGCGACGAACCGCCCGCCGGCCTCGTCCGCCGCCTGCCGGGCCAGGCGTGCCCCGCGGATGTTCATCTCCCGCACCAGTGACTCGAGGCCGTAGTCGGCCTGGCCAATGCTGGTCGCGGTGAACGTGTTCGTCGTCGTGATGTCGGCGCCGGCGGCGAGATACTGCCGGTGGACGTCGAGGATCACGTCCGGCCGGGTGAGGTTCAGCAGGTCCGGGTCGCCGGCCACATCCCTGGGATGATCCTTCAGCGACTCGAGCTGGTAGTCCGCTGGCGTCAGGCCGGCGTTCTGCAGCATCGTGCCCCACGCACCGTCAAGCACGACCACCCGCTGCCCCAGCAGCTCCCGCAGCCGAACCTCGCTGTCCGTGATGGTCGCGGGGTTGCCCGCGCCGGTCGTGGCGCCACCCGGGACGGCTGCCGCGTGGCCCCGCTGCGCTGGCGCGCCGCCACTGTGCGCGGCCACCTGCTCGGTGGCCCCACCCTCCTCGTGGACGGACGTGGAACCGGCCATGCGACACCTCCCTGTGGTGGGAGGCGCCCTTACGACTGGTTCGGGCCGAGCGTGGCGGACCTGGGCCCGTTGCAGCGCCTCTCGACCTGAGCGTAACGATACCGTGCTGGGATGATCATCCCGGGCCCGCTCGCGTCGACGGTCTCGCAACCTCGCCGTGGTCTGGGTCGCATCCCCGTCGCCGCCGGAGCCGCCGACCGAGACGTGCCTGCCGTTCCCGCCGCCCGACGCTGTCCATCGTGGTGTTCCGCGGAGCCGTCGCGGGCGCCTCAGCGTGGATGGCCGGCGCGGACACCGGACAGGTGGGTGACGGTGTTGAACTCGGCGAGGGCAAGCCGTCCGTCCCGGTGGGTGAAGCGGGTGATGCCGGCGTTGCGGATGCCGCCGGTGGCGCTGATCTGTTCCAGGTCGTCGTAGGACAGATCCTCGATGATCTGGCGCAGCACGACGACCACCGCGTCATGGGCGACGACCAGGACGCGCTGGCGGGGATGGCGGGCGTGTAGATCCGCGAGCAGAGAGCTCAGCCGGGCCGCGATGTCAGGAAAGTTCTCCCCGCCGCCGGGCGCGCGAAACAGCCAGGTGCCCTCGGCCCGCCACTGGGCGGACTGCACCGGAAACCTTGCCTCGATCGCGAGCCGGGTCGTCATCTCCCAGTCGCCCATCAGCCGGTCGACCAGGCGGTCGTCGATCTTCGGCGTGGGCAGCAGCAGCCCGTTCCGTTCCGCGGCCTCGGCGGCGATCTCGTAGGTGCGCCGGGCTCGCAGGTAGGGGGAGCAGACGACCACGTCGGGCGGACGGATGACGGGAGGCTCCGCGGCGAGCGCACGACCGAGGGCCGTGGCCTGCGCCCGGCCGAGCGCGGTGAGCGGGACGTCGGCATCCCGGCTGGTGATGCCCGTCTCCAGCCGGCCCGCCGCACGCGCCGCCGGGAAGGCGACGTTGGCCAGGCTCTGCCCGTGCCGTACCGCTGTCAGCTCCGCGATCAGGACCATCACCCCACTGCGTCCCGTGCCACGTCCTCGTTGCCGTGCCTGCCGGTGGGCCCTGATGTCGACCCGATGACTCCAGTGCCGACCCGATGACTCCAGTGCCGACCCGACGACTCCAGCACCTGCCCGGGATCGCCTGGTGGCCACCCGCGGGATGTCCCGTTGGCTCCGACGGAAGGATGCCATGGATGGCGACGTAGTGCGGCCAGATCGCGACAGAAAGGCACCAGTTGGCCTTGCGTGATCGCATCCGGCGCGTCGTGGCCTGGTAGCGGGTTGTGGGTGTTTGGCCACGGCAAGCGTTGGGCAAGATTCCGTCGCCGCCATCGGCTCCGCCTGTGCCAGCGTCGTGTAGCATGACCTCCAGATCCTGGCGGGGTGCACCACGCGGCCCGGCTCAGGGTTCACATGCAAATGATATGATCAAGTAAATAATGCGATCAAGCTTGGTCCCGTGGTGAAGTCTGGAGTTCACGCCGCCCTGTCAAGGCGGAGGTCGCGGGTTCGAATCCCGTCGGGACCGCGTTCGTATGGTCGGAGCAGGATGTCCGGTCTTATGACGCACGGCAAGTTGGGGCAGGTAGCTCAGTCGGTACGAGCGTCCGCCTGAAAAGTGGAAGGTCGGCGGTTCGACCCCGCCCCTGCCCACCCACACAAGCAGGCAAGAAAGAAGCCACCGGCAGAGCCGGTGGCTTCTTTGGTCTCAATCCTGGCCTCAGCTTGATTTTTAACTTCGCTGGTGGTGGGCGGTGACGGTCAGGTCCCGCTTGATGGTCTTCCCGACGTCGTGGTGGGGTGCGGGTCTGCGGTTGCGTGAGCCGGGTGGGCGGCCGGGTCCGGGTTTGGTGGGTTTCGGTGCGCTGACGGGCAGGGGCATGGTCGCGCGGATGTTCCGGAACCCGCGTCGGACCCGGGCGGGTGTGAGTCGCTCTGGTGGTGCTGGTTTCTCCCAGGGTCGGCGAAGGTCGTGGGCCAGGGTTCGGGCGAGGCGGAGCTGGGTGTGGGCGGCGACGAGCAGCCAGGTCCAGCGGTCGGCGGCCTGCGGAGAGCGGATCTTCGGGCGGGTCCAGCCGAGGGTCTGTTTGAACAGGCGGAAGGTGTGTTCGAGGTCGAAGCGGCGCAGGAATGCCTGCCATGCCTGGTCGATGGCGGTAGCGCTGACGCCGACAGCGGAGAACCAGAGCCACACGGGCTTGGGGTCGCGGTCGCCGGGCAGGTGGTCGACCTGCAGGCGGATGAGGGTGCCTTCGATGAGGGGCAGGTCGCCGGTGTGGTCGATCCAGCTGGTGCGGTGGGTGAGCCGGGGGTGCAGCCGGTTCCAGCTGCGGGCGGTGGCGGTTCCGTAGCGGGTGGTCTGGGTGATCGTGGTGTGCTGGGGTTCGGGCCAGGTCTGTGGTGTGTTGAGGGCGAACTCGGGGCCGTGTTTCGGTGGGCGGCCGCTGGTGCCGGGGCGTCGGGGTGGTGTCGGGAACCTGAGCACCCTGTCGGAGCGGATCCGGCCGAGCAGCTCGACGGGCAGGTCGGCCAGGACGAACGCCAGCCGGGTGACGTCGTAGCCGGCATCCATGACGACCAGGATGTTCGGGTCACCGTCGCGCCAGTGCCCGGCGGCGGCCAGCCTGCTGACGACCGCGCGGAGCTGGTCGGCGGTCACCGCGGTGGCGTCATCGGCGGGGCCGAGGCGGACCGCGTCCAGGACTGCGGTCCACGACGTGCGACCGGGTTCGAGGGCGGCGACGAACGAGTAGGGCCAGCCCGGGATCAACTGGGCCTGGTCCTTCGCCCTGCCGTACACGTGGCAGAACAGCCGGTCCGCGCTGGTGGGCGCGTCCGGGCGCAGCCACGGGCTGACGTCGACGGCCAGCACGAGCCGGCCGTCGGCGGCTCGTGGCAACGGCAGGCCGGACAGCGCCCGGCGCAGCCGGCCGATGTCGAGCCGGCCGTGGCTGACCGCGTCGTAGAGGGCGCCGTGGCCGCGGCGGTGTTCCGGCGCCAGTGACAGCCCTACCAGTGACCGCACCGGACCGTCGGCGCACAGCACCGCGTCGGTCAGCTCGAACAGCACGTCGCTGCGTGCGGTCAGGCAGGTGTGGAACTCCCGGCGGAACGCCGACAGCGTCGCGGCGTCCGCGACTTCGGACGCGTGGTCCGGCAAGCTCTCCTCCACGGCCATCTGGGGATCATGGCGTCTTTGGCGAGAAACCACGATCAGCAGGAGGCCGTGCCACGTCACGGCGACACACCGAACTACCCCATGCCACCAGCACCTATCGCAGGCAGTGAGCAGCAGAGGTTAAACGACAAGCTAAGCTTGAGATTTAACCTTTCTTCTTGCGTCTCGACTTCGCGGGTATGTCTGTTTTGCGGATTTCTGAGCTGAGTCGGTGGCGTGGGGCGGGGGTGTTGTGGCCTCCGGGTGGGCGTCCGGGGCCGGGGTGGCTGGTTTTCGGTAGATGGGCCGGGGTGCCGACGCGATCACGCAGGTGTCGAAATGCGCGGCGGACCCGGTAGGGCGTGAGGGGCTTGCCGGGGCGGGGTCGTCGTTCCCAGGGCCGGCGCAGGTCGGTGGCCAGGTCGCGGGCGAGGTGGAGCTGGGTGTAGGCGGCGATGAGGAGCCAGGTCCAGCGGATGGCCTGCTCGGGGTGGCGTAGCCGTGCCGCGGTCCAGCCGAACTGGGACTTCATCAGTTTGAAGGTGTGTTCCATGTCGAAGCGGCGCGGGTAGGCCCGCCAGCACACGTCCAGGTCAGGGGTATCAGGGCCGGAGTGCCACAGCCACATGGTCCGGTGCGGACTGCGACCGTCGGGGAGCCGTTCCACCCGTACCTCGATCACGGTGCCCTCGATGATCGGGAGGCGGGTGAACAGCTCGTCTCCGAGGCGGGCGAAGTAGCCCGAGCGTGCGACTCTCTGGTGCATACGGTGCCAGGCCCGGACCTCGACCCGTCCGTAGTTGGCGGTGTCGGGCACGATCAGTAGCTGGTCGGGGCGGCCGCGGTGGCGAGGGCGAACCGCTGGCCGTGGATGCCGTTGCGGCCGGGGCCGGGTTTGCGGGGGCCGGGGCGGCCGTCGTAGAAGACACGGTCGCCGGCGATGCGCACGAGGATCTGGACGGGCAGGTCGCCCAGAGCGTGGGTCAGTGCGGCGGCGGCGTATCCCTGGTCCAGCACGAACAGCGGAGCAGGTCGCTCTACCGACGAGCGTGCGCCGAGCCGTGAGGCCAGGTCGCGGATCTGCTCGGCGGTCACCGTCACCGGGCAGGGGCCCTGCGCGATGCGGCGGGCGTCGACCGGCAGCGTCCAGGAAGAACGTCCCCATTCCAGAGCGGTGATCTACTGGAACTCCCAGCCCGGCACGACCTTACGGTCGCCGTCGCATCGGCACGGCGCATAGTGCAGGCCACGGTCGGGTGAGCATTCGGCGTTCGGCCGGGGGAAGGTAGTCGCGTCCACCCCGAAGATCATGGGGCTGTCGGGTGGAAGCTGTTCGGCCAGCAGGTCCCGCAGCCGTTCTTCATCGATCCCACCCTGGGCCAGCGCGTCGTAAAGGGCTCCATGGCCACGGCGGAACACCGGCGACAGCGACAGCTCGACCAGCGACGTCACCGGAGCTTCCGTGCACAGCACCGCATCCGCCAGCTCGAACAGCGTGTCCGCCCGACTGTCCAGGCAGGAATAAACCCATCCCGGAACCGAGTCAATCCACCCAACGATTCAATACCGCCACTCTCGCCCAGTACACTCACCCTTTACAGACATCGATACCGCACTCGCTGAGCAGAGTACGAACACCCTCTTCATGTAGAGGATTCGACGTATTTGAGCAGTCGTCAACGATCATGAGATGGTTAAATTTCAAGCTTAGATGTCTCGCGATAGAGATGAGGTTCGTGGTGGCGACTCCACAGGACGGAAAAGACGACCCGGTAGACCCCGAGTCGTCGGACAACGGCAGTGACGAGACCGCCGACGTTTCACCAGTCGGCCCGGCCGATGAGGATGAACTTTGGCAACCGACAAGGAGAAGAAAGCGCAGCATCCGCCGGCCAAAGCGCGATCGGCATGCGGGCAACTAGACCACTGGCGAGGATGACAGTCTGATGGAACCGGATAGCGGATCTGGTCACATTTTCACCCAATATGCGATTGAGCAGCTAGCATCAGAAGAGAACAGAAGAAACTCGCTCACGAGTCGAGCAAGCGCCACCATTACCGCCTCGGCCGCACTAGTTACGCTTCTCTTTGGCTTCGTCGCGTTGTCGAGTAAGACGACTAATTACCATCTTCCGGTGTCCGCTCGACCCTGGCTCGTGGCCTCTTTGACGTCGTTCACCGTGTCGGCGGTTGCCGCTGCTCTTAGCCTGCTGCCTTTCAGCGTCTGGACTCCTGAAGTGGACGATCTGCAGGCCGTCTTTCGGACGCGGTGGGATTCGACACCAGACAACGGGCGGAAGACCCTCCTCGCCAATCGACTTTCCGAACTCGCAAGTCTCCAGCACTCAAACAATCTGAGGGCCTGGCTTGTCCTTACCGCCATCGCCCTTCAAGTCATTGCAGCAGCACTGCTGTCTGTCGCAATGATCAACGTGATCGCACACTAGTTTACCCGGCGCGTTTGGCAACCTCTCGATCAAAAGGCGGAGCGATGGCCGATTCCTTCAAAGCTCGTACCTCCATCATTTGCGAGAACTGCGGCACTCACACCTCAGTGTGGGCATGGTCGGTTCTTGATCGGAACGAACATCCCGCAGCTTTCGAGCAGGGGAATCCGTTCCAATTCTCGTGTCAAAAATGCGGACATGCCATAGCTGGCGGCCATGTAACCGTTCTGCTGAATGCGTGGGAGTCGGCGCCGGCAATCACAGTACTGCCGATCCTCGGCTACGCGAACCCGCCATTTGAAGTCTTTGAAGGCCGGCTCGAAGATGCGCATCGTAGGGTCTTTTCCTCAGGAATCAAGGTTCGACCTCCCTTCGTATCAGTCTCATCTGGGCTCGTCTCGGTCGCGATCTCTCGTCGTCTTGATCTGAGACTTGAGAGCGATCTCGCAGATCTAGCCGACCTACCAGAAGAGGCGATACACGCCTATAGGCATTTCATAGAGGGTGTGTCTCGAACTAGTTTCATCCGCTCGATCGTCGATGCCCTTACGGAACTGATTTCTATCACTTCCCTAGCCGAATTTGAGCGTTTTCTCAAAACTCATCCGTATATTACTTCTCCTGAGGCTCTAGCCCTGGAGGAAGACATTTTCCAGGGCCAACCACACCCTCCTGAGGATGACGCGATATTCATAGCTAGGCGGCGACTACTACAGCGGTGCGGTTCAGGCGCCGTTGCGGACGCCTGGAACGAATATGCTACTGCGGCAGCAGACTTCGGCCAAGGTCTAGGTGCGCGCCTCGAGTCGCACCTCCGAGAAGTGGATTCGTTGCGCGAGTCCCACGGGGAATCCGACCTGGTCGCGAGCAACCTAAAAGCAGCGGCGGAGTTGGCGGCCGCACTTCGGCTCGATCAAGTCGAAGCCCATGTGAGAGCAGAACTTGGAAATTTCCTCAGTCAGAGCGATGACCCAGATTGTATTTTGGAGGCCTTTGTAAACCTCGAACGGTCGGCCACTCTACTAGATAAGCGTGGCGAGCCCGCCAAATTTGCAAGGATCCAGGTCAGCATGGGCCTAGCGAAATTTCGATACCCCCGTGGCGATCGTCAAGATAACCTTCGTAGGGCTCGAAACGCGTTCGAGAAGGCACTGGAGTACTTCAGTCTTGATAGAGAGCCGGAGATCTGGTGCCTATGCCTGATGAATCTGGCGCTCGTCTATCTTGGCTACCAAGAGGGGGATCCAGACGAGAATGCCATGAAGGCGCAGTCTCTTTGTGAAGAGACACTTCAGTTTAGGCGCCCCGAGCGTAACGAGCTAGATTGGGCGCTTAGTCAATTCAACCTTGGCGTAGCCCTAGCCCGAATCAAAAATACTCGGGCGAGCAGTCGACGAGCGACATTGGCACGCGCGATCGAGTCATACGAGCTCAGCATGCAGGTATTCACTCGAGAGGAGTATCCGAATCATTGGAGTTCGGCTCACCACAATATCGCCGATGCGCTCCACGTGCTCGAAAGAATGAGCCATAGAAAACATAAATTGCAAATCCTCCAGCGATATGGAATCGTGGAAGCGGGCAACGTCGACGAGTTTCCTTCGGAGTACCTAGATGAACATCTCCAATGGGCCGAGCTCGCCATCAAAAACCCAGCCGCCTTCGGCGAAAGTGCCCCACCATGGACGGAAGACTTTGCTACAGCTGTGCCCAGTTCCGCCGATATGGATCTCATCCAGCGGGCCTTTGACCACGTCGATCAAGCGCTCACGGTAAGATCGGCGGAGGATTTCCCACTCGACTGGGGGCGCACGCAGGTTTTGGCTGGCGATCTTTGCGCGGTATCGTCTATCGGCGGACACAAGACCCAAGTATCGGAGCACTATACGCTAGCGTTGACGACGCTGACCGTAGAACGCGCGCCAGTGGACTGCATGCAATGTGGCAGTAAACTTGGCGGGTTCGCCGCCGAGCGGGGCGAGTGGAAACTTGCTGCGGAGGCCTTCGACAAGGCAGTTGTCGCGCAGAGCGTGATGCTCCAAGAGGCCACGTTGCGGTCGACAAGAGAAGGCGTATTCGAAGAGAATCCAAACCTCTCCAGGTGGGCTGCGTATGCGATCGCCAAATCCGGGAATGCACAACGCGCGGTAGAAGTTCTCGAACAGAGCAGGGCGCGCTCACTTAAAAATCTCCTCACGCTCGAACATGGAAGACTTGGCGATCTCGGAAGATCCTCTCCGTATCTCGCCAGCGAGTTCCTCAGAGCGCGCGAAGCGCTTAATGAAGTAATAGCCTCAACGACCGGTAATGTGAGCTCAGACTCTCTAGTCGAGATAAGATCTCACTACGATGACGTGCTGGAAAAGATAAGGAGCCTGCCAGAGTTCGAACTTTTTCTAAAAGAACCAGAGTTCTCGGATATTGCTAGATCAGCCCTAGTTGATCAAGTATTGGCATATGTTGCTCCGACGCCCTCGGGAACGGTCACACTTCTCGTCGAGGCTGTGGATAAAACGACCGACGGCGACGCTGAAGTCTCGGCGCGCGCAATATTTAGCCCTGCTACTAGCGCCGAGATCGTTGCCATGCTACTTAGGGCAGATCCGGAAGCGCCGGGAATCCTATATGGTCAATTGAGAGAGCAGGACGTCTCCCCATCTATCGCTGAATCGCTAAGACTTCTAGGGGAGCGTCTAGTTCGCCCAGTCGCAGAGGATCTGATTCGAGTAGGTCACAACTCGGTAACGGTCGTCCCGTGCGGTCCGACGGGCTTTCTACCAATTGCGGCGGCCAAAATTGGTAGTTCGGCCAGCCTCCTGGACTCGGTTGCTGTCGCCTTCTCTCCCTCTGGCGCGACCACCGAAGTCTGCCGAGCCCGTGTCGCAGCGGCCGATAGTTCCAACCGGCGGATTTTCGCGGTCGGAAACCCGTCGCGCGACGGGATGATTGAGTTGCCTGGAGCCGGCGCCGAGGTGCTCGCGATAGAAGCGACCTATGGAGCGGCTCGGACGCTCGTACTATCCGATCACGCTGCGTTGAAAAATCGCGTTCTGCCCGAGCTGAGAACAGCTGCCTACATCCATTTTGCCTGCCACGCTACGACCGATATCGATGACATTCGTAACAGTCGGCTACATCTCGCCGATTCGGATCTGACGCTCGCCGAAATCAGTAGCATGGGCGCCCTGCCCGCCCGTCTGGTGACTCTCAGCGCGTGCCAGTCTGCCCACTTTGGACTGTCAGGTGACATCGAGGAGGCGGAGGGGTTGCCGACCGGATTCTTGGCGGTCGGCGCCGCCAGCGTCATAGCGACCCTCTGGCAGGTTGATGACCGTGCCTCTGCGCTGTTGATGAGCCGATTCTACGAGGAACTTCATCGTTCCGAGGCGGATGGCGCCGTGACAAACGCTCCAGCACGTGCGCTGAGGTCGGCCCAAATATGGTTGCGAGACCTTACTCTTGAGTCCGAAGAAGGATATCTCGCCGCTCGGCCCAGGCTCCGGGATAGCCTCCCGCCGATCAGCTACGAAGAAGACAGTTCGGAACCGTATCCTTCTAACCCGTCGGAACGGCCTTACTCCGACCCGATGGACTGGGCGGCCTTCGTAGCCTTCGGCCAATAGAAGGCCCGCTATTCGGCTCTGCCAAAAGACTTGCGTCCAGAATAGCCACGTCGGACGTCGGGTCACGGACTGCGGCTGCGGGCAGGTCGTCTCACCCACGCTACCTTGCGCCGGTCGTGCGGACGCCGAGCTCCTATCAAGGGGTTCCGCATGCAGCCGACCGCGAGTCCTCATGCGCCGAAGGCCACCCATCGGGAGTGGAGTCCACGCATGTGGTGTACGGATCGTGATCGTCTAGCGACTCGCCGGAGTGGCGGTCCGTGACGTAGAGCGACCACCGCGTGATCCTTTTCGAGGACCGCCAAGAACTCGATGAGGAGATACGCGAT
>NZ_JAMQQG010000189.1 GCF_023716925.1 Frankia sp. R82
ATGGATGTGTCCGCCTACATGATCGCGGCGGCCGTCGCGCAGATGGCGCGCGACGATGCCGCCACGGCGACCTTCGCGGCGCTTGACGCGCGCAACCAGGTAGCCCTTGAGCAGGCTGGCGGCCTCCCTGAGCTGGACCTGCCTTCGTTCGACGCCCTGACCACGGACGAGCAGGCGCTCGTCCACCGGGTCCTGAACAGTGCGCTTGGATCGGACAACGTGAGCGTCGCATGATCGCGCGTACTGTCGTCTATGACGCCGGGATGCTGGTGGCGCTCCTGCGAGACAGGTCCGCGGCGCGGCTGCTCCACCACGGCCTACGCGCGGCTCCGCACCGGCCTGTCGTCATCGGCCCGGTCCTCGCCCAGGCGTGGCGACCAGACCCGAAGACGGTTCATGTCTTCAGTCAGTACCTGAAGGACTGCACCGTGCCCCAGACTCGGGAGAGCGCGCCCCCCATGCGCGGCGTGTCAAGCATCCCCGCCGGCTGTGTCGCCTGCGCGAGAACCTTCACCCTCGACTCGTATAAACGGGCGGGGGCCATGCTCGCCGAGGCCAGGCTCCCCGCGAAGAAGCGGCCGGACGTCATCGACGCCCTGGTCGTCATAGCGGCTGCTCTTCACGGTCCGGCCCAGATCCTCACCAGCGACCCGGACGGCATAGCCGCCTACACCGCCACACTCGACCGCGCTGACATCGTCGTCGAACCGATCTGAGACGCTCCTCGCGATCCC
>NZ_JAMQQG010000190.1 GCF_023716925.1 Frankia sp. R82
GGCTCACCGAGATCCCCGACGCCCTGCGCGCGGCGGGTGCCCTTGCCGCCCGGCTCGACGCGGTCCGCCGCCTGGCCGCCGACACCGAAACCGCCCGCGCCGCCGAACAGAGCGCCGAGCAGGCCCGCACCGCCCACGTCCAGGGTGGTCTCACCACCCTGGAGCTGGTCCGCCAGGCCGGGTTCACCGACCTGGACGACGCGGCCGCCGCCGTCCGCGACGACCCGTGGCTGCGCGCCACCGACACCGAGGTCCGCACCCACCGCGAGGGGCTCACCGGCCTCGTAGCCGCGCTCGCCGCCCCCGACCTCGCCGTCGACCCCGATGCCACCCTGCCTCTCGCCGAACACGAGGCGGCCGCGGACCAGGCCCGCCGAACCCACGAGGCGGCCGTCGCCGCCGCGGCCCAGGCCACCCGACGCGGCATCGACCTCGCGGACCTGAACACCACCTACGCGGCCGGCCTCACCGCGCTGGGCCCGCTGCGCGCCGAGGTCGACGAGCTGCACCACCTGGCCGAACTCACCGTCGGCCGCGGTGGCAACACCGAGGGCATGCCGCTGTCGAGCTTCGTGCTCGCCGCCCGCCTCGAGGAGGTCGCCGCCGCCGCCAGCCGTCGCCTGGCCGCGATGAGCTCCGGCCGGTTCACCCTCGTCCACGACACCGCCGGCCGCCGCGACCGCCGCCGCCGCGCCGGCCTCGGCC
>NZ_JAMQQG010000191.1 GCF_023716925.1 Frankia sp. R82
TGCGTGGTGCGCAGGGTGGCGACTCGGTTAGCGAGGGTTTCTTCGTCGAGCTTGCCGCGTTCGAAGGCGGCCAGGTAGCGGTCGATGGCTTGGTCGGTGTGGGTGAGGTCGGACTGGACGGTGGCGAGTTCGCCGGCGCGGTCGCTGTGGGTGTCGTGGTGGCGTTGGCGGGCGTGGTGGACGGCGTCGGCGATGAGCTGCTGGTGGTCGCGGTAGAAGTCGGCGAGTGCGGTGAGGATGGCGTGGTCGAGGGCGTCGGCATCGAGGCGGGGGGCGTCGCAGCGGGTGCGGCTGTAGCGCAGGCGGGTGAAGCAGGTGTAGTAGCGGTAGGTGCGGTTGCGCCCTTTGGCGTTGGAGCCGAGCATCGCTTTGCCGCACTGTGGGCAGCGCATCCGGCTGGTGAGGTAGTAGTCGGAGTCGCTGGCGGCTCGGTGGGTGTGTCCGTCGCTGCGGATGGTGAGGATCTTCTCGGCCTCGGTGAACCGTGCTGCCTCGATGATCGGCTCGTGGGTGTCGGTGACGGTGATCTCGCGGAAGGTCAGCTCGCCGAGGTAGATGCGGTTGTCCAGGACGCGGATGACCTGGTGTCCGGACCAGGGGCCGCCGGTGGTGGTGCGGTGGCCGCGTTCGTTGAGGGTGTTGGCGATGGCGCGGGTGCCGAGCCGGTCCCGGACGTAGA
>NZ_JAMQQG010000192.1 GCF_023716925.1 Frankia sp. R82
TACCTGGCCGCCTTCGAACGCGGCAAGCTCGACGAAGAAACCCTCGCTAACCGAGTCGCCACCCTGCGCACCACGCAAAAGCAACTCCGGCGCCGCCACACCGAACTCACCACCCAGATCGACGACGAACCCGCCATGCCCCCACGCGCCACCCTCCACAAGATCGCAAGCCACGTCGATACGATCATCGAGGTCTGCACCGACCTTCAACGCAAGGCCCTCGTCGAAGCCCTCGTCCACGAAGTCAAGATCCTCGGCCCAGGACGGTTCCAGCCGGTCTTCCGCATCCCCAGACCCGAGCCAACCGAGACCAACACAGCCGCTCCACCAGCTACAACACGTCCGAAAGGGGCGGTTCGTACAATGACAAACATGGTGGGGCGGGTGGGGCTCGAACCCACGACCCAGGGATTATGAGTCCCCTGCTCTGACCGGCTGAGCTACCGCCCCCATGCCGGTGCTTCCCGTGGTGAACGTGACTCCGGCCCCTACAGGGTAGCGGGTGCGTGTCCACTCCGGTGCGGGTGTGCGGCATGGGTGTCGGCCGGCGAGGACCGGCACGGGCAGAGGTCGGCAACTCAGCCGCTCAGCCCAGATCTTTCGCGCCTGGACCGGGTGTGATCGTGGGCTGATGTCCCACTCTTGTTGATGTTGAGTTATGCCGT
>NZ_JAMQQG010000193.1 GCF_023716925.1 Frankia sp. R82
GGACCGCCCGGTGCGGCCACGGCGCCGTAGGGGCGTGGCGCGGCGTCCCGACCGGCGACACCCGCGCCACCCTGGCCGGGGGCGTACTCGCCGGCCTGGGCGGCGAAGGCGTCCCCTCGGGCGGCGGCGAGTGCGTCGCCCCGCGAGGCGGCGTCGACGGTGGGCCGGGTGAGCGGCGCCGCGGGCGAGGCAGAACGCGGCCCCCGATCGGAGTACGGGCGGTCGGCGTCCGGCACGAACGTCGGGCCCACCCCCCGATTAATGATCATTGTGCCCTCGGCGGACTCCGCGGAACCGGGCTGCGCGGGGCCTGGACCACCGTCACGCCGGGGCACCCTGGCCGTCCGATCGGTCGGCCCCACCGCACCCGCACCGCCCCCGCCGGAGCCCTGACCGCCGGAGCCCAGGCCACCGGAGCCCAGGCCTGCGCCGGGCCCCTTGGTCCCCAGCCCCCCGGCACCCTGACCGCCGACGCCCTGGCCGCCGGCACCCTGACCGCCGACGCCAGGGCCGGCGTGGGATGCGCCACCAGGCCCGGACGAGGGTGGCACCCGAGAACCGGTGCCCCCGATCGGGCGTCCCGGCTGGAACGAGTTCGCGGGCGGCGGCGGACCGGACGGACGGAACGCGTCGGCGGGCGGCGGC
>NZ_JAMQQG010000194.1 GCF_023716925.1 Frankia sp. R82
GCCCAGGGTCTCGGGGCCGGCGAGGGGCCCGCGGCCCGCCGCGTGGGCGGCGCCGTTGGCCGACCCGTCGGTGCCGGCGGCGGCCCGCACATCCAGGGTTTCGGCCAGCGCGGTGGTCAGACCGGGATGCGGGCTGATCTCGATGAACAGGTCGTGGCCGGCGTCGAGCAGGGCTCGGGTGGCGGGTTCGAACCGGACGGGTTGGCGCAGGTTGTCGTACCAGTAGTCGGCGGTGAGTGCGTCCGGGTCGATCCAGTCGGCGGTGACGGTCGACAGGATCGGGATCGTGGTGGGCTGCGGCGTGATGTCACCGAGCGCGGCGAGCAGGTCATCCCGGATCGCCTCGACCTGCGGCGAGTGCGACGCATAGGTGACGGGCAGCAGGCGGGTGCGGACGTCACGGGCGCGCACGTCGGCGAGCAGGGTGGTGAGCTCCGCCTCGTCGCCGGCGACGATGGTGGTCGCCGGGCTGTTGACCGCCGCGACGGACAGGCCCGGGGTCAGCAGGGTCGTGAGGTCCGCGGCGGGCAGGTTGATCGAGGCCATCGCGCCGGGGGTGGGGATGGTGGTCAGGGCGCGGCTGCGCAGGGCGACGATGCGGGCGGCGTCGTCGAGGGTGAGGGCGCCGGCGATGTG
>NZ_JAMQQG010000195.1 GCF_023716925.1 Frankia sp. R82
GCGAACCGGCCCCGCCACTTGCCCACGGTGTCCTCGCAGACGCCAAGCCTGGTGGCAATCGCCGCGTTGCCCGCACCGTCGGCGGCGGCGAGCACGATCGTCGCGCGCAGCCAGTCACGGCGTGGCACGGTCGCCGAGCGGGCACGGCCGGCCAGGACGGTGCGGACATCGTCGGTCAGGATGATCGCGGTGGCACGGCGAGACACCCTCACGGTCCTACCGGGCCAGCCACGCCCCACAGACAAGCCACGACCACCCTCCGGCCACAATCAGACCGTGGCGGGTATCCCGGAGTCGACGAAGACCTCCCTGCAGCAGCGCCTCGTCGCGCACGCCGCCACGAACTGGCCCGGGATCACGGTGTCCACCCGCTACCGCGGCCCGTTCGCCTACGTCACCGCGACCGACCCCGACGGCGACGACCAGCCCCTGTGCCGGCTGCGTTACGTCGGCTACGCCAGCCAGTGGGGCTTCGCGATCTGGCGGGCCAGCCACGACGACTACGCCGACTCCGTCCTCGCCGACGGCTCCCCGACCGGAACCGCCGAAGCCGCACTCGACCTCGCCGCCAGCCTCTACCTACCTGACACCACCGATCACCGACGAACTAACGGCGACGACCACTAG
>NZ_JAMQQG010000196.1 GCF_023716925.1 Frankia sp. R82
ACCGCCGCCAGACCGCCTCGCCGTCCCGCCCATGCCGCCCGTCCCGCCTCCCGCAGCACGGCCGGCACCCACCGCACCGGCCGCCGGCGGTCGCGGCGGGCCGGAACACGATCGTTATCCAACGGCCGGACGCGCCGCGCTGCCGCGCTACCCGGACGGCATCGCGGTGCCCACCTCACGCCCCGCGCCGCCGATCTCCGGACCGGTCGAGATCACCGGCCGCACCGGGCTGGCCGCGGCCCGAGCCGGCGACGTCCCGCCGCGCCAGCTCGCCGAGCCGCGCACCGCGGCGGTCCAGTCCGCGGGACACCCCGTCCCCGGCGGTGGCCTCGACCGTGACCGTCCCGCTGGTGGAGCCGGTGGCAACGGCTACTGGCCCGGCCATGGCCCTGGTACCGGCCATGGCCCGGCGGGCCCCGGTGGCGATGCCGGGCCGGTGGATCGCCTTGGTGTGCCACGGCGCACACCGCCCGAGGCCGCCCAGGCGCCACGGGGACCGATCGGGGCCGGTGGGTCCGCCCTGGCGAACTCCCGCCGCTCGGCCGAGCAACGTGCCGCCGATCACCGCGCGGCCGACCAGCGGGTGGCCGACCAGCGGGCGGCCCGTTCGCCGGCCCGACGGCCCG
>NZ_JAMQQG010000197.1 GCF_023716925.1 Frankia sp. R82
GTGGCCGTCGGGGGAGAACGCCACCGCGAGGACGGTGCTGGTGTGGCCGGTGAGGGTGGTGTGGGTCTGTCCGCTGCCGGTGTCCCACAGTCGCACGGTGCGATCGTCGGAGCCGGTGGCGAGGGTGTGGCCGTCGGGGGAGAACGCCACCGCGAGGACCCAGTCGGTGTGGCCGGTGAGGGTGGTGCGGGTCTGTCCGCTGCCGGTGTCCCACAGCCGCACGGTGCGATCGTCGGCGCCGGTGGCGAGGGTGTGGCCGTCGGGGGAGAACGCCACCGCGCGGACGGCGCGGGTGTGGCCGGTGAGGGTGGTGCGGGTCTGTCCGCTGCCGGTGTCCCACAGCCGCACGGTGTGGTCGTTGGTGCCGGTGGCGAGGGTGTGGCCGTCGGGGGAGAACGCCACCGCGAGGACGCTGCCGGTGTGGCCGGTGAGGGTGGTGTGGGTCTGTCCGCTGCGGGTGTCCCACAGTCGCACGGTGTGGTCGTTGGTGCCGGTGGCGAGGGTGTGGCCGTCGGGGGAGAACGCCACCGCGAGGACGGTGCCGGTGTGGCCGGTGAGGGTGGTGTGGGTCTGTCCGCTGCCGGTGTCCCACAGTCGCACGGTGTGGTCGTTGGAGCCGG
>NZ_JAMQQG010000198.1 GCF_023716925.1 Frankia sp. R82
CCCTGACCCGGTGCGGTGGCACCGGCGCTGGCGGTCGCCGTCGGGCTCGGAGTGGCCTCGCCCGCCGTGGCCGACTCGCCGACGGCGCCCTCGGCGCCCGGCGCGGCTGGCTCGACGGGGACGTCCAGCGTGATGCTGCCGGCCTTGGCGAAGGTGAAGGTGATCGGTAGCTGGGCGCCGATCAGCAGGTCGCGGGTGAAGCCCGACAGGCTGGGCGCGGAACCGTCCGCGACGAAGACGTGGCCGCCACCGGCCGGAATCTCGGCGGGCGACGACACCCGGCCGGAGCCGGCGGTCGGCGAGGAGACCGAGACGAGGGTGTCCGACGCGTCGCTGGCGTTGAAGAACGCCGAGACGATCGGCGCCGAACCGCCCTGGTCGGCCGGGCCGGCGAGGTAGACGTTGCGCAGCGAGATGGCGCCGACCGCGCCGGACGTGCTGTTCGTGGTCGTGCGCGCGTAGTTGGTCAGCGCGTCGGTGCCGGCGGCACAACTGGTCAGGCCGGCCGCGCCGAGCACCGAGGCGAACAGCGCGACCCCCACCCGGCGGGAGGCCATCCGGGCGCGGAAGGTGGCCCGCCCGGCGGGATCGGCGGGGTCGGCACCGGCG
>NZ_JAMQQG010000024.1 GCF_023716925.1 Frankia sp. R82
CCCGCGCGGTGCGTACCAGCCCCGGCACGCTCGCGCCCGGTGACGACGTGACCGTCGACAGCTCCGGCGGCTCCAGCGGCTCTGACGCCGCCGACGCCGCGCAGGCGGCGGACGGGCCGCAGCGGCCATCGCGTGGCCGTCGGACCTGGACGCGACGTTTCGGCCAGCACCTGGGCCGGCAGCACGGGGTCGAGCGGGTGGGCCGGCTGGCGGCGCTGGGGGTGGCAGGGGTGCTGCTGCTCTGCGTCGGTGCGCGACTGACCCACTTTGACGATCTGATCGGCTGGCCGTTCCCGGCGGTCAACGCGTTCACCCCGCTGCTGTGCCTGCCGGCCTATCCGCTGATCGGCTATGCGCTGGTGCGCCGTTCACGACTGCTCGCCGCGGGCATGGTCGCCACCGCCGCGCTGCACCTGACCTGGACGGTGCCCGAATTCGTCCGGGTCGGCCAGGGGCACCATCTGATACCGCGGGCCGCCGAAGTCCGGTTGATGACCGCCAACGTCAACGGCTGGAACACCGGGGTGGCCCGGATCGCGACACAGCTCGACCAGGAGAAGCCGGCCGTGCTGCTGCTCGAGGAGTACACCCCGCTGATCGCCGGGCAGCTGCGCGCCGTTCCCGCGCTGCGCGACTTTCGGTACTCCGTCCTGCGTCCGTCGTATGAGCCGTTCGGCTACGCGGTCTACTCCCGCTATCCGCTGACGACGGCGCCCGACCTGCACGCGGCCGGCTTTCCGTTCGGTCGGATGACCGTCACCCTCCCGTCCGGAAACCGCTTCGAGCTGGTCGTCGTGCACACCCGTTCACCGGTGGGCGGGGCCTACACCCGACGCTGGGCCGACCAGCTGGATGCCCTGCGCACCGAGGTTTCCCGCGCCGAGGCCGCCCGCACCGGGGGCGCCGGGGCACGCATTCCGCTGGTGCTGGCGGGCGATTTCAACGCGACCCGCGACCATCGGCCGTTCCGACGGTTGCTGGGTGCCGGGCTGCGCGACGCGCACGACGTGGCGGGGGCCGGCTGGTCACCCACCTGGAGCGCGACCGCCCGGTGGAAGGAAACCACCCGCATCGACCACATTCTGGTCTCTTCCGACGTCACCGTGGACCGCTACCACCGTGGTGCTCCGTTCGGCAGCGACCATCTTCCGATCTCAGCCGACCTGCAGCTGTGAGAACACCTGTGCGTATGGAGAGGCGAGCATGGACCAACGACTTCCCGCCCGCGACCGGCTCGAACTCGGCACGGTTTCGATGATGGGCTTCGGCCCGGTCCGAATGCCGTCCGTGGCGGCGGTGCGCCGCGTGGTCTGGAACCTGGCGGCACTCGACCCGGGCAACCGGCTGCTGCGCCGGGTGGATCTGGTGAACGGCCGGCTGCTCACCATTCCACCGAGCGCGCGGGAGCGGCATCTGCACGAGGTGATCCGCGAGTTCGACGACGATCCCGCGACGATCGGCGATCCGACGCAGGACGCGGGCCCGATCGGCGCCTGGATGGCCGCGCGGTACGCCGAAGGTCTCGGGCAGCTGCCGTTCCGGTTCTGGGTGGGCCGGAAGTACTCGATGCTCGAGATGTCGCACGCGGTCGGCGACGCCACGCTTTTCATGACCACCTGGACGAGCCTGCTGCAGCATGCGCAGGACGAGCAGCTGCCGTCGGAGCTGATCGAGACCTCGGTGCGCTACCCGCTGCTGCGCGCCCTGTGGAGGACCTTCGGGACCGGCCTCGGCCCGTCCCGCGACCTGGTCACCCAGTACCGCGCCTCCCGCCGAGCCCGCGAGGCCACCCCACCCCCGTCGCCCGCCTTCTCGCCCCCGACCACGTCCCCGGCCCCGGCCCCGGCCGGCGGCGCGATCCCGGCGCAGGGCGTCTCCACGGCCCGGGGTGAATCTGCTTCCCGGCTGGTCAGTGTCTGCGCGACGTCGGATGCCGAGCTGACCGCGCGGGTGCGGCAGTGGCGGGAACGGCATGCGCCGGCGGCGTCCGCGAACGGGGTGCTCTACGCGGCGGCGGTCGTCGCACTGGAATGTTCCCGGTTGCCGCGTCGCCAGCCCGGACTCACCGTGCTTTTCGATGCCCGCCGGTATCTGACGGGCGGCAACGCCATTGTCGGGAACTTTGTGGGATGCGTCGGTATCACCCCCGAGGACCCGACCTCGCCGGATTCAATCACCACGGAGGTGCGCCGGGTCATCGGCTGCGGTCGCCCGCTGGTGTCCATCGGCGCCGCGCTGGTCGCCCAGGCCATCCCGATCCCGCGGCGGCCGGGGTCCTCGCAGCCGTCGAACGGCACCCGGCCCAGCCCCGAGCTGACCGTCACCTCATTGGGCATGCTGCCGCTGCTGCCCCACGTCAAGGCGCTGGTCGCGCCGGAGCGGACGTGGCTGCAGGGCATGGTGACGACCGCCGGCTCCGACGCGCTCACCTGCTCGTTCACCACGGTCGCCGGTGCGATCAACGTCTCCATCAGCTTCGACGCCCACCGGTTCGACCCCGGCGCCGTCCAGGAGCTCGCCCGCACGCTGGCCGATGATCCGCTCGCGCTGCTGGACGCGCAGGCCGCCGCCAGCCGCGACACACTGACCCTGACAACCCACTGAACCCCACAACTCACCGACGGTGACCATTCAATCGGAAAGGCGGCCGGAGATGGCAGCGGTATCACCCGGGAAGACGGCGTACGCCGGGCCGCCGGTCGTCCAGGTGGGCGGTTTCTACCCGCCGCATCTCGGCGGGTTGGAGAACGTCATGCGCTCGATCGCCGAGGGCGTCGCCGCGTCGTCGGACGTCGAGGTGATCACCTCGGACTGCGGGGCGGCCGGGGTGCCCCGCCGGGAACAGGTCGGTCGGCTGCGCATCCGCCGGCTACGCGGGGTCGAGGTCGCCCACACGCCCCTGGCGCCCGGTTTCCTGCCGCGGATCCTCGCGATCTCCCGCCGGCACGTCGTCCACCTGCACATGGGCCACGCGCTGCTCCCGGAGATCGTGCTGCTCGCCGCCGCCGTCCGCCGCTTCCCCTATGTGGCGCACTTCCACATCGACGCCGACAGGTCCGGCCGGATGGGCATCCTGCTGCCGCTGTACAAGGCCCTGCTGCTGCGCCCCGCCATCCAGCGCGCCGCCTGCGTGATCGCCCTGTCCGACAGGGTCGCCGCAGACATGGCCCGCGAATACGCCATCCCGCTCGAACGTGTCCTCGTCATGAGCAACGGCGTCGCCCCCGAGTTCTTCGCCGCCCGCCCGGATCCCACACCCGAACCGCCCCAGGCGGCGGACCGCCCGCTGCGCCTGCTGTTCGTCGGACGGCTGACCCGGCAGAAGAACGTGCCGCGTCTGCTGGAAGCGCTGGGTTCGGTGAACGCCCCGGTGGAGCTGGTCGTCGTCGGCGACGGTGAGGACCGCGAGGCGCTCGAGGCCCAGGTCACCCAGCTCGGCCTGGGCAACGCCCGGCTCGTGGGCCCGAAGACCGGCGAGGAGCTCGCCCGCTGGCACCGCTGGGCCGACGTCTTCGTCCTGTCCTCCGACATCGAGGGCGGCCTCCCCCTGGTCGTGCTGGAGGCGATGGCCGGCGGCCTGCCCATCATCGCCACCGATGTCGCCGGCGTCAGCGACACCTTCGGCGACGCCGGCATCCTCGCCGCCCCGAACGCCCGCTCCCTGGCAACCGCGATCGACCGCATGGCCGCCGACCCGGACCTCCGCGCCAAGGCCAGCGCCCGCAACCGCGAACGCGCCGAATCCTTCTCCTGGACCCGGCGCATCACCGTCCTGCTCGACCTCTACCGCCAGGTCCACCCCGACCACCCGGACCAGCTCGACGTCGCCGCCCTGCGCCAGCTCCGCAAGGACGCCTGACCAGCTGCTCCGCCGATGACGGTTGGTACTTATTCGGCAGCCCCCGGCAGCTTGTTCTTCTTTGATGCAGCCAAAGAAATTTCCTGTCCGCCGACCGTGTGGACCGGACAGAAAAATCCCAGGATAACTGGGGGACTGTCCGCGTGATGTGGGACGGGCTGTCACGTGAGCGAACAACCGCCGATCAGTAGGCCCCTTCTCGGCGCAGCACGGCGAAGACCGTGCGCCACAGGATGTAGAAGTCCATGGGCAGCGACCAGTTCTGGACATAGCGCAGGTCAAGGGCCACGGACTCGTCCCATTCGAGGTCCGAGCGGCCGCTGATCTGCCACAGGCCGGTCAGGCCCGGCTTGACCATCAGGCGGCGGTGTACGTCGTCCTCGTACTGTTCGACCTCGCTGGGCAGTGGCGGGCGCGGGCCGACCAGTGACATCGTGCCGCCGGCGATGTTGAACAGCTGCGGCAGCTCGTCGAGGGACCATTTACGCAGGACCTTGCCGACCCGGGTGACCCGGGGGTCGTCGCGCATCTTGAACAGCAGGCCCTCGGCGCGTTCGTTGCTGTCGGCGAGCTCGGCCTTGCGGGCCTCCGCATCGATGTACATCGAGCGGAACTTGTACATGGTGAAGGGACGACCGTCCTGGCCGACCCGGGTCTGGCGGAAGATGGCCGGGCCGCGGCTGGTCAGCCGCACGGCGAGCGCAACGGACAGCAGAACCGGCGAGGCGAGCAGCAGCACGGTGAGCGCGACGCTGCGGTCGAACAGGCCCTTGACCGCCCGGCGGGCTCCGGTGAGCTCGGGTTCCTCGATGTGCAGCAGTGGGAGACCCGCCACCGGGCGGATCGTGATGCGTGGGCCGGTCACGTCGGTCAGGGCCGAGGAGATCAGCACGTCGACGTCGCTGCCCTCCAACGTCCACAGCACCCGACGCAGCGTCTCGCCGTCCATCTGCGGGCAGATCGCCACCGTGGTCGCGTGGGTGGCGCTGATCGCGGTGTGCAGGGAGTCGGACGTGCCGACGATCGGGACGCCGAGCAGGTCGAAGCCGCTGCGGTCCGAGTAGTCGTGGCTGTGGCGGCCGGGCTGGCGGTCGAGCACGATGCCGACGACCGTCCAGCCGGCGGTCGGGTCGCGCCGCGCGAGCCGGACGAGCGACGCCGCCGCATCACCGGAGCCGACCACCAGCACCCGGTGCAGGCCGCGGCCGGCGCGGCGCATCCGGTGCAGGTAGCCGCGGGCCGCACAGCGGCCGAGCACGGTGAGCAGGATCGCCGCCGGGAACGCGATCAGGACATAGGCGCGGGCGAGCTCCGCCTTCGTCGCATAGGACAGCACCGCCACGAGGGCGGTGAAATGCGCCGCGGCGTTCAGGACCCGGCGGAACTCCTCCGAACCGTTGCCGAGGAACCGACTCTCGTAGGACCGGCCGAGGAACATCGCCAGCACCCAGGCGATCGGCAGCACGACCGACATCACCAGGTACGGCCGCACCGACACCGGCTTCAGATCGAACTCGACGAACCCGCCGAACCGCACCAGGTAGGCGACCGCCGCGGCGACGACGCAGGCGGATGCGTCCAGCCCGACGAGCAGCAGGCCGTACCGACGTTCCCAGGGCAACCGGGCCCGGTAACGCTCGAGTACGGCCCGGCTGTCCGCCTCGGCGGCGCCGTTCTGCGTGGCGGTGCTCTGCTCGGCGCCGTCCGACCGCGACCGTTCGCCGGCCGGACCGATGCCAGAATCCGGGCCTGGGTTCGGGTTCGGGTTCGGGTGTAAGTGTGGCGTGGGTGCGTGGATCCGCTGGGCAGGCACGAGCCGATCGGCCTCCACCTGTACGCCGGGGTCGTCCGTGCTCGTTGTATCGAGCTCGCTCCCCGACTGTGTCTGGAAAATACTGATCATCGCGTCCGTCACCTCCCAGACCCCCGATGACCGATCGACCGGGGCGGGACAGACGGGGGCTGCACGGACGATCTCATGGACCCACCGAGAGCCGAATACGACGAAAGCACATCTGCCGAGCCACATGACGATGCCCGACAGCAAACACGACAAAAGACGCCTTCACAGCCGAGCCCCCCGAACCCGACGAGATCACCAGCCGCGCGGGACGCAAATCCAGTCGGCTTGGTGCGTACCCGACCACCCTAGCGAACCGCTCATTCCCGATCTACCGAGGTAACAGTCATCGCACGTCAGTGTGATCTGCGTCGCAGGCGATCCGCCCTCGCGGTTGGCCTACGCGGTGAGGTAGCTGCGCAGCAGGCGTTCGCCCTCGTCGATGGCGGCCAGTTCGACGTACTCGTCGCGGGTGTGGGCGAGGTTGGGGTCGCCGGGGCCGTAGTTGAGGGCGGGGATGCCGAGTGCGGCGAAGCGGGCGACGTCCGTCCAGCCGTACTTGGCGACGGGGGTACGTCCGGTGGCGGCGATGAACGCGGCGGCGGGGGCGGCGGTCAGGCCGGGCGGGGCGCCACCGGACAGGTCGGTGACCTCGAGGTCGTAACCGGCCAGCACCTCGCGGACGTGGGCGACCGCGCCCTCGGGCGTGCGGTCGGGGGCGAAACGGAAGTTCACCGTGACGGCGCACGCGTCGGGGATGACGTTGCCGGCGACCCCGCCGTCGATGCGCACCGCGGACAGGCCCTCCCGGTAGGTGCAGCCGTCCAGGGTGACGCTGCGCGGCTCGTACGCGGCCAGGCGGCGCAGCAGGTCGCCGGCCTTGTGGATGGCGTTGTCGCCGAGCCAGGACCGGGCCGAGTGCGCGCGGCGGCCGGCCAGGCGGGCGATGACCCGCAGGGTGCCCTGACAGCCGGCCTCGACCTCGCCGGACGTCGGCTCCATCAGGATCGCGAGGTCACCGTCGAGCCAGTCGCGGTGCTTTTCGGCGAGGCGACGCAGCCCGTTGCGCGCCGCCTCGACCTCCTCGTGGTCGTAGCAGATCCAGGTGATGTCGTGGCGCAGCATGCCCGGCTCGGTCAGCGGCAGGGTCGCCGCCAGATGCAGGGCGATCGCCACCCCGGCCTTCATGTCGGACGTCCCACAGCCGTAGAGCCGACCGCCGTCCACCCGCGAGGGCAGGTTGTCGGCGATCGGCACCGTGTCGAGATGGCCGGCGAGCACGATCCGCGAGGCCAGACCGAGCGAGGTGCGGGCGACGACGGCATCGCCGTCCCGCTCGACGCGCAGCCCGCCGATCCGACCGAGGGCCGCCTGCACGGCGTCGGCGAGGGCCGCCTCGTCGCCGCTGACCGACGGCACGTCGACGAGGCGCCGGGTGAGTTCCCCGACCGGCGCGCGAAGGTCCAGATCCATGCCGCCGACCCTACGACCTGACGGCGTCCGGCCAGGGCGCCGACGGCCCGCCCGCCTGCGTCAGCCGCCGGCGACGCCGTGTTCGCGCAGGACGTCGTTGAGGGCCAGCTTGTCGTGGATCTCGCCCTCGTCGAGGGTGCGCAATACCAGGATGCAGGGCATCCCGAAGTCGCCAGCGGGGAACGAGCGGATACGGGTCGAACCCACCGCGACGGCGCGCTCGGGGATCTCGCCGCGCGGGTACTCCTCGCCGGTGGTCGCGTCGAACACGTGGGTGGACGCGGTCAGGATCGCCCCGGCGCCGAGCTTGGCCCCGCGGCGCACCCGGGCGCCGTCGACGACCATGCAGCGGCTACCGACGAAGGCGTCGTCCTCGACGACGACCGGAACGGCGTTCGGCGGTTCGAGCACACCGCCGAGGCCGACACCGCCGGACAGGTGCACCCGCTCACCGACCTGGGCGCAGGAGCCGACGGTCGCCCAGGTGTCGACCAGGGTGCCGGCGCCGACGAACCCGCCGATGTTGGTGTAGCTGGGCATCAGGATCGCACCGGGGGCGATGTGCGCGCCCCAGCGAACGATCGCTCCCGGGACCACCCGCACGCCGTCGAAGCGGGTCTTGAGTGGCATGCGGTCGTGGTAGTGAAAGTCGCCGGCGGACGACTCCACCATGTCCAGGACCTTGAACGACAGCAGGATGGCCCGCTTGGCCCGCTCGTCGACGACGATCGTGTCGTCGGCGGCGACCCGGGCGACACGGGCCTCGCCGGCGTCGATGGCGTCGATGGCGGCGACAACGCTCTTGCGCGCGTCCGCGTCGCTGGGGGTCAGCTCGCCGCGACGGTCCCACAGCTCGTCGATGACGGGATCGATCACGGAAGCGGCGCCCGAGGCGGCGCCGGCCGGCAGGTCAGCAGAGGAGTTGGAGGTGCTCACGGGCCTGACCTTACGAGGTTCCCGCCGCCCCGGACGGCGGGACCGTCGTAGACCACGCAGCTGCCGCCGGCCGCAGGCGGCAGGTCAGCGGATGTCGGGCTCGCCGTTCCACGGGCGAGGGGAACCATCGGCGTCGTCGCCTTGGCCGTCGTACCGGGGGTCCGCCTCACCCTGGTAGCCGGCGGGCCCACCGGGCACGCGGGGCGGCACCCGTCGTCCGGTGTACGCCCCGGGACGTCCCGGCTGGCCGCCGGAATGAATCGGGTAGCCGCCGGTGTGGGTGTCGGGCTCCGGGCGCGGCGGGTAGCCGGAGCGGTCGTCGTAACCGCCGCCGTATTCCGGCCGGGATGGCGGATAACCGCCCCCGCGCGGATCGGGGTAGCCGCTCCGGTCCCTGTCCCGTTCGCCGGGGAAGGCATCGCGCGGGTCGCGGTAGCCGCCGTCGGCGGGGGCGGGATAGCCGGCCGCGGCTGGCGGGTAGCCGTCCGCAGCCTGCGGGTAGCCGTCCGCAGCCTGCGGGTAGCCGCCGGGCTGCTCGGCGTACCGGTTCGGGGCGTCGGTATACCGATCCGGCGACTCGCCATACTGGTTCGGCGCCTCGACGTGACGGCCCGGCGGCTCGGCGTACCGGTTCGGTGGTGCCCCGTAACCGTCCCCGGCGTAACCGCCGGCGCCGTACCCGGCCGGCGGGCTCGTCGGCTGCGGGTTCGCCACTGGCGGGATCATGGCCATCCGCTCGGGCACGGTGGCGACCTGCGAATCCGGCGCGGTGAGGGCAACCCGGACGTGGTGCCGGCCCGCCTCGCCGTAGAACGTGCCGGGAGCGACCAGAACGCCGACGCCGGCCAGCGCGTCCAGGGTGGACCACGCGTCCTCGCCGCGGGTCGCCCACAGGTACAGACCGGCCTCGCTGTGGTCGATGGTGAACCCGGCCACCGACAGTGCCGCCGCGAGCACGGCCCGCCGGTTGGCATACCGGGCCCGCTGGTCGGCGACGTGCAGGTCATCCGCGTAGGCGGCGGCCATCGCCGCCTGCACCGGGGTCGGCATCATGAACCCGGCGTGCTTGCGCACCCCCAGCAGACCCTCGACGAGCACCGGATCCCCGGTGACGAAACCGGCCCGGTAGCCCGCCAGATTCGATCGCTTCGACAGCGAGTGCACCGCGAGCAGGCCCTCGTGTGACCCACCACACACATCCGGGTGCAGCACCGAGACCGGCCGGCTCTCCCAGCCGAGCTCGATGTAGCACTCGTCGCTGGCGACGATCACACCCCGCTCGCGGGCCCAGCCCACGACCGCACGCATCTCGTCGACCGTGAGCACCCGACCGGTCGGGTTGCCCGGCGAGTTCAGCCAGACGAGGGTCACCCCGTCCGCCGGACCCAGGACCGGCTCGCAGCGCGCCAGCAGCGCCCCGACCTCGTAGGTCGGGTACGCGGGCGTGGGCACCCACACCCGGTCGCCGGGCTCGAGCCCCAGCTGACCGGGCAGCTGGGCGACCAGCTCCTTGGTACCGAGCACGGGCAGGACTGCACCCGGATCGACGAGGACGCCGAGCCGGCGGGCCAGCCAGCCCGCCGCGGCCTCCCGCAGATCCGGGGTACCCGCCGTCTGCGGATAGCCCGGGGCGTCCGCGGCGCCGGCCAGCGCCTGTTGGACGACGGCCGGCGTTGCGTCCACCGGTGTCCCGACCGAGAGATCAACCAGCCCGTAGGGGTGTGTGCGGGCCTTCTCCTTGTAGGACGCGATCTGGTCCCAGGGGAAGTCGGGCAGCCGCACACGGGAACGAGCCGGTGATCTCAGGACCCCCGAGGTGTTGCCCGACCTCCCAGGGCCGCTCAGGACTCACCCTGGGGAGCCAGCGCGGCGACGGCCGGCGGGTCGAAGTCCAACGCGCCGACCTTCGAGGCGCCACCGGGCGACCCGAGCTCCTCGAAGAAGTTCGCGTTGGTGTCGGTGAACCCCTTCCACTGATCGGGGACGTCGTCCTCGTAGTAGATGGCCTCGACCGGGCAGACGGGCTCACATGCTCCGCAGTCGACGCACTCGTCGGGCTGGATGTAGAGCATCCGCCCGCCCTCGTAGATGCAGTCGACCGGGCACTCTTCGATGCAAGCCCTGTCCTTGACATCGACACAGGGCTCCGCGATGACGTAGGTCACCGGATGTTCCTCCTCGGGCTCACGGGCGACTGAGTCCCTAGTATCGACATGGACGGTTCCATGTCGACAGCAAGGGCGTGCGCTGGTGGTGTATGTCGTCCGCATCACTCGGGCCGACATCGGCGCGCGAGTCATGATCCGGCGGCGCATCCCCGGGCCAATACCTCTCAGTGATGTCCTGGGAACGCTTCGGTCATGGTCGTCGCGCGTACTGACGGTCGAAACGGCGGAAGGTGCTGCTGTTCAGATTACCGAGGATGACCTCGTCGCGGCACGCGTTGTCCCCGCCAGACCCCCCGCGCGGCGTTCACGGGACGTAGCCGGAACACCTGACGACGGGCCTGGCAGCGATACCCGGACGAACACGGACCTACCAGATTCTGGCACCATCGTTCGAACCCGGTCAGTCGCAGGCGCGACACTTTCGTCCATGACACACGCGACCACGGATGCCGGGCCGGGGAGCTCCGAGCCCGGCCACGACCAGGGGGCGCAGGGCAGGTGAGCAGCCGCAGTCACAGCCGGGACAGGTTCGCCGAGGTCGTCCGCCGGGAACCGATCGATCTGGCCGTGGCCTGCCACCTGCTCGCCGTCGAGGCGGACATCGAGTCCGGCCGCACCGCCCGACCCGCCGGTCCCGCCGGTCCGGCTGATCCGGCTGATCCCGCCCGTCACACCGCCGCCACAAATCCGACAGATCGCGCCAATCACGCAAATTTTGCCAATCTGGCAGATTCGGCCGGCCCGGCCGATCCGGTCGACCCGTCAGCCACCCTGGCGGCGCTGAACATGCTCGCCGCCCGGGCCCGTCCGTTGTTCGCCGCCCGGGCCACCCCGGCCCGCCCCTTTCCCCGCGTCGAGCACGGCAGAACCGCCGGGGCGGGGCCGGGCGGCGGATTCGGGTGGCTCGAGCCGCGGATCGCCGCCGAGGCGTTACACGAGGCGCTCGGGCTGGACGCCGGGTTCGCCGGCTCCGCGGACGACTATGACGATCTGCGCTCCTCGCTGCTGCCCGACGTGCTGCGCCGCCGCCGCGGGCTGCCGATCCTGCTGTCGGTGATCTGGGTGGAGGTGGCACGCCGGCTCGGCGTCACCGCCTACCCGGTGGGCCTGCCCAGCCATGTCGTCGTCGCGGTCGGCTCGCCGCAGGACTTCGTCCTCGTCGACCCGTTCGATGCCGGCCGGCTGATGACCATTCACGATGCGGCCGCGAAGGTCCGCGCGGCCGGCGCGGCGTTCAACCGGGCCCACCTCGCGCCGATGGACACCGCCGACGTCCTGTCCCGCATCCTCGGCAACATCCGCGTGCTGGCCGCCCGTACCGACGCCCCGCGCACCCGACTGTGGGCGGTCGAGCTGTCGCTGCTGCTCCCCCACCATCCAGCCAGCCTGCGTCGCGAGCGCGGCGAACTGCGCATTCGGCTCGGTGACTTCCTCGGCGGTGCGCAGGACCTCACGTCCTTCGCCGACACCGTCGCCACCGTGGAGCCAACCGCCGCCGCCGCCGCCCGCCAGGCCGCCGTCACCGCCCGCGCCCGACTGAACTAGCCGGCCGCGGGCCCGCTCGGCGGCACACCCGGACGGCACGCACCGATCCGGCTCGTCCGGATGGACACTCCCGTCGCGAGGCGCCCGACCGCCCCGCCACACTCACCCGCGTCCAGGGGCGCCCGGACGGCGGACCGGCCAGGCCGATCCAAGCCGGGCCGGGCCGGGGGTGTCATCGGCGCGGGGGCAGCGCGGTCAGCCCACGCCGCGCCCGGCCAAGAACCGTCACCACCACCGGGCTCAGCCCCCCCAGCAGCAGGAACGCGTACGCGTTGCCGCTGGAGGTCAGCATCAGATCCCCCTCCGGCCGGGTACTCGCCAGCAGCAGCACCACCGGCGTCCATCCGATCAGGACGGTCATCGGCCCCAACCGCGTCCCCGTCAACCAGCGCAGCAGCAGCGCCGCGGCGCTGTTCCCGAACAGCGCCAGGCCCAGCCCGTACGACAGCAGCACGTCCCCCGGGCGCGGGCCGTCCGCCAGGAAGACCACCCCGTACAGACCGAGCCCGATCCCAAGCACAACGCCCAGCGCGTACGCACCGCCGAGAAAGACCCGCCCGGGCTCCGTCTCTTCCACTCCCACTCCCACCCGCACGCCGGCACCCGCCGAGCCGGTGGGCGCCGCCGAGCCGGTGGGGCTTGTGTCCCGGGCGGAGTGTCCCGCGGAACCCGCCGGGCCGCCCGCTGACGACGTCGGCCGCGATGACGTCGACCGCGATGACGTCGGCCGCGAACGCGTGGACCGCGGCGGCGTAGGACGAGGACCGGAACTGCGGCTGGGCATGTGTCGACAGTAGGACATGCCAGGTCCCACCTGACATCCGTCGAACACCCACGGGCCGACGGGACGGGCGCAACGCGACGTTCGGATCAGGCCGTCACGAGTTCCCGGGGCACCACGACGACGTCGACGAGCGCCCCGCGCCGCCACACGGTGAGCTCCACCGGCCGCCCGATCGTCTCCTGCGACAGCAGTCGCTGCAGATCGCCAGGCGTGACGACCGGGGTACCCGCCAGCGACAACACAAGATCACCTGTGAACAGACCCGCCACCCCCGCCGCGCTCCCCACGACCACTTCGGCGAGGCGCACCCCGAACTGCTGTCCGGTGAGCCGGACCACCGCCGGCGGCAGCGCAACCCGCATCCCGGCCACCCCGAGATAGGCACGCCGCACCCGACCATCCCGCATCAGCGCCGCAAGGATCGCCCGGGTCGTCGCGTTCACCGGGACGGCAAGCCCCAACCCGATCCCGGCCACGGCCGTGTTCACCCCGACCACCCGACCATCCGCCGTGGCCAGCGCCCCACCGGAGTTACCGGGGTTGAGCGCCGCATCCGTCTGGATCACCTCGTCCACCACCCGCGCCGCCAGGCCCGACCGTGTGGGCAGCGACCGTCCAAGCGCACTGACCACCCCCGCCGTCACACTCCCGGTAAGTCCGAGCGGATTGCCCACCGCGACCACCAGCTGCCCGACCTGCAGGCTCGCCGCATCCCCAAGGACGGCTGCCGGCGGCGTACCCCCCCGTGCCCGCAGCACCGCCAGATCGGACAGCGGATCGGCGCCGACCACGTCGAACTCCCGTTCCGTCCCGTCGGCAAACTGCGCAATCCCGACCGCGGACCCCGACGACCCACCGCCGCGCCCCGGCACGCTGGGCGCCGGCGTGCTGTGCCCCTCAACGACATGCGCCGAGGTGAGCAGAAACCCGTCGTCGGTGAACACCACCGCCGACCCCGCCCCCACACCACGCCTGGTCCGCACCCGCAGACTCGCGACCGACGGCGTCAGCGCCGCAGCCACCCTGGTCACCACCGCCGAGTACGCGTCCAACGGCTCCACACCCCGCCCACCGTCGCCGCGTCGGTCGTCGTTGCGTCCGTCGTCGTTGCGTCCGTCGTCGTTGCGTCGGTCGTCGCGCGCGCCGTCGTATCTGCGGTCGCCGCGTCCGCCCTCGTTGCGCCTGCTGCCGAACATCCGACCTCCCGGGCCAGACACCCCTGATTTGCAGGGATTACAGCATTACAGACGCCTCTCGGCCCGCGGGGATTCCCCGCACTCCCCGATCGGGCACCCAGATGGTGGCCGTCCGCGCCAACAGCACAAGACGACACACGCTCAGCAACACATCAGGCACACCATGGCGTCGCATCGCGCTCCGCATGCAGCCTTCGAGGTCGCAACCCTTCACGATCAGCGTAGGTGGCACCCAAGCCCTCGACGTCACAGCACAAGGTTCGCGAGCAGGGGTCCCATCCACCGGGCGGCGCAGAAGATCACCCCGGACGACCGCGTCGCCGAGCAACCCGCGCCTCGGCAGGACGCGATCACGCCCTTGTCCACGGCCCGACGGGGGTGCCAGGACGGTTACGGACGTCCGCCCGCGGCGCCGGAAGTCGAGCCTGGACCTCAGATCACGACCCGAAACAGCAGGACAGCACTTCGTCCTGCGCTCCACCAGCAACCGCCTCACCTGGACGCGGGTGTCCCGGGAGGCGGCAGATCACCTGATCAGAGGTTGAGGCCGGCGAGGAGGTCCTGCTCACGACCGTCCGAACCGGTGCCGGGGCCGCGCTGGCCGGCGGCGAGGACGAAGTACTCGGTGCCCCAGGCGTGCTGGCCGATGCCGTCGGCGAGGGCGAAGAAGAAACCGTCGACGGCCATCTGGGTGCGATGGGAGCGCATCGCGTCGATCTTGGCCTCGAGGAAGCGGCCGGGGGCGGTGATCTCGGCGGTGACGGCGTCGTCCTCGACGAAACGGACGGGGAGCTCCTCCACGGAGGTGAGGCCGGCGTAGGGGTTGCCGGGCGTGTCCACGTTACGGAAGTGCTCGAAGCCGGCGACCGCTTGGGAGCGGGGCATGGCGGTCTCGTAGCGTTTGGCGGGCTGCCAGGGTGCGCCGGCGCCGGGGGCGAAGGAGGAGTCGGCGGCGTCGGTGAAGGCGCGGGCGGTGAGCTGGTGGGCGCGGATGTGATCGGGATGGCCGTAGCCGCCGAACGAGTCGTAGCTGACGAGCACGTGCGGACGGACGTCACGCACGATGCGGACCAGCTCCGCGGTGGCCTCGTCGAGGTCGGCCTGCCACAGGCTGCGGGGATGGTCGTTCGGGGGGGTGCCCATCATGCCGCTGTCGCGGAAACGGCCGGGGCCGCCGAGGAAGCGGTGGTCGGTGACGCCGAGCGCGGCACAGGAACCGGCGAGCTCGCCGATGCGATAGCCACCGAGCTGGTCGCCGAGATCGGCGCGCAGGTGGACCAGCTCCGGCACCAGGACCTCGCCCTCCTCGCCGAGCGTGCAGGTCACCAACGTGACCGACGTATCCGGCGCGGCGGCGTAGGAGGCGATCGCAATACCGGTGGAGATGACCTCGTCATCCGGATGCGCGTGCACGAACATCAGCCGACGGGTGGCGCCGACGCCCGGGGTCGCCGGCGCATCCGAGGCCGCCGACACACCCGGGACCGCCGACACACCCGGAGAAGCCGACGCGGCATCACGCGGTCTGGTGGAGGACGGCGGTACGGCAGAAGACGTCACGGTTAGGACCCTACGACCCGCCTCCGACAGAACCACGCCGACGGTGGGCAGTCATCCGCGGCCGAGGACCGGCCCCACCCGGGCCGGCCCCCTGCCGCACCGCGGTGCGGTCAGCGGCGGCGGGAGCGCAGCTTCTCGCGCTCGCCGGCGGTGAGAGCGACCTTGCGCAGCCGGACGAAGCCGGGGGTGACCTCGACACACTCGTCCTCGCGGCAGAACTCCAGCGCCTGCTCGAGGGTGAGGACACGGTGCGGGGTGAGGCGCACCAGCTCGTCACCGGTGGACGAGCGCATGTTCGTGAGCTTCTTCTCCTTGGTGGGGTTGACGTCCATGTCGTCCGCCCGGGAGTTCTCGCCGACGATCATGCCCTCATAGACCTCGATCGTCGGGCCGACGAACATCGTGCCGCGCTCCTGCAGGTTGAACAGGGCGTAGGCGGTGGTGGGACCGCTGCGGTCGGCGACCATGGAGCCGGTGGCGCGGGTGCGCAGCTCACCGAACCACGGCTCGTAACCCTCGAAGACGTGGTGCAGCAGGCCGGTGCCGCGGGTCTCGGTGAGGAACTCGGTGCGGAACCCGATCAGCCCGCGGGCGGGGACCAGGTACTCCAGCCGGATCCAGCCGGTGCCGTGATTGATCATCTGCTCGACCCGGCCCTTGCGCAGGGCGAGCAGCTGGGTGAGGGTGCCGAGGAACTCCTCGGGGGCGTCGATGGTCAGGCGCTCGACCGGCTCGTGCACCTTCCCGTCGACCACCCGGGTGACGACCTGCGGCTTGCCGACGGTGAGCTCGAACTCCTCGCGGCGCATCAGCTCGACGAGCACGGCCAGCTGCAGCTCACCACGGCCCTGCACCTCCCAGGTGTCAGGACGCTCGGTCGGCAGCACGCGGATGGACACGTTGCCGACGAGCTCGGCGTCCAGGCGGTTCTTGACCAGACGGGCGGTGAGCTTCTTGCCGGACTTCCCGGCCAGCGGCGAGGTGTTGATGCCGATCGTCATGCTGATGGACGGCTCGTCCACGGTGATGACGGGCAGCGGACGGGGATCCTCGACGTCGGCCAGGGTCTCACCGATGGTGATGTCGGGAATGCCGGCGACGGCGATGATGTCGCCGGGCCCGGCCTCCTCCGCCGGGACCCGCTCGAGCGCCCGGGTGATCAGCATCTCGCTGATCTTCACTCGCTGCTGGGTGCCGTCGGCACGGCACAGCATGGCCTGCTGGCCGCGGCGGATCGTCCCGTTGTGTACCCGGCACAGCGCGAGGCGGCCCAGGTACGGGGACGCGTCGAGGTTGGTGACCAGCGCCTGCAGCGGTGCGTCCGGATCGAACGACGGCGCCGGGACGGTGTCGAGCAGCACGTCGAACAGCGGCTTGAGGTCGGGTGAGTCGGGGCTCGCACCGTCTTCGGGACGGGTCGTCGAGGCCCGGCCGGCCTTGGCGTTGCAGTAGACGATCGGGAAGTCGATCTGCTCCTCGTCGGCGTCGAGGTCGAGGAAGAGCTCGTAGGTCTCGTCGACGACCTCGGCGATCCGGGCGTCCGAGCGGTCGACCTTGTTGATGACCAGGACGACCGGCAGTCGCTTGGCAAGCGCCTTGCGCAGCACGAAGCGGGTCTGCGGCAGTGGGCCTTCGCTTGCGTCCACCAGCAGGACGACCCCGTCGACCATGGACAGGCCGCGCTCGACCTCACCACCGAAGTCGGCGTGGCCGGGGGTGTCGATGATGTTGACGGTGATGTCGCCGTAGCGGACCGCGGTGTTCTTCGCGAGAATGGTGATGCCCTTCTCGCGCTCCAGGTCCATCGAGTCCATCACCCGATCGGTGAGCTCGGCATGCTCGCCAAAGGCGCCGGACTGACGCAGCATGGCATCGACGAGCGTGGTTTTGCCGTGGTCAACATGGGCGATGATGGCCACGTTACGAAGATCGGCACGTGTGGACACGGTGGGACGCTCCGGGGCGGACATGGGGCTCTCAACCCCGCAACAGAAGGACGGCGGCGCGCACGCAGGGCGACACCACATGGGACGGCCCGGCGCACACACTCCCGCACTCGGGTGGCGGCGACAGCCGTACCACTCCCCATGGTACGGACCCGGGCGCCCATCCATGTCCACCCCACCACCGACCACCCACACCTGCCACCGCACGCCCACCATCCGTACACCGGACGGCCACCTCACCCCTGCCATCCACCCGCCGAACGCGCGCCTGCCCACCGACAAGTCCCGCCACCAACCCGGCCAACCCGCACCGTCCCGGCCAACCCGGCCAACCCCACCGTCCCGGCCAACCCGCACCGGCGATCCTGGCCCGTCGAGACGCAGGCCTACCATCACGTTCCGCGCAGACATGCCGGAGAGTGACCGTCCCAGGGGCCGGTGGACGTTCCACCAGCACACCCCCGCCCCCATCCACCCCCGACACCCACCAACCGGCACCCTCCGTGCCACCCACACCACTTCCTGCAACGAAACCGGCTCGGTCACGGATGACCGAAAGCCATGATCCGTTCCTGCCGAGGCTTGGTGAAGGATCTGCGGGCCGGAACCTTCACTCCGCCTCGGCAGGAATCCGTGACTTGGCGTACTGGTCGCCGGCCACGGCGGACACGGCGGGACGGAAGCACAGAAGGGGCGGAAGCACGGAAGCACGGACGGGACGGACCGGACGGACCGGACGGACCGGACGGACCGGACGGCTGACCGGGCGAGGGAGGAGCCACACGGGTCACAGCCGGGGGGCGTGTCCGATTTGCCCCCACGGCAACCCGCGAGGGCGAATCTTTCTTCGCGGCAGACCGCGTGGAGTAGCAGACGACAGGCCTCGGGAGGTGGACGGTCAGCGAGCAGGCGGCCAGGTGGGCAGCAGTCCAGGGGTGGTGAGGACCTCGCGCAGGCGCTCGACCAGGGGACCGTCCGCGGGCATCCAGGGGACGTCGTCGAGTTCGGCGGCGCTCAGCCAGCGCAGCGCGTCATGGGCCACCAGCCGCGGTTGCCCCTGCGTGATCCGGCCGAACCAGACCCGCAGCACCCACCCGGGACTGGCCAGGCCCACCTCACCCAGGGACGGCCCGATCTCGATCCCGACATCGAGCTCCTCGCGACACTCCCGGGCCAGCGCCTCGTGCTCGCTCTCCCCCGGTTCCACCTTGCCGCCCGGGAACTCCCACATTCCCGCATAGGCCGACGGTTCCTGACGCCGCGCGGCCAGCACCCGCGGCCCAGGGCCGGACCCCACGCCGACGGGGTGGGGGGCCGCGGGGTGGGGTTCGACATCGAGCAGCGCGACGGCGACGACCAGGCGTCCCATCGCCGGCGGGTGGGGGGCGCAGGCACCCGGACCGCGCGCATCCACATTCATGCTGCCGGACTCTCCCAGACTCCCACCGATTTCGGGCGCAGTCCCCACGGTTGGAGGCCCCCGAGGTACGCAGACCACCGGGAATCACAGCCTTCGGCGGTTCGACGCGGTACGGCCGGGGGAACCCCTCCGAAACCGATCATCGGATGCGCTCGCCGCACCGGCGGGCCCGAGCGCGCGGTCCGTCGGCCGGATCGCGCCGCCGGGCGGACGGTGCGGCACCCCGCCGGACCACTATCAACGTGTTCGACTGGGCACACCCTGACGTCATTCCCCGTCGACGGCCGTTCGGACCGCCGGCCCCCCTGCCAGGAGGATAATGATGCCGACAAAGCCAACCAAACTGGACGACTCCGAGGTTGCCGCCGCATTGTCGGCCCTGCCCGGCTGGCTCGGTGATGCCGACCGGATCCAGCTCGAGATCCTCGTCGACAGTGACGAGGCCGACGCGATCAGCGCCGAGGTGCTGCGCGCCGCCGACGAGCTGGACCACCACCCGGTGATCGACCGAGGCCCCGGCACGGTGACCTTCACCGTCTGGACCCACTCGGTCGGCGGCGTCACCGATCTCGACATCACCCTTGCCCGCCGCATCTCCCACCTGCTCAGCTCCGCCGGCATCGCCTACTGACCGCCGGCGGCGGACGGCTCGTGGCCACGGCCGCAGCCACGCCTGCGACCGTGCGCCGATGGGTCACCAGGCCGATGGTCACCAGATGGTGGCCGGCATGCGGAAGGTGCCGTCCCGCTCCGGCGGGAACGGCACCACCACCGCTACAGCCCCGGCATCGATCGGGCCGTAAAGGTGCGGAAAACGGGTGTCGGCCGCCGCCGGCCCGGTTCGGGCAGCGACGGCCGCCGATGCCGGCGGCGCCGGCGGTTCCCAGCGCAACGGGGCGGTCAGTCGCCGTGGGTCGACCACGACGAGCAGCAGGTCGTCCCGCCCGCGGTAGTACCGGTTGGCGGTGGCGACCACCTGTGCCGGGGTGGAGAAGTGGATGAACCCCTCGGCCCCGAGGCTCGCCGGCCGGTAGGCCGCCGCCCCCATCGACCAGGCCGAACGTTCGACCAGATGGCAGATCACCTGCTCGTCCGGTGCCGGCTTCTCGTCGACTGTCACCTGCACCAGCCTCCTCACCGACTCCGCGCCCCTACCTGGCGTCGTACCCCGTGCGGACCCTGCGCCCAACGGGTCGACGGACCCACCGCGAACGGCGACAGCCGATCCCGCCGGGCTCCGACCAGCTGGGCCGCTGGCGGCTGGCGGTCACGCAGGTCCCATCCGCACCACTACCCCACGCCACGTCCGAGGCGGCACAGGGGAACTGGAGCGCCGTCACGGTGTTGCGGGTCGTCTGGCCGAGATGACGCCGGACGTGGTCAGACGTTGAAGCGAAACTCGACGACGTCGCCGTCGGCCATGACGTAGTCCTTGCCCTCCATGCGGACCTTGCCGGCGGCGCGGGCGGCGGCCATGGAGCCGGCGGCCATCAGGTCGCCGTAGGAGACGATCTCGGCCTTGATGAAGCCACGCTGGAAGTCGGTGTGGATGACGCCGGCGGCCTCGGGGGCGGTGGAACCGGCCGTGATCGTCCAGGCGCGGGCCTCCTTCGGCCCCGCCGTGAGGTAGGTCTGCAGGCCGAGGGTGTGGAAGCCGATCCGGGCGAGCTGGGCAAGGCCGCTCTCGCTCTGGCCGAGGGACTCCAGCAGCTCGGCGGCGTCGGCGTCGTCCAGTTCGGCGAGCTCGGACTCGACCTTGGCGCACAGCACGATCGCGTCGGCCGGGGCGACCGAGTCCACGAGTTCCTTGTGTCGACCCGGGTCGGCGAGGACGTCCTCGTCGACGTTGAACACGTACAGGAACGGTTTGGCCGTCAGCAGGAACAGTTCCCGTAGCACCTCACGGTCGATCGACGGCTCGGACGACAGCGTCCGCCCGGCGTCGAGCACCTCACGGGCGGCCTTCACCGCGGCGAGCAGGGGCTGCTTGGACCTGTCCGCGCGGGCTTCCTTCTCGAGCTTGGGCAGCCGCGCGTCGAGGGTCTGCAGATCGGCGAGGATGAGCTCGGTGTTGATCGTCTCGATGTCACTGGGCGGGTCGACCCTGCCCTCGACGTGGACGACGTCGGGGTCGGAGAACACCCGCACGACCTGGCACACCGCATCGGACTCGCGGATGTTCGCCAGGAACCGGTTTCCCAGGCCCTGCCCCTCGGACGCGCCCCGCACGAGCCCGGCGATGTCGACGAAGCTCACCGTCGCCGCGACCACCCGGGCGCTGTCGTAGAGCTTGGCGAGCTCGTCCAGACGCGGGTCGGGGACGCCGACCACGCCGACGTTCGGCTCGATCGTCGCGAACGGATAGTTCGCGGCGAGCACCTCGTTGCGGGTCAGGGCGTTGAACAACGTGGACTTGCCGACGTTGGGCAACCCCACGATTCCGATCGACAGGCCCATGGCGGATCAGTCTACGGGCCGCGCCACCCCGGCCCGCCCGCCGGTCGGACCCCTGCCCGGACCACCGGAGACCGAACTGTCGGACGGGCGTGATTGCCTTGCGGTGTGGACACGACCAGCGCGCTGCTGACCCTCGTCGGGCTGGTGCTCGGTGCCGTCGGTGGCTTCCTCGCCGCCCGGGCGCTGGCCGATCCGCGCCATGCCGCGCTCGCCGCCGCGCACACCACGGTGCTGCGCGAGCGGGACGAGGCCCGCTCGGCGAACACGGCCGCACTGGAACGCGCCCAGCTCGCCGAGGCGGACGTGTCGGGTCTGCGCACGGCGCTGGAGTACGAGAAACGTTCGGCGGGCGAGCGGGTCGCCCTGGTCGAGCAGAGCCAGCAGCGGCTCGCCGAGAGCTTCCAGGCCCTGTCCGCCCAGGCACTGGCCGGGGCGAGTCAGCAGCTCGTCGAGCTCGCCACCGCCCGGTTCGACGAGGCCGGCGCCCGGGCCCGGGGCGATCTCGATGCCCGCCGTGCCGCGGTCGAGAGCATGGTCAGCCCGCTGGCCGACGCGCTCGGCCGGATGGAGGGGCGGCTACGCGAGCTGGAGACGGCCCGTACCGAGGCGTATGCGTCGCTGGTCGAACAGGTCCGCTTCGCCCGGGAGGCGTCGGAGCACCTGCGCACGCAGACGGCTGCGCTGGTCACCGTGCTGCGCCGGCCGCAGGCCCGGGGGGCGTGGGGGGAGATGCAGCTGCGCCGGGTCGCCGAGGTGGCCGGCATGCTCAACCGCTGCGACTTCACCGAGCAGCTGACCGTCCAGGGCGACGACGGGCCCCTGCGGCCCGACATGGTGGTGCACCTGGCCGGCGGACGCAACGTCGTCGTCGACGCGAAGGTGCCGCTGGCCGCGTTCCTCGATGCCGCGGAGAGCAGCGACGAGCAGTTCCGTGCCGGGCGGATGGCCGCACATGCCCGCCATCTGCGCGCCCACGTCGACGGGCTCGCCGCCAAGTCGTACTGGCGGGCACTGCCCTCCTCGCCGGAGTTCGTCGTGCTGTTCGTGCCGGCGGAGGCGTTCCTCGCCCCCGCCCTCGATCATGATCCGGGCCTGCTGGAGCACGCGGCCACCCGCAAGGTCATCATCGCCACGCCGACGACGCTGATCGCGATGCTGCGGACGATCGCCTACGCCTGGACGCAGGAGGCTCTCACCGCCCGCACCCGGGAGATCTTCGAGCTCGGCCGGGATCTCTACACCCGGCTCGGAACTCTCGGTGAACACCTCGACCGGCTCGGCCGCTCCCTGGGCCGGGCGGTCGGGGAGTTCAACGCCACCGTGGGCTCGCTGGAAAGCCGCGTGCTGACTCCCGCTCGCCGCCTGGCCGCCATGAACGTCGTCGAGGGCACGCTGCCCAGCCCCGATCCGGTGGCGACCGGGGTGCGCCCGTTGTCCGCCGCCGAGCTCCTGTCCGACGCACGCCGACCCGACAGCCCGCCGCCCGCCGATAACCAGCAGCTGGCGGATACCGGACGGGTGACAGAACCCGAAACGGAGGACATCAAGGGCAAACAACCAGAAAAGTCATCAGATTACGACGCAAAGCAGTGGTCTGAACACAGATAGCTCCGACACGCTCGTCGCGACCGTCGTCGGATCCATCGTCCTGACGCACAGGAAATCCACGGGCGGTACCTTGCGTTCGTGAGTGTGCCGCCACATCGGCAGTCAGCCAGGCCACCGGGCAGGTCCGGGCGTGCCGACCGGTTCGACGATCCGTATGTCCGCGGTTCGCGTGGCCGTTCGGGTGCACCGCCGCCCACGCTGGTCACGGGAAGCCGCCGCGGGCTGACCGCTCTCGGCACCGCACTGGTCGTTCTGGTCCTCGGCGGGATCGGCGCGGCGATCGACACCGCCGCCTTCGGCTCGTTGAAGTACGCCTTCGGCGTGCTGTTCATCGGCGCCTGCGTCCTGGCCGCCCTGCGCGTCCACACAGACGACCTGATCGGCGTCGTGATCATGCCGCCACTGGTGTTCGCGCTCATCACGATCGGCGTGGGCTACCTGCACCCGTCCACCGGCAACGGCAGTTCCGGGCTGCGGGACAAGGCCATCGACGTCGCCTCGGAGTTGATTCTGCACGCGCCGATCCTGCTGGCGGCTTTCCTCCTGGTCGTCCTGATCGCACTGTTTCGTGGCCGGCGAGCCCAGATCGCCCGGCGGGAACGTCTGCGCGCCTCCGCCGCACACCCCGGCGAACGCCGGGGCCGGCCCGCCCAGTGATGGCGGGGCGTCCGTCGGTGAGCTCGTCCTGGTGGGACCGGTGCCGCTGCGGTCACAGCCGGAGCGATCACCGGCACTACCGCAAAGGCAGCGACTGCGCCCGCTGCCCCTGCCCGGGCTTCACCCACCTGCGACCCAGAGACCAACCCGCAGACCGGTCCGCCCCACCCGACAAGGGCACCTCCCAGGGCACCCCGGGGACCCCCGGAGCCTGAAGCACCCGGTCACCCGCGGTTCAGCCGCAGTCTGGCTCGCGGCCAGGCCACAGGCCCGTACGCACAATTTCCACCCCACAGGTGCACGCCCGATGCCCTATTTCGATGACGCTGGTTAACCGGAAAAAGTCCAGATAAGTAAAAACAGTGCCCGGATGACGGGTACGCGGTGTCGGCCGGATGCTTGCTGCTGGCGCATCACTTGCCTTTGCAGCTGCGCGTGCTACATTCCATCCCCATCACACCATGGCCATCACGGATCCGCCCCTCGGACGCACTTCTGTGTCGTTCACCTGTGCCGCGTCCACGGCCGCGGCGCCCGCAGGGAGGTCTGCTTGTCGTTCGCACCGAGGACATCCACCGGGGCGATATCAGCCTTCCCGCGATGTCGCGGGACCAGCCCATGGTGACCGCCGGTCAGCACCCGCCCGGCCGCGGGCACCTGGTCCCGATTCTGCGGTACCGCTCCTTTGACCCGCACACCACTCGCGGCGCCCCGCGCCGTCCGATGCCGCTGGCCACCTTCGCCCGGCACTGTCAGCTGATCGCGGCATCCGGCCGGCAGACAATGAGCCTTTCGGGCCACATGAGCATGATCGGAAACGCCGCGGCGCCCCGCCGGCCGCTCGTCATCACGATTGACGACGGCGGCGGGATGACAATGACCGCGCTGCGTCTGCTGGTCGAGTTCGGGCTGACCGCAACCGTGTTCGTCACCAGTTCCCGAGTAGGAGATCCGGGCTATTTCCACCGGACAGACCTTCATCGCATCCGTGGTCTGGGAATCGAGATCGGCGGTTCCGGGCATACCGGCCGGCCACTCAACGAGCTGGCTCGCACCGATGTCATCACCGAGCTGACCCTTTCCCGGCGGCGGCTGGCCGGCGCGGTCGGCGACGAACCGCGCACCTTCGCCTATCCGGGTGGCGGGTACGACCTGTCCGTCCGGCAGCTGGTGATCTCCGCCGGCTACAGTTCGGCCTGTGCGGTGCGTGACGTGCTGTCCCACCCCAACGACGATCGGTTCGCCCTTGCCCGGCTGACCGTCGACGCCGCCACTCCCGACAGCCGGCTGGTGGCCTGGCTCGGTGGATTCGGGCACAGCGAGCCGCGCCATCCCGTGCTGGCCACCGACCGCCTGCTGCGCCTGCGCCGCATCGGTCGAGCCGTCGGCCCCTTCCGCCCCCGACTCGGCCGCACCATCCTTGGCTCTCCCGCCCGCGGCCTTGACGATCTCGACGATCTTGGTCTTGCGGAGGCTGCGGCTTCGGTCGATCCGGGGGCCACCGGCGCCCCCGCCGGTTCCGCGGAACCGGCGGAGTTGCAGACCGTCGGCGACCTGGACCGAGGTTGACCGTCGACGCAGCCATCCGACCGCGATGGATCACTGGTGGGCAGGAGACAGGTCCACGGCGTCACGGCGGGGATTCGTCCGTAGAGCAAGATCACCAAGTGGGCTGGTGACACCGAGCCAATACCGTTCGTTACGGTAATGGTGCATTCTGTGCCCGCGCCACAGGGCGCGGTAGTACCGCGAGCGCGGTGGGACGCGAGTGTGCAGCAGAAAATGCGTCCAGTCGTAGGCGAGGACGCCGGCCGCGGCGCACAGCATGCCGGTGGCCATCCAGACCGGGCCGAGGGCGGCCGGCACCACCGCAAGCGCGGTGCCGGTGATCACCTCGCGGGGGCGCAGGAACATCGTGTCCAGGTTCGTCGGATCCTGGTGGTGCTGCCCGTGGCCATATCCGGCGAGCTGGTAGCCGATCGCCCCGAACCGCGTCCCGGGGCTCGCGTGCAGCAGCAGGCGGTGCACACCCCATTCGACGAACGGCTGGGCCACCACCGCGCCCAGGACGACGGCGCCGTCACGCCCCGGCCGCCACGGCCCGCGGCTGGCCCGCAGCGCGGCCAGGGTGCCCACGCAACCGAGCAGGACCGGGGGCCGCGGATGACGCGCAAAACGCCCGAAGGCCGCCCGCAGCGTACGAATCTCGGCCGCGCTGCCATGCGGTCCCGGCCGATCAAGCCGATCGAACAGCCAGGCCTGCGGGGAAACCCGGCCCTGCGGCCCGCGATGCCGGGAGGCCAGCAGGCTCCGCACGGACTGCGGGCCAGGCGGCGGGGAGGTGGCCGGTGGCATCACGCGTTCGCCTCCCCCCGCTGGCGCTAGAACGGAACGGTGGAGTATGCCTGCAGCTTGGTGAGCTGGTGCTGGCTGTCCACCCGCCGGATGGTGCCCGACCGCGACCGCATGACCAGTGAGGACGTGCTGGCGCCACCTGGGCGGTACCGTACCCCGGCCAGCAGCTCGCCATCCGTGATTCCGGTGGCGACGAAGAAGACGTTGTCGCTGGCCACGAGGTCCCGGGTGGACAGCACCTGGGTCGGGTCCTGGCCGGCGTCGAGGACCTTCTGGCGCTCCGCGTCGTCCCGCGGCCACAGCCGGCCCTGGATCACACCACCGAGGCAGGTCACCGCGCAGGCGGTGATGATCCCCTCGGGCGTGCCGCCGATGCCGAGCAGCAGGTCGACGCCGGTGCCGGCGCTGGCGGCCATCACGGCGCCGGCCACGTCTCCGTCGGAGATCAGCTTGACCCGGGCGCCGGCCGCGCGGATCTCGGCGACCAGCTCGGCGTGCCGCGGCCGGTCCAGCACGACGACCGTGACGTCGCGGGGATGGATGGCCTTCGCCTTGGCGACGGCGCGCACGTTGTCCTCGACGGAGGCGGTGATGTCGACCACGTCGGCCGCCTCCGGGCCGGTGACCAGCTTCTCCATGTAGAAGCAGGCGGTCGCGTCGTACATCGAGCCACGCTCGCTGACGGCCATGACCGACACAGCGTTGTTCATGCCCTTGGCCGTCAGGGTCGTGCCGTCCACCGGGTCGACGGCGACGTCGCAGTCGGGGCCCTCGCCCGAGCCGACCTGCTCGCCGTTGAACAGCATCGGGGCTTCGTCCTTCTCCCCTTCGCCGATGACGACCACGCCGCGCATTGACACCGTGCCGACCAGCCGGCGCATCGCGTCGACCGCGGCACCGTCCGCCCCGTTCTTGTCGCCACGGCCGACCCAGCGCGCGGCGGCGAGCGCAGCGGCCTCGGTGACCCGGACGAGTTCGAGCGCGAGGTTGCGGTCCGGGGCCTGTCCCTCCACGGCCAGCGGGTCGGGAACCGCGTTGGCCTCGGACCTGGCGGCGGCCTGCGACCCTGCGGCGGAGCCGGTGGCATGGCTGGCGGCGGTGGCGTGAGCGTCGGAAGGCACGATGCTGAGCCTAGTTCGGCCATCCCCGGGACGCCTGCGATAGCCGTCCGTCAGGGCGGCTCCACGTCCGGTCAGCGCACCGGGCACAACCGGCCGAACCTGGCCGGAGCGGCCGGCCGGAGTGTTGCGCGGACCACACCCACATCACCCGGAATCCGGCGCAACCTTCGGGCCGCACCCGGCGTCAAACGCTTCGGATCGGGCGGGCGTCACGCGGAGGGGGCGTGACGGCCGCCCGACAGTGTTTTCGGCCCGTGCCGCGTCGGATCAGGACCCGGCCTGGCCCGGATGTGGTCCGCGCGGCCGGTCCCGCCGCCCCGTTTGGCGGCTGGTACCTGGAAGATGGGGTCGTGGCACAACGACAGCGACGCGGCCAGGAAACGGTCCGCGACATGGTTCTCTCCCTCGGCGTGGTCATGGCCGGCGTCGTGATCTTTGTGATCTTCGTGATGCCCCGGGGCAGTGACGAGCGGACGGTCAAGGTCGTCGAGACGACCCAGGCCATGGCGGCGTTCGCCCGCCAGTCCCCCTACACCCCGGTGACCCCCGCGGGACTGCCCGCGGACGTGTGGAAACCGACCTCACTGCGGGTGGTGGTGCCCGTCGGCGGCTCCTCCGGCGACACCACCGCCGAGGCCACGATCGGCTACGTCATCGACCGCCCCGGTCACCGCGCCTTCGCCCGGCTGCGGCAGACCAACGCGCCGGACGGCGTGCAACACCTGCTCGGCGACCGACCGACCAGCGGCACGGTGGACGTCGACGGGGAAACCTGGCAGTCCCGCCCGGACGACGACGGCCATGTGGCCATCACTCATACCGAGCAGGGCGTCTCGATCGTCCTCGATGACGGCGACGGCAAGGGCGGCGGCGCATCCCAGACCGACCTGATCACGCTTGCCCGCTCGCTTCGCCCGGTGCAGCCCACCACCACGAGCTGATCCTCGGCGGCCTGTTTTTGCTCGAAAGCTCGGTGTTGTGGCCCGATTCGGCCCATTGTCGCGCGACGACGACGAAAACCGCCGACTGATTCTGCCTGCGGTCATGCCCGCCCGGCCGAGGCCATTGATGGGTGGCCGGCCCCGCCGCGACGAAAACGACGGTCAGTGCTGGGCGACGCCGGCGGCGACGGGCGGCGGGCTGCCGGGGTGACCGTCATGCCCGTCGTTCACCGCGGTGGCAACGGGAAGGAGCACGGCCAGGCCGAGGACGAGGCCCGCCGCGCGCCGGACGAGTGGCCGTGCGGCGCGCGGCGACCGCAGCGGGCCCGCCGGTGCGACGGTCGGTGTGGCAGCCGAGGACCGGCCGTGGGAATGGAAGCCACCGACGGCCTGGCGTCGGGACGTCGGACGTGCGCCGGGCATGCGTGTTACCTCCGAACCGCCCGCGACGGAGCGGTCAGTCAGACGAGGCCGGTGCCTACCGGACCACCGTCAATCGGAAACGTCTCGCGGTGACCTCGTACTGCGATGGCCCTGTACTGCGATGGCCCTGACCCTGCACTATGGATCTTTCCCAGGCCATCCCACTTCGACCATTATTGTCCTGCGCTTGGTACCACGTTGCGCCGGGTGGCAGTGGGATTTCGCTGGCCGGACCCGCCACCCGGGTGCCACGGATCGCGTCGGCAATACTGGTGGGCGGGCCGACAGGAATGCGTCCGGCCACGCCGGACGCGCCGCAGCAGCACGATCGGGCCCGGGGCCCGGACCAACAAGGAACCGCTCATTAGACGGCCCGGAGGTGGCGATGCCGGAAAGTTCCCGGAGCACGACGACAAGTGACATCGACGACACCGGACCCGCTGACGCTTCCCCGCGGCGCAACAACGCACCGTCACCATCTGAGGCTCCCGCACCGGGCACCCGATCGACTCCCGGCAGCTACGAGCAGGCCCGGGCGGAGCTGGAGGAGGTCGTCCACCAGCTGGAGGCCGGTGGGGTGACCCTGGAGCAGTCGCTGGCTCTGTGGGAGCGCGGCGAGCAGCTCGCCCATGCCTGTCAGGCCTTCCTCGACGGCGCCCGGGCCCGCCTGGCTGCCACCGACCCCGCTGCTTCCGCCACCCCGCAGCGACCACAGACGGCCTAGCCACGGCCAGTGGCTACCTGAACACGGCTTTTGGTGTCCGGCGGCGCCGGCACGAGTCAGCCATCGGCGACCACAGCGCGTAGCTGACCGCCCGTCAGGCGCACGGCCAGTTCGTCACCCACCGTGACCTCGCCGGGTTTCCGCAGGACCGCCCCGTCGGATGCTCGCTGGACCACGGCGTAGCCCCGCTCGAGCGTCGCCGCCGGGGACAACGCCCGCATCCGCGCCCGGGTCGCCACGACATCACGATCGGCAACCTCGAGGGCATGACGGACGCAGCGACGCGCGCGGGCCAGCAGCGCCGCCACGTCCTGCTGGCGGCGATCGAGCTCACCCCAGGGGGCGGCAAGGACGGGCCGGCGGCGCAGATCCGTGAGCCGACGCTCCTCCCGGTCGAGCCGGTGGCCGAGCGCACGGCGCCCACGGGCCCGCAGTTGGGCGACCGCCGCCGACTGCTCGCCGACGTCGGGCACGACCCGTTTGGCCGCGTCGGTCGGCGTGGAGGCCCGGACATCCGCCACGAAGTCGAGCAGTGGAGCATCCTGCTCGTGTCCGATGGCCGACACCACCGGGGTCCGCGTGGCCGCCACCGCCCGCAGCAGCGCCTCGTCCGAGAAGGGCAGCAGGTCCTCCAACGAGCCGCCGCCGCGCGCGACAACGATCACCTCGACCTCCGGCTGCGCGTCCAGCTCCCGCAGTGCCTCGATCACCTGGCCGACGGCCAGTGGCCCCTGGACGGCGACCTCCCGCAGTTCGATGCGTACCGCCGGCCAGCGCCGCCGCGCGTTCTCCACGACATCACGCTCGGCCGCACTGGCCCGCCCGGTGATCAGCCCGACCGCCGCCGGCAGGAACGGCAGGCGCCGCTTGCGGGCCGCCGCGAACAACCCCTCGGCGGCGAGCGTGGCCCGCAGCTGTTCGAGGCGGGCCAGCAGCGCCCCGGCCCCGAGCGGACGAATCTCCGTCACCGCAAGGGAAAGCGTGCCCCGGCCCGGGTGGAACGACGGCTTGCCCCACACGATCACCCGCGCCCCGTCCACCAGCGCGGGACCCACCGCATCGCAGACCGCACGCGGGCAGGTGACCCGCAAGGAGATATCCGCCACGGGGTCCCGCAGGGTGAGGAAAACAGTGCCCATTCCAGGCCTGCGCACCACCTGCGTCACCTGCCCCTCCACCCACACCCGACCGAGCCGGTGGATCCAGTCCCCGACCGCGCGCGAGACGGTGCGCACCGGCAAGGGCTGCTCGGGTGTCGAGGTCAGGGCCATACGGGGCACCGTAGCGGGGACGTCCGACAACGTCTGCGACGGTCGCGAGGACAGCCGTCGCGACGACGAACGGCCCTTGTCCGGACCGGTCAGGACGCTCTCGCCATCGGGTGACGCATCCCTCGAGCCTCTTGGCGCACGGCCCTGACCGCGTAGACTGCCCTGCATGGGCCGGGTCCTTCTTGCCAAGCCGCGCGGCTACTGCGCCGGTGTCGATCGAGCTGTCGTGACCGTGGAGAAGGCGCTGGAGCTCTACGGCTCACCTGTCTATGTGCGCAAGCAGATCGTGCACAACCTGCACGTCGTGAAGACGTTGGAGGCCAAGGGCGCAATCTTCGTCGAGGAGACGGAAGAAGTGCCCGAAGGTGCCACCGTTGTCTTCTCCGCGCATGGTGTCGCACCGACGGTGCACGAGGAGGCCGCCGCGCGCCAGCTACGCACCATCGACGCGACGTGCCCCCTGGTCACCAAGGTCCACTCCGAGGCGCGCCGTTTCGCCCGGGAGGACTACGACATCCTCCTCATCGGCCATGAGGGCCACGAGGAGGTCGTGGGTACCACCGGGCAGGCGCCCGAGCGTATCCACCTGGTCGACGGTCCGGAGGACGCCGCTCGCGTCGTCGTCCGCAACCCCGAGCACGTCGCCTTCCTCTCGCAGACCACCCTGTCCGTCGACGAGACGATGACCACGGTGAACGCCCTGCGGGAGCGTTTTCCGCACCTGCAGGGTCCGCCGAACTCGGACATCTGCTACGCCACCCAGAACCGCCAGGTCGCCGTCAAGGACATCGCCGACAAGGTCGAGCTCCTGATCGTCGTCGGCTCGGCCAACTCCTCGAACTCCGTCCGCCTCGTCGAGGTCGCCCTCGACGCCGGCGCCCCCGCCTCCTACCTGGTGGACGACTCCACCGAGGTCCAGGACAGCTGGCTTGACGGCGTCGAGACCGTCGGCGTCACCTCCGGCGCGTCCGTCCCCGAGGAACTCGTCACCGGCGTCATGGCCTGGCTCGCCGAGCGCGGCTTCGCCGACGTCGAGGAGGTCACCTCCGCCGACGAGCACCTCCTGTTCGCGCTTCCCCCCGAGCTCCGTCGCGACATGCGCGCCCGCGAGCGCGAGACCGCCGCTTCCTAGTGATGCGTTAGGCCGGGGGGACCAGGCAGCGGCCAGCCGCGCTGCCGACCTTCCCGGTCTGCCACGTCGCCTCGGCTCGATCCGCACCACCACCCACCCGACCCTCCACGCCGCGGCACCCACCACGTCTGGCACCGATCTCTCGCAGGTCGGTGGCGGCCCCCGGGTGCCGCGGCGTCGTCGTTGTTCCCGCCCGTCCCACCCCGCGCCCGTCGGCACAGCGCCCTGTCTTACGGCCGACCCGTCCGTCACGGTCGACCGCCGGTGGCAACCGACCGTCTCGATTCTCGATACTGGCGGATTTCGATACTGACGGACTCCGTGCCGACACGACCTGCCGAGATCCAGTTGGACTCCAGTGCCAAGGCCAGCACCAGTCGCCGGGCAGGCGGCGGGGGGCCGCCTGTTCCCGTCCCGGGGGCGAACGCCGGCCAGATGTGGCGGCCGAACCCACGCCACGGTCCAGCTCCCTGTGCAGCGTCGCGAAACGCGGCGTCGAGAACAGTCCTGCACCACCGCCGCGTCACCCTGCCCGCCCGCGAGGCTTTGGACCGTGTTCGCACCTGGACCGGCCCGCGATCAGGCTGCGGCAGCAGCCACCCGCGTCGCGCAAGCCGCCGGTGAATTATCCTGCCACCACCGGTGCAGCGCAGGGGGAGTCAATTGTCCGCAGTTTTATGGAACATCACTGTCGGTCTTGTCACAAGCGTCCTCAGCGGCGGAACGGTCTGGCTTTGGCAGCGGGCGAAAAACGCTCGCGTTCTGCAGCGCAGAGCAGCTTTTTTTGGCGTGAGTCCCAGCGGAACCTGCCTCATTGTCATGAACAACAAATGGAGCAAGCCGGGCTCCATGGACCATCAGGACGTTCAGGCTCTCCTTGAGGTAGCCGTACTTGTGCACCAGCTCCGAGCGAGATCCTCTGTTCGAGCATGCGACGAGCTGAGAGAGAGCAACGGGGATCGCACCGAGTTCTGCCTGGGCGGCCCCTGGGGCGGATCAAACCCTAGAACGGGTGGACATCTGGCCGCCCATCTGCCGGGAGTCGCCCTCCTCGCCGGAACCCCGGGATCAGCCAGGACAAACGCGTTCCGCATCGGCGGCGAGAGCTTCTCCTGGAGCGAAGAACACCAGTACGCACTCGTGGCAAAGTTCACACCGCCCACGGCGACGCGTCCCGTGATCCTGATATGCGGACAGACCGCCATTGCAAACCGCGCGGCAGTTCACCTACTCAAACGAGATTACCGTGAACTCACGGAAACCCTGCAGTCCGTCGACCGGTTCTGTCTCGTCCTTCGGGTTGAGTCGACAGCCGTGTACGGCCATGAGGCGGTCAATGTCGAGCGAGACGTCACTGAGCTGGCATTTCGCCGGCTGGAAGCGTGACACTCTCGCCTCCTCGCACTGGCCCTCGGCGTCCCACCGGCGCAGGCAGCACGGCTCAAGCGGTGCAGCGGTGCAGCGGTCGCGGCTCGGGGAACGGGGGCCAAGGCCGCTGCGGTGACGTTGTGATGCGAGGCCGGGCGCACGGTCGTGGGGGGACCGTACGCGTCAGATGTCCTAGGGTCGGCGGTGGGATCGGCGTACACGCGCGTACTGCGCGCTGTCCCGCTCGCGTGCTGCGCACTGGGCCCCACGCGGGTGGCGAGGCGCCGGTCGCCGGGCTGGTCGGTCGGGTCGATGGCGACGGAACATCGGGAGAACGGGCGCATGAGCGAGCAGGAATACCGCATCGAGCACGACAGCATGGGCGACGTCCGGGTACCGGCGTCGGCCCGGTGGCGGGCGCAGACGCAGCGGGCGGTGGAGAACTTCCCCGTTTCGGGTCAGCGGATCTCGCGGGCGCACATCCAGGCGCTGGCGCGGATCAAGGCGGCGGCGGCGACGGTGAACGCCAAGCTCGGGGTGCTGGACGGCGACATCGCCGAGGCGATCCGGGACTCGGCGGCCGAGGTGGCGCGCGGCGACTGGGACGAGCACTTCCCGCTGGACGTGTTCCAGACCGGTAGCGGCACGTCGTCGAACATGAACACCAACGAGGTGCTGGCGTCGCTGGCGTCCGAGCGTCTGGGCCGTCCGGTGCATCCGAACGACCACGTCAACGCGTCCCAGTCGTCCAACGACGTGTTCCCGTCGTCCATCCACGTGGCGGCCACGCAGGGGATCGTGCAGGAGCTGATCCCGGCGCTGGAGCACCTGGCGGCGTCGCTGGGTCGCAAGGAGACCGAGTTCGCCGAGGTGGTGAAGTCGGGACGTACCCACCTGATGGACGCGACCCCGGTCACGCTCGGTCAGGAGTTCGGTGGGTATGCGGCGGCGGTGCGACTCGGGGTGGAGCGCCTGAACGTGGCGCTGCCGCGGATCGGCGAGCTGCCGCTTGGTGGTACCGCGGTGGGTACCGGAATCAACACGCCGCCCGGGTTCTCCGCCGCCGTCATCGAGGAACTGGCCGCGAACACCGGGCTGCCGCTGACGGAGGCCCGCAACCACTTCGAGGCGCAGGCGTCCCGGGACGGGCTGGTCGAGGCGTCCGGTGTCCTGCGGGTCATCGCGATCTCGCTCTACAAGATTGCCAACGACCTGCGCTGGGCGTCGTCGGGGCCGCGGGCGGGGCTCGGCGAAATCAGCCTGCCGGACCTGCAGCCGGGCTCGTCGATCATGCCGGGCAAGGTCAACCCGGTCATCCCGGAGGCGGTCTGCCAGGTCGTCGCGCAGGTCGTCGGCAACGACGCGGCGGTCGCGTTCGGCGGGTCGGCCGGCAACTTCGAGCTCAACGTGATGCTGCCGGTGATCGCCCGCAACCTGCTCGAGTCGATCCACATCCTGTCCACGATCAGCGTCCTGCTGGCCGACCGGTGCGTGGACGGGATCAAGGCGAACGTGGAGAAGTGCCGGCGGTTCGCCGAGTCGTCGCCGTCCATCGTGACGCCGCTGAACAAGTACATCGGGTACGAGGAGGCGGCGAAGGTCGCCAAGCTGTCGCTCGCCGAGGAGAAGACGATCCGCGAGGTCGTGCTCGAGCGCGGCTACATCGAGGCCGGCAAACTCACCGAGGCCCAGCTCGACGCGGCCCTCGACGTCCTGTCGATGACCCACCCGTAAGCACGGCGCCGCCACGGCACCGCGCGGCGCCAAGGCCGGGCTGGGCTGGCTGGGCCGGCTCCGGAGCGCGTCCGCTCCGGAGCCGGCGGCCGGCCGTCGCGTCCCTGGCCTGCCATCCCTCCCGTACGCCGGCCAGTGCGACCAGGCGCCCGTCCCGACAGTGATGGTCGGCTCGACGGCGGCGGGAGTCGTGGAAGACCCCCCAGACAGCCTCCACGACCCCCGCGACCTGTCTAACGAGACCGCCGGCCGTCCGTTACGGGCAACCTGCCAAAAATTCTTGGGTGATCCCGCACCATGGGCGTGTTGCCTGTTTGCCGGACCCTTTCGAACCGTTTCGAGATCTGTGCCACACTGGCCACCATGAAAGGCGTCCTGTTTGGTCACGGGACCGACATCACGGGCGGCGGTCAGCTGACGCCGCCCACCCCGCCGCCGGTCAGGGCCGTGCTCCACGACAGCGAGGGGCTGGCCCACCAGGGCGCGAGGGCGGCCGACCACCCGCCGGACCGTTCACACCCAAACATGATCACAAAGGGGATGAGCGAGTGGCTCAGCTAACACGGAACCGCCCATCTCGGGTATGACGGAGAGACCCGGATTGCCTACTTTATGTGATATTGCGTGGCTGAAACGCCCCGGGGAAAGCGTCTGGAAGAAATAAACGTAAAAAGCCGGTGCAACATCGCTTCGGGCGTCGTCCCGACAGATAGCCTCTGGTTCACCGGGAGCCGGAAAGAATGCGGGGAGGTGCCGGTGTTCGACTATGACGTCCTCGTCATCGGGTCCGGGCCCGGCGGGCAGAAGGCTGCGATCGCGGCAGCCAAGCTTGGCCGGCGGGTCGCGATTGTGGACAAGCGGGAGATGATCGGCGGGGTCAGTATCAACACTGGCACGATCCCGTCGAAGACCCTGCGCGAAGCTGTTATCTACCTCACGGGCATGTCGCAACGTGAGCTGTATGGCTCGAGCTATCGAGTCAAGGACGATATCACTGTCGGTGACCTGTCGGCACGAACCCGACATGTCATCAGCCGCGAGATCGACGTCATCCGCAACCAGCTCAGCCGCAACCACGTCACGCTGCTGACGGGCCTGGCGAGCTTCATCGACCCGCACACGGTGAGCGTGCGGGCCGCGGGTGACATCGAGGACCGGCGGGTCCATGCCGAGCGGATCATCATCGCGACCGGCACCAGGCCCGCGCGGCCCGACACGGTCGACTTCGACGGCCGCACGGTCGTCGACAGCGACCAGATCCTCGCGTTGGAGAAGCTGCCGCGATCGATGGTCGTCGTCGGCGCCGGGGTGATCGGCATCGAGTACGCCTCGATGTTCGCCGCGCTCGGCTCGAAGGTCACAGTCGTCGAGCGGCGGGACCGTATGCTCGACTTCTGCGACGTCGAGATCGTCGAGGCACTGAAATACCAGCTGCGGGATCTTGCCGTGACGTTCCGTTTCCGCGAGTCGGTCGTCTCGGTGGAACGGCACAACGGCGGCACGCTCACCCTGCTCGAAAGCGGCAAGAAGCTCCCAGCGGACACGGTGATGTACTCCGCCGGGCGCCAGGGCCTCACCGACATCCTCAACCTGCCGGCGGCGGGCCTGTCCGCGGACAGTCGTGGGCGGATCAAGGTCGGCTCCGACTTCCGCACGGAGGTCGAGCACATCTACGCCGTCGGCGACGTCATCGGCTTCCCGGCACTGGCCGCGACGTCGATGGAGCAGGGCCGGCTGGCCGCCTACGCCGCCTGCGGCGAGGAGGTCAACGCGCTGCGTGCCGAGCTCATGCCGATCGGGATCTACACCATCCCGGAGATCTCCTACGTCGGGCGCACCGAGGACGAGCTGACCGAACAGGCCATCCCGTTCGAGGTGGGCATCGCCCGCTACCGCGAGCTTGCCCGCGGCGCGATCCTCGGCGACTCGTACGGCATGCTGAAGCTGCTGGTCAGCCCGCAGGACCGACGCCTGCTCGGCGTGCACGTGTTCGGCACGGGCGCCACCGAGCTCGTCCACATCGGGCAGACCGTGATGGGCTGCGGCGGTACGGTCGACTACCTCGTCGACAGTGTCTTCAACTATCCGACGCTGGCCGAGTCGTACAAGGTCGCGGCGCTCGACGCGATGAACAAGATGCGCGCCGTCGCCCGCTTCAGCGGCTGACACATCCGCTCCGAGGTGGCCCGGTCACCGCCACGCCACCTCGGAGCGGTCCCGCGGGACCGCTCGAGCCGTACGGGTCCCGTGCGCGGTTGCGCGCAACCGCGTGCGACTCAGCCACCCAGCGTCAGCCAGCCAGCGGCGGCGAGGCGGCGGTCGCGTTCCAGGCCAGGGCGGACAGCCCCTGCACGGTGTCGATACCGGAGCGCATGCTCGGGCCGTCCTTCGAGTAGACCGCCATCACATAGTCCCGGCCGGCGCCGTGGACGTGCGCCAGGCTGGTGATCACCCAGCCGTCGGTCCGCGGCAGCCAGCCGTTCTTCAGCTCCACCGCCACACCGGACGGCACCCCGCCGGTCAGGCCCCAGCGCTGCGCGGGAATCACGGTCTGCAACAGGCTGGTGATCACCACTCGCTGCGCGGCGGTCAGGATTCCCGGGTAGGAGATCGCGCGCAGCACGGCGAGCTGATCGGCCGCGGTCGTCCGGGTCAGGCCCCAGTGCCCGTTCGGGTCGACGCTGGTGGCCGCCATACCCAGCTGGGCGAAGAAGGTGCTCATACCGGCGCCGGCACCGGCGTCCTGCCACAGGGCGAGGGCGGCGTCGTTGTCACTCACCGAGATCATCTTTCGAGCCAGGATGCGCTGCCGGGCGGTGAGGGTGCCGGCCGGTCCGGCGCTGCGGACCAGCGCGGTCAGGATGTCGAGCTTCACCGTGCTCGCCATCTCGTAGCCGACCACCGTCGGATCGGTGACCGCGACCGTCGTCCCGGCCACCGCGTCGTACACGGCGACGCTGACATGCCCGGGCCGCCCGGCAAGGTACGCCCGCACCTGAGCCTCCAGGCCCGCCGGTACCGGCGCCGCCGGTGGTGGGGTGGCGGTACCGGCTACCGCGCTGGCCACCGGGCTGGTCGCGACGACCGGCACGATCGTCAGCGCGGCCCCGGTGGACGCGGACAGGTTCACTGTCAGTACGGGCGTCACACCCACCGCCGCCCCCAGCACCCTGCCGGACGACTGTTCGGCCGAGCGCAACAGCGACAACGGCACTCCCGCCGTGGGCGCTGCCGGCGCGACGGCGGACGCCCGCTTCGCCTCGACGGTCCGGCTCGAGGTGACCTCGTCGGTCGCATGGGGCTGCAGGCCGCCGCACAGACCGGCAGCCACCAGGACCGTTCCCGCGCTCCACCGGAGCGTCGACAGTTGCCACACACAATCTGTGTAGCTATTTCGAACATCCATAAGAAGAGCACGGAGCACTTTGGTTCCCAGCTTTTACCGCGTCGACCAGACGGACGGCGATGTAACACCGGGATGTTTCCATCCCGATGTTCCGGATGCTTGCGGACAAGGGTTTATCCGGCTGTCAGCAGAGTGCCCCATCGGCGTCATCGCGTAGCGAAGGAAACGCACGCGAAGGTATGCCCCACCGGAATATTCGCCAGTGGGCGCACACTGTGTCGCCAGCCCGCTCCGCGGCCGGACACGGCGCGCCGGCGCAACGAGAATGGTCGGGTGACCGATCAGCCACCGAGCCCGGCCGGCAAGCCGACCGGCGTTCACCCCCGCGAACGAACCGCCATCCCGGAGCCACCGCAGCGCGTCAGGGAGGCGTCGCCGTTGGGATTGTTCATCGGCCTGACCACGTACGACACGATCTACCAGGTGCGGCACCCACCGCACGCGGACGAGAAGATCGTGGCCACCCAGCTCACGACGGCAGCCGGCGGCCCGGCCACCGGCGCGGCGGTGACCTTCGCGCACCTGGGCGGTCGGGCGGTGCTGTTGAGCGCCGTCGGCACCGGCCCCCTGGCACAGGCGGTGCGCGCGGATCTGGCCACCGCCGAGGTCACCCATCTCGACCTGCGCCCGGGCGAGGCGATCCTGCCCGTCTCGGCCATCATGGTCAGCTCACCCTCCGGCCAGCGTGCCGTGGTCTCCGCACATGCCCCGCAGCCGGACGCCCCGCCGCTTGACCGGCCACCGGTGGCGGTCACCGTCACGCCCGCATGCGAGGCGGCGAAAGCCCTGCTCTCGCAGGCATCCGTCGTTCTGGTCGACGGCCACCAGCCCGCTGCCGCGCTCGAGGTGCTGACCGCCCTGGCCGACGACCGGGCAACGCCCGGCGCCGGACGGCGCCCGCCGGTCATCCTCGACGCCGGCTCCTGGAAACCCGGCACCGACCTGTTGCTCTCCCACCTCGACGTCGCGATCGCCGGCGCTACCTTCCGCCCGCCCGGCGCTGCCAGCGGCAGCCCGCCGACAGCCCCGGCCGACGGCGAGGATGTGGTTGCGGACACCCTGCGATACCTGCTGACGCGCGGGCCGTCGTTCGCCGCGGTCACCGCCGGTTCCGATCCCATCCGCTGGGCGGACGGCGCGGGCAGCGGGGCGATCCACCCGCCCGCCGTTCAGGCGGTGGACACTCTTGGCGCCGGGGACGTGCTGCACGGGGCGTTCGCCTGGGCGCTCGCCCGTGCGGCCACCTCGGCGCACGCAAGCGGGGGTGCGGGCGCCACGGGCAGCGCCGACCTGGTCGCGGCACTGACCGTTGCGGCGCAGGTCGCCAGCACATCGGTCACCAGCTTCGGGACCCGAGCCTGGATGCGCCGTCCGACGCCGTCCACCTGACGCCGTCCACCTGACGCCGTCCGACGGCGGCCGACGGCGGCCGGGCATCGAGGTCAGCGCACCAGCCGGGCCTGGCGGGACAGCAGTGAGAGCTTGGTGCCCAGGCGACCGGGGATCCGTCCCGGGTCGACCCAGCGCACGGCATGCGCCCGGGCCTCCGACACGGCGAGGTCACGGTCCTCGACGTGGAACAGGTAGGTCACCGCGTAGTGGACGTGTTCGGGCTCACCAAGCCCGGCCGCAGCCGGCGCGACCATGGCGTCCACGTCGAAGGCCACGATGCCGTCGGGGATCACCAGGTTCGGGTCGACGCCGCCATGTCGGGAGGCCAGTCTCAGCGATGCACCCAGCAGGGACACGTCGGCCGCGGCGAGGTGACCGGTCGGGAGCTGCCAGGTGGCGGACGAGGTGTCGACGACTTCCAGGACCCGCCAGTCGGGAGAGACCACGGCGGCCCGACAGGTCACGTGAGCCGGAGTGGTGCTGCGGGCTGTGATCGGCGGCCCATGCAGCGCCAGGACGATGAGAGACCGGACGAGGTCCACGTCATCCGGGTTCGCCTCGATGTAGCTGAGAGCAACACCGATGACCGCATTGTTGGTGACAGTCACGTTCAGTGAACGAGCGGAGGCTGGGTGCTCGCGACACAGCAGCTACGCCCAGAGACGTCGCACCTCGAGCTGTACATGCAACCTCACTTTATGTGTCGATGATGCTGATCTCACCGCAGGTGCACGACTGATCCACAATTGTCACGGACATCATCGTCCTACCGCCCTCGACCCACCACCCGGAGCCCGAGAGCCCCTGTGCACCGGGAGCACAGTCGAGGCAACAGTCAGGATGAGCGGTTACCCTAGCCCCATCATGGCTAAACATAACTAGTACGGCAAATCCGAAGTTTTGGCCGTCCTTAGGCCGACGGAGCCGTCTTCCCTGGTCGGCAGGCGCAACGGAGCCGCAGCCCACATCGGATGGGGGGCCACGCCTGGGCCGGTGGTCGTGACGTTCTGCCGACAGCGCCACCCGTGACACCCCCCACCCGGGCTAGGGTCGTGACGGGAAACACAGATCGGACACAGGCCCCCGGACACGACCCGGCTTTCCAGGAAGGACGCAGCATGCGGGACACCCAGCCCGACCTCGGCCCGGAGGCACAGCTACCCCGGCCGGCAGGGCTCCCCGGGTCGGTGCGGGGAGCCCGCATCCGAACGGGCCGCATCGTGGCGGGCATTGCGCTCGTGGGCATGGCCGCGCTCGCCAGCGGGTGCAACTCGGGTGGATCCGACGGCGTGGACGGCAGCGCCCCGTCGCCGAGCGCGAGCACGCAGCTGGGCCTGCCCACCGCGCTGCCGACCAGCCTGGCGTCCAGACTGCCCACCGCGTTGCCCAGTTCGGTCGGCGCCTCGATTCCCGGAGTGGGTCGCCTGGATGCCGTCACCGGCGCGGGCGCGCTGCACGGCACCAATGTGCCAGCCGATTTCCCGGTCCCGCCGAATGCAAAGGCCAAGGTCGGGACATCCGCCGGTGCCACCTCGACCGTGGCGCTGACCGGGGTGCCCACCGAAGAAATGGTCACCTTCTACCGCCGCGCCCTGCCGGCCGCCGGCTACACCATTACCTCGGATGTCGGCGTCGGCGGTGTCGCACATTCGATCAGCTTCACCGGACACGGCGTCAAGGGCGGGCTTGGCAGCGTCGGCGTCGGCGGATCCGGCGGCCTGGCAATCGTGTTCGCGAAGGCCTGACCGGTCAGAATCCGATCAGAAGGCGGCGGGGGCGAGTTCCGGGAGATCGAAGTATCCCCGGATCTCGGTCTGCACCGCTTTCGGTTCGCGCCGGGCGTCGACGACGGCGACGAACTCCTTGCGCTGGAAGATCTCCATCACCGGCAGCGTCTTCTCGTGGTAGTCCCGCAACCGCACCGCGAGCGCCTGCGGATTGTCGTCGGGCCGGCTCACCAGCGGTGCGCCGCATCCGTCGCAGGTGTCCGGGACGATCGGCCGGCTGGCGATCAGGTTGTAGTCCAGGCCGCAGCGGGAGCACAGCCGGCGGGCCAGCACCCGCCGGTAGACCTCCTCGTCCGGCAGATCCAGATAGATGACACCGTCGATGTCGTAGCTTTCCAGAAAGAACTCGGCCTGCCGGGCGTTACGCGGAAAACCGTCGATGATGAAACCGTAGTTCCAGTCGTGCTCGGCGAGCCGCGTACGCACGACCGCCTCGACCAGATCGTCACCCACCAGCCGGCCGGCCGCGACCGTCCGTTTCACCTGCGCGCCGAGTTTCGTGTGATTCTGGACGTTCCAGCGAAAAACGTCGCCGACGCTTATGTGGACGAGGTCGAAATCCCGCGCCAGCATCGTCGCCTGGGTTCCCTTGCCGCTGCCCTGCACTCCCATGATGACGAACTTGCGCACGAATCCCTCTCCCGCTCCGGCTCGAATCACAGGCCCACAGTTCGTCGGCTGCCCCACGGCCGGCCGCGCGTTCCCCGCCGGCGCCGTGCCCGCCCGTCGACCGTATCCGCCCAACGATTGACGACGCCGTCACCGACCTCGGCCGGACCGAGCGTGGGGAACACCACGCCCCCGCCGCGACAATCCGACCGGCCCACGGCGCGACCAGCCAGACGGCCCGGGAGACGGCCGCGCAGGCGCCGTCCCGGTACGGCGATGGCGGGACATCCGCCCCTTGCCACCCGCCCGGACCGACACCGAACGGCCACTCGACGAGACCCGTCTCACCACGCGGCACTGGCACCCCCGCGCCGCGCCGCACCACCCGCCGTCACCGCGCGCCGACGCGCCCACCCTCGGCGCCATACCGATGCCAGCCGGCCACCCGGGTCGGAGCAGGATGGTGTCGGGACCGGTGGGGTGGGGACGGCCACGTGGGTGGCGAGCCTGCCGGCTCCGAGAGGGGAAACGCGGTGTCCAGGGGACTGCGGCGGGTGCTCGCGGCGGTGGCGGCCACCGCCACGATGACGATGGGCCTCGCGGCCTGCAGCTCGGGCGACAAAAAGGTCGATCCACCCGCCGAGATCGTGGTGAACCGCGGGCAGAGCTCCGCCACGCCGTTTCGCACCGCCGCCGACGGCGAGGTCCTGCTGGACGTGACGACCGCCGCGCCCGGTGTGTCCTGGGGCTCCCCCGGCAGCGAGTCGGCCGTGGTGTCGCTGTTCGTCGACAACACCTACAGCACCGACATCGTCATTCCCGCCTCCTTCCCGATCCGGCGCAGCCTCGCCCTCGGCCACCTTGCCAAGGGCGACCACACCCTGCGGGTCGCGTTCGCCGCCGACCGCTCCGCCCAGGCCGCCACCTCGGCCCGGCTGACCAGCCTCACCTACCGCACCGTGGTCCCGCAGGACACCGCCTACCAGGCCCTCGCCCACGCGCCCGTCGTGTACGGCCGGACCGGGCCACCCGACGCCACAGCCCCGGCCGGAGCCACCGGCGGTCCGTTCCAGAACGCCGTGGACGACACGCCCCTGCTCGCCTTCCACTCCGAGGCGCCGACCGCCGTCGCCGGGCACCGGCTGCTGACCTACTCGATGGTGTGGAGCAACGAGGACGGTGGCAGCTCCACCGCAGAGCTCATGGCCCAGTGGGGCCGCACCGCCGACATCGAGTGGACCTACCAGGTGGAGATTGACGCCACGGGCGCCGCGGTCCCCGGCAGTGCCCTCATCCAGGGCCCGGAACACACCACGGTGCCGTTCACCGGACGCTACGAGGGCACCCATCCCGTGCTCGGCACCTGCACGGCCAACAACACCATGTGCCCGAACCCGGACGCCTCGATGCGCTTCGCGCTGTCCGCCGCCGACGCCCTCGACCCGAGCGCCGAGGCCCGCGAACGCCAACTGGATGCGAATCCCTGGACGTACTGGGTGATGGCGCAGGAGGTCCAGCGCGAAGGAAAGATCGACAACGACAAGGCGCCGAACTCCGCCACCAAGATCAGCGACCCGCGCAACTACGTTTACCTGATCATTCGCAAGACGACGGTGGGCCCGCCGAACACCGACGACAACTGGGTCGGAGTGTCCGTCGGCGTTCGCCTGTCCGGCAGCGCCCAGACCTACCGTTCGGCCAAGATCTATCCACTCTGGGCGCTGCGCCGCGACGTTCCCGCCGCGACCGCCGTCGAGCTGCCCGCCGGTACCGTCGCCGAGGACATCTCCTCGATCGAGGCGACCCGCGTCGTCGGCGCCGGCCGTGACCTCGGCGCCCGCATCCAGATCGAGTCGATCGAACGGGCCTTCCTGCTCGGCCCGAACGGCCTGCCGCAGCAGTCGTTCCTGTTCACCCCGTCGAAGGCCACCCTCACCCCGGCCGCTCCCACCGCCGTCCTGTTTCGCCGTCCCACCGGCGGATCCTGACGCCCGGGGGTCCACCCGAAGCGTGGTCCCCGTTCCGGGCGTCGCCGTGGACACCCGCCCGCCTCGGGTGCCGCCGCGGGCGGGCCTCCGGGCGGGGGTGGGTCCCCGCTCAGACACCCGGGCGCGGTCCGACTCGCCAGGGCGGTGGGATCAGCGGGGTGGGAGCTGGCCGTCGGCCGGAACGATCTGGGCCGGCGCGCCGATCTGCGCGGCGAGCCGGGCCCAGTGACCATCGGCGGTGTTGAGCTTTTCGGTGGTGCGCGCCAGCAGCACCGCGGGTGGGAGCGGCGTGCCGTCGAAGAGGTTGCCGCAGGTCGCGACCGCCGCGGCGTAGGCGGCGGCGCCCGCGTTCCAGGTCTGCCCCGCCGTACCGGTGCCGACTGGGGCGCCGGCGCCCGGGATGCGGCCGACGATCTCGGCGAGCTGCTGGCACGCTGGTCGTAGCGCAAGACCGTTGGCCGCCTGGATGTCTGCCCGGACCGTCCCCACCGCGGTCACGATCTCGCCGCGCAGCTGCGCCGTGCCGGCGTACCAGGCGGCAACCTGACCCTGATCTACCTGCGCCGATGCGACCGGAGCCGCCTGGCCGGGGCCCGTGCCGGCGGCGGCGGGCGCGGTTCTGGGCGGGATCGGGGCGCCGGCCGTGGCCCGCGTGCCTTCACCCCCCACGACGAGGTAGACCGCGATGACCGCGCCGACGCCGGCGACGGCGAGAATCGCCAGTCCACGACGGCGCTCCGGACCGGAGAGTTCCTCCCAGGTCCGGTACTGATGACGGCGGCGACGCACGGATCCCCCCGCGGTGAGAAGTAACGACAGAACAGACGCACGACCCGGTGTCGACGTTGCCCCCGCCATCATGATCGCGACTGCCTGAGCCCGGCCCCCGCGACGGGAGGCCCTCCCCCGTCCGGGCCAGACCGGACGGGTCAGGCCACGGTCCGCCCCCCTGGGTACGGACGCCTACCCCGCCCGGCCAGCTCACACTTTTCGGCCGGGCCCCCGGCCACATCCGCGCGTATGTCCGATGAACAGGAAAAAAACCATCCCACGCGCGACAGACGGACGATGTTGCGCAACGCGGAGGAACAGCCACACGGAATGTGGGGGAACGCATGATCGACGTGGCACCGGTCTGGTGGGAATCCCCTGCGCTGCCGGACCCGACCGGCAACGTCACGGCCGCAGCCTGGGCGGTGGTGGTGCTCGGCGGCTCCGGCGAACGGATCCGCGGGGTGGTGGGGCCGTTCCGGGCCCCGGAACACGCCCATCGCTACGCCAGCGACGAGGGACTGCGCCGGTGGCTCGTGGTCCCGGCGCTGTGCCTGATGTTGCCCGCCGGCCAGGTGGCGGCGGGAGTCGCCGTGTTGTGAGCCACCACCGCCCGAAGCCGGCGAACCGCGGACCGCAGGGCAGAATCAGGGTCCATGTCGGAACGACGAATCGAGAACTATCTCATCGACATGGACGGCGTTCTCGTCCACGAGGAACATCCCATTCCCGGCGCCGACGCCTTCATCGCCGGTATCACCGCCGCCGGCCTGGGCTTTCTCGTCCTGACGAACAACTCGATTTACACCGCGCGCGACCTGTCCGCCCGCCTGGCCCGCTCGGGCCTGGTCATCCCGGCCGAGCGAATCTGGACGTCGGCGCTGGCCACGGCACTGTTCCTGCACACCCAGCGGCCCGGCGGGTCCGCCTACGTCGTCGGTGAGGCGGGCCTGACCACCGCCCTGCACGAGGTCGGCTATGTCCTGAGCGACCGGTCACCGGACTACGTCGTGCTCGGCGAGACCCGCACCTACAGCTTCGAGGCGATCACCCGGGCGATCCGGCTGGTCCGGGGCGGCGCCCGCTTCATCGCGACCAACCCCGACCCGACCGGCCCGTCCGTCGAGGGTCTGCTCCCGGCGACCGGCGCCGTCGCCGCAATGATCACCAAGGCGACCGGCATCACCCCGTACTTCGTCGGCAAGCCGAACCCGCTGATGATGCGCAGCGCGCTGAACACGCTGTCCGCGCACAGCGAGACGACGGTGGTCATCGGCGACCGGATGGACACCGACGTCGTCGCCGGCCTCGAGGCCGGGATGGACACCGTCCTGGTGCTGTCCGGCATCACCGGCCGGGCCGACATCGAACGCTTCCCCTACCGCCCGACCGCGGTCGTCGACAGTGTCGCGAAGCTCCCCGTCGGCCGCGACGTCCACACCATCGACGGTGCCCTCACCCCCGCCGATCCGGCCTGATCAACGACCGGTCAGGACTCCGCGACCGCGACGCCGACGGGGCAGGAGACTCCGGTGCCACCGAGACCGCAGTAGCCATGCGGGTTCTTGGCGTCGGAGAGGTACTGCTGGTGGTACTCCTCGGCGTAGTAGAACGGGCCGGCCGGGGCGAGCTCGGTGGTGATCGCGCCGAACCCGGCCGCGGCGAGCACCTCGGCGAAGGCGTCGCGGCTCGCGGCGGCGGCCTTCGCCTGCGCGTCGGACGTGGTGTAGATCGCCGAACGGTACTGGGTGCCGACGTCGTTACCCTGGCGCATGCCCTGGGTCGGGTCGTGGCCCTCCCAGAACACCCGCAGCAGCTGCTCGTAGCTGACCTTCGTGGGATCGAACACGACGAGCACGGCCTCGGTGTGCCCGGTCAACCCCGAGCAGGTCTCCTCGTAGGTCGGGTTCGGCGTCGACCCGCCGGCGTAGCCGACGGCCGTCGTGTACACGCCGGGTACCTGCCAGAACGCACGCTCGGCGCCCCAGAAGCAGCCCAGCCCGAACACGGCCGTCTCCAGGCCCGCGGGGAACGGTCCGGTGACCGAGGTGCCGAGCACCGTGTGCCGAACCTCGCCGGCGAGGATGGGATGGTCCCGACCGGGCAGTGCCTGCTCCGGGGTGGGCAGGATGGTCTTGTGGCGACCGAAGATCATGCGGTGTCACCTCCGATGAAGGTCACCTGACACAACCACTCGCGCCGCCCGATCGTTCCCTGGACCCGGTGTCCCGCGGGACCGCCGGCGATGTGCCGCACGACGGTCCCGCGAGCCGGCCCACCGGACCGCGTTACAGGACGAGATCCTCCAACATCGTCGTCACCAGGGCGGCGATCGGCGATCGTTCGGACCGGGTCAGCGTGACGTGGGCGAACAGCGGATGGCCCTTCAGCGTCTCGATCACCGAGGCGACCCCGTCATGCCGGCCGACCCGCAGGTTGTCGCGCTGCGCGACGTCGTGGGTGAGCACCACCCGCGAGCCCTGCCCCAGCCGGGACAGCACGGTGAGCAGCACTCCGCGTTCCAGCGACTGCGCCTCGTCCACGATCACGAACGCGTCATGCAGGGAACGGCCACGGATGTGGGTCAGCGGCAGTACCTCGAGCATGCCGCGGTCGACGATCTCCTCGATCACCTCCGGGGAGACCAGCGCGCCGAGGGTGTCGAAGACGGCCTGCGCCCACGGGGCCATCTTCTCGTTCTCGCTGCCGGGCAGGTAGCCGAGCTCCTGCCCGCCGACCGCGTACAGCGGCCGGAAGACGACGACCTTGCGGTGCGCCCGGCGTTCCATCACCGCCTCGAGACCCGCGCACAGCGCGAGCGCCGACTTACCGGTGCCGGCCCGACCACCGAGCGAGACGATCCCGACGTCCGGGTCGAGCAGCAGATCGAGGGCGACCCGCTGTTCGGCGGAGCGGCCGTGCAGGCCGAAGGCGTCCCGGTCGCCGCGGACCAGGCGAACCTGCTTGTCCGCGGTGACCCTGGCCAGTGCCGAGGCGCTGCCACCCGACGTGGTGAGCACCAGACCGGTGTGGCACGGCAGGTCGGCCGCCGCCAGGATCTCGGTGTACTCGCGGGAGTAGAGGCGGTCCAGATCCTCCTGGTCGACGGTGAGCTCCGCCATCCCGGAGAACCCGGTGTCCACCGGCGACAGGGCCTGGTACTCCTCCGCCGGCAGGCCGAGCACCGAGGCCTTGACCCGCAGCGGAAGGTCCTTCGTGACCAGCACGACCTCGTGCCCCTCGGCGGCCAGGTTCATCGCCACGCACAGGATCCGGGAGTCGTTCGTGTCAACCCGGAACCCCGGTGGAAGTACGGCGGCGTCGGTGTGATTGAGTTCCACCCAAAGCGTTCCCCCATCCGCCAGTGGGATGGGCTGGTCGAGACGGCCATGCCGGATGCGCAGGTCGTCCAGGAGGCGTAGGGCTTCCCGGGCGAACCAGCCCAGTTCCGGATGGTTCCGCTTGCCTTCCAGCTCTCCTATGACGACGAGGGGGAGCACAACATTGTGCTCCGCGAACCGCAGCAGCGCGCCCGGATCAGAAAGCAGCACGCTTGTGTCGACGACATGCGTTCGTGGCACACGCCCACCCGCTTACTCGGAGGTAGTCCGGGACCAGCCCCATCAGGGACCGGGCACCGGCCTCCTGGTGTAGTCGCACCTGCGGCACCGAGGGGCCTCCCGAGAGGTCCGACACCATGCCGGACCTCGGCTTAGACGCTAGGGCTCTCACGGTAGCCGCCACCTCGGACGATGGCGACCCACTTTCAGCAACACGTTGTGTTAAGAACCGGAAACGTTTTACCCACCCGGCCACCCACAGCAGCCCCCCCGAAGCCACCGTGCACGGATCATGACCGCTGGCGGCACCCGTCCCACACCCGACGCTCCTCTCGTCGCCGCCCGCCGCGACCCCGCCACCTTCGTGCCGCTGCGCTGCCGTGTCCGCACCGCCGTGCCCCGGCAGCCGTGGTCCCGCGGGACCACGGGACCACGGCTGCCACCGGGCGTCGGGCGGCCCGGGGCGGGACGACGGCCAGCTCGACCGTCCGAAACATGGCCGCGACCGACCGCCGGGGCTCCGCCGGAGCCGAGCCGGCCGACGTATTCCTCGCGCCCCTGCGAGGTAAGGACGACCTGACCTGACGACCCGGCAGAAGCCGTGCCGGGACCCGTCAGGAAGAGACCGCGGATGGGGCCGCATGGGCGGGCGGACGCCGGCCTCGAGGTGCAGCCGGGCATGGCCGTCCGTCCTCCCGGGAAGGGAAACCCGGACGGAACAACCCGGGAAGGAAGTAACCCGTGGCCGACGACGGCGAAAAAGGAGATTTCCGCTGAGCAGCGGGCTACCAGACGAATTTTCCGGACCGGCGCCCCGACAGCGCGACCGCCCACAGAAATTCGGCCAGAAGATCTGGATGTTTCCTGGAGTCACGTCTTCATCCGGACGCCTCGCTTTGCACATACCCGACGCGGCCTGTGGTGGCTGCGGGAATGGTCAGCAGACGGTCGGGACGCGCACCCACGCCCGATACCGGTCACGAACAGTAACCACGACGGCGAACCCGAGCCGGCATGACGCGGCCCGGGGGGGGGGGGGGGGGGGGGGGGGGGGGGCGGGGCGGGGGGGGGGGGGGGGGGGGGGGGGGGGGGGGGGGGGGGGGGGGGGGGGGGGGGGGGGGGGGGGGGGGGGGG